>JAFXHG010000028.1 GCA_017536505.1 Bacilli bacterium
CCAACTGAACCATTAGCTCTTGAAGTAGCATCAGGACCTAAGTTAACTCCTAATTCACTAGCGATTTCATATTTCATTTTATCGATTGCTTGTTTAGCTCCAGGTACAACCATTTTATTAGTTGATTTATTCATTATTTTCACCTCCTGTACATTTATAATTTGTGTACAAAGAGGTTTTTTATACAATTTTTTTTTGGTAATTTTTTCTACTATAAAAATTCACTATATTCTTCTTCTTTTAAATTAGTTATAACTTCTATATTATTTATACATTCATCAATCAATGTTTCATAATCAAAATTAGATTCATATAAAATACATTTATTTATATCTGGATTTATTACTGGATGAGTTGGTAAAAATATAGTACAACAATCTTCATATGGTAATATACTTGTTTCATATGTATTTATTTTTTTAGAAATGTCAATTATTTCTATCTTATCCATACAAGCAACAGGTCTAATTACTGGGAAATTGGTAACACTATTAATAACACTCATACTTGTTAAAGTTTGACTAGCTACTTGACCTATTGATTCTCCATTTATTATAACTTTACATTTATGTTTTAAACTTAATCTTTCAGCTATTCTATACATCATTCTTCTCATAATAGTTATTACATAACTATCAGGGACATTTTTATAAATAGCTTCTTGAAGTTTAGTAAATGGTACTATATTTACTTTAATGTTACCTGAGTATTCATTTATTATACTAGCAAGTTTTATTACTTTATTTTTAGATTCAAGACTTGTATGTGGTGGTGATTCAAAATATAAGCATTCTAAATCTACTCCTCTTTTTAATGATAAATATCCAGCTACTGGAGAATCTATTCCTCCACTAAGCATAAGCATTCCTTTTCCTTGAACACCTACAGGATATCCACCTATACCTTTTATTTCATTAGTATAAATAAATGTTCCTTCATTTCTTATTTCTATTTTAACTTCAATATCAGGATTATGTACATCAACTTTACAATTAATATTTTTTAGTACATGACCTCCTATTATATTATTAAAAGCCATACTATGAATTTCAAAAGATTTATCTGCTCTTTTTGTATTAATTTTAAATGTATGAAATTTCTCTTTATTTAATAATTCTAATACTTTAGCTTTTATATCTTCAACATTAGTATTTACTTTATGACATATAACTATACTATGTATACCAAATACTTTTTGTAATTTTTCTACTATTACATCTGCATTATCACATTCAATATACATTCTAACTCTATCAAATCTTATATTAAAATTTTCTCCTTTTAATATATTTTTAACATTATTAGCAAGTAACTTAGTAAAAGTATTTCTATTTGCTTTTTTAGTAGTTAATTCACCATATTTAATTAATATTAAATTATTCATAAAATCACCACAAACATTATATCTTAAAATGTTTAAAAAGTAAATCATTGATTAGTTATACTATCTAAATATCCATCAAAATAATAACTAGGCACATTACCTTCTATTACCTTCATAATAATTGGTATACTTTCCTGTATCTTTGTTCTAGAAGATACAAATGGTAATAATATTTTTACTTCTGATTCTATATTTAAATTGACTTGTATTAAAGCATTATTTATACCATAAGATTTTACATCAGTAGAAAGTTGAGAAAATACAGTACCTATTAAACTTATTTTTATAGGTATTTTTGGTAATATATTATTAAATAAAATATTATTAAATATAATTCCACTTGGTAATTCATATATAATACCTTTTTTTATTTTTTCTTTATCTAAATTAGAAACATAATTAGTAAGATTTAATTTATCAGTATTTCCACTTTCTATATATCTTAAATTTTGTTCTACTGATTTAGCCGCTTTAGATAATAATTTATTTACTTCACTAGAATTAAAATCTATACTTTTTATATCACCATTAGAATCTTTAGTAGTTATAAAAAGATCTTCCATAGTTATGTTATTAGCTATTTCTTCTATTATTGTATTAGTAACAATTGAAGATACTATTTTAGTAGTTTCTATTTCTGAATATTCTAAAAGTTGTGGGAGGGCTTTTTTATTAAATATTTTAAATATATAAAATATACAAATAAACAATAAAATTAATATAAAAATTATCTTGTTTATAACTTTATTTTTTTTGTTTTTATATTTTCTCAAATGCATTCTATTCATATTAAATAATATGTATAAAAAACTTATTTTAATCAATAATAAAAATGGTGAAATTATGATTAAAGACATTATGAGTAAAAAAATTATTTTTAGTAATATAGATAGTTCTATTAAAGATGTTTCTAATTTAATGAAAAAAAATAATATCGGTTTTATTCCTATAAAAAATAATAATAAATATGTTGGAGTAATTACAGATAGAGATATTTGTTTATCTATTCCCACTTTAAAAAGTATTAATGATTCTATTAAATCTTATATAAGTAATAATATAGTTTCTATAGGTGTTAATGATAATATAGAAGATGCTTTAAAACTTATGGGAAAATATAAAGTAAAAAGATTACTTGTAAAAGAAAAAGACAATACTATAGGAGTATTATCTTTATCCGATATTTTAAATTATACTAATACTAATAATTTAATTGATACTTATAAAAATATATTTTATATACATGATAATCATAAAGAATTTACACCAGAAATAGATGAATTCTATTTATAATTATTGAATAATAGTGTTTTCTATAAAACCACTTTCTTTAGTTTTAATGTCATAATAATATTCAATGCCTCTACTACTGCCTGCAATAGGCATTTTTTTGTCTTCTATTATTACACTTATTTTATTATTAGATTTTCTAGTTAAATTATAATGGAATATATTTGTAGAATCGTCCCATACATTTTCAAAAGTAATGTATTCTTTATCTTTAGTACTTAATAAAATTAAGTTATTTCCTTTTGTAGCCACTACAAAATCTTGATATAATCCAAGTACTTTATCATAATTTTTACTGCTTACTTTAATATTTAAATTTTTATCATAAACTTTAAAATTAGTTTCTGTAGACACTAAGAACTCATTATCATTCATAATAAAGTTTATATATTCCTTTCCATCAAAAAGAGCTTTTCCATTACTATTATATATTTTATATTTATTATTAGGTGTAAGTGTTGTTATGTATACTATTTTATTTTTTTCTATAAAAGATACAATAGATTCTTTTATAGAATAACTAACATTACCTGTTTTTAAATTAATAAATTCATTTTTATCATTATTAACAAATATAGCGTAATTATATTTATACATAATTGTTGGATCAAAGTCCATTTCTCCAGGTAATAAGAAACCTTTTACATTTTTTAAAGTTTTTCCTGTTTGTACATTATATATATTGTTTAGATCATTTTCATTATAAATGATACCATATAAAATATTATTATGAACTAAAACATCATATTCATTTGTTAGTTTAAAAGGTCCAAAATTTAAAGAATCAGTTGTGTAATCATATAAATAATATTCACTTTCTTCCTCTATTAATACATACTTATCATATGCACTAATATAAGTACATTCTTCTGTTTTACAAGTAATCGTACCTGCTATAGTAGAAGAATTTTCATTTACACCTGTATAAACTATAAAACCATCATAATCAAGTTTATATACACTAATCTTTTTACCTTCTTTAATTTCTTCTTTTTCTTCTCCATATGTATGTTTAATTTTTTTGCCATCTACTTTACATCCAGCTAAATAAATACTTCCATCTTTATAAATATTATGAATACCACATTCAACTTCATATCTATTATAATCTACATTTTCAAGTATATATTGCCAAGTTGGAACATCTTCATTTTTAGTAATATAATCATTTGATATTTTAGTAATTTTATCACCATAAGTATTTATTACTTTTTCATAATCAATAACTGTTTTTTCATTTTCTTCTGGTTTATCTTTACCTAAAAGAATAATTAATAAAATTATTATACCTATTAAAATAATTGAAATAATACTTATACTTATAATTAATTTCTTTTTGTTTTTTTTAGGTTTTTCATTATTTTCTATAGCATCTTCTTTATTTGATTCTACTATATTATTTACTTCAATAACTTTTGTTCTTAGTTCAACTTTTTCTTCTTTTTCTAATTTTTCCTCAACTAATTTATCTAAGTTTACTAATTCTTTAGTATTTTCCAAATCATCAAATTTTTTTTGATTTTCTATTAATTGCTCTAACTCTTTAACTTCCCTTCTAGATGAAAAATTTTTTAAATGCCTTTTGCAATCATCACAAAAAATTTCTAATTCATCTATTTCTTTACCACATCTATTACACTTCATTATTCCACTCCCTCATAAATTACTTTAGTATTAGCAACATAATCTTGAAGTCCTCTATTGTTTTTATCAAAAAACATCATAAACACAATAGCTATTTCCATAACATAATTTACGACATAAATTATTTCATTAGCTATCAAATAGTTGTTCTTCGATAGAGTTACTACAAATATTATAGTTAATATATTTATTAAAACACTATTTAAAATTAAACTTCTCAGTAAATAATTTAAAATATTTAATTTTTTATCATTATTGCTTACTACTCTTAATTTCATTATCCATTTACCTAATGTTTTACCATTAAAATAATATTGTATTACAACAAAATATATTAATATAACAAGTATACTTATTATAGTTGATACTATAGAAAATTTTATAAGTTTATAATTATACTCTATATTTTTATCATTATAAGAATTATTTATTTTTTCTAATTCAGTATCATATTCATCTTGAGTTATTTCTTCATCCTCTAAAGATTCTTGTAAATCTTCTATAGAATTTTCATATTTTTCATAAAAAGAGTCATACTCTTCATATGTATTAATATAATTTTTATAATCTTTATTAATATAAGCATTAGAAGCAATTAAAGTAGAAATAGCTGATACAATCAACATATCTATCATATAAGCAACAGCTCTTTTAAAAACGATCTTCATACAATCACCTATCCTATTTACATTATATCATGTAATTTTAATAAAATTAATAATAAAGAATAAAAAAATAATACATTTTATACAAATTATGATTAATATTTGATATAATACTGAAAGGATGTGATATCAATGAAAAAAGAAAAGAAAAAAAGAAAAATTAGGTGGAATAATGTTACATTGCTTATTATTATTTTGGTTTTTTTAACTATTCTAATAATAAGTTCTATAAATATAGTTAATTGGATAAAAGATTCTAAGCAATCAGAAAATGAAATTAACGAGATACAAGAAAATACTGAAGTTATAGAAACTGAAGATTCTAACCAAACTGAGATTATCGAACCTGTTGAGGAAGTAATTCCTCAAACTAGTCCATATTGGACATATATTGAAATGAATTTAATAGATGTAAACTTTACTGAATTAAAAGAAAAAAATAGTGATACTGTTGGATGGATACAAGTTAATGGTACTAACATAAATTATCCTTTTGTACAAACTAGTGATAATGAATATTATTTAACTCATAGTTTTGATAAAAGCTATAATAAAGCTGGTTGGGTATTTATGGACTATAGAAATAATAAAATTGATTTTGATAAAAATACCATTATATATGCCCATAGTAGAAAAAATAATACAATGTTTGGTACATTAAGAAAAATACTAAAAAATGGTTGGTTAAACAATTCTAATAATTATATTGTTAAATTATCTACAGAAACAGAAAATACATTGTGGCAAGTATTTAGTGTTTATAGAATACCTACTACAAATGATTATATACAAGTTAAATTTAATAATACTCAAGAATTTTTAGATTTTGGAAATATGCTAATAAAAAGAAGTAAATTTGATTTTAAAACATCTATTTCAGAAGAAGATAAAATACTTACTTTATCTACTTGTTATGATGATAATGATAAAGTAGTATTACATGCAAAACTTATAAAAAGGGAAAAAAAGGCTTAAGCCTTTTTTATTTTTCATACCTAGATATATTTAAAATTATACCAATACTTATCATAGTTATAAGTAAACTAGAACCACCATAACTAAGAAATGGAAGTGTTACACCAGTTACAGGAATTAATCCCACTACTACACTTAAATTAAGTACAGTTTGAAATATAAGTCCAAAAGTTATACCAAAAGATAAATATTTACCAAATAAGTCAGTACACTTCATACTTATTTTAAGACAATTATAAAATATTATTATAAATAGAAACGATATTATAAGTATTCCCATAAAACCAAATTCTTCTGAAATTATAGAAAATATAAAATCTGTTTGGGGTTCTGGTAAATAAAAGTGTTTTTGTATAGAATTTCCAAATCCAAGTCCAAATAATCCACCAGGACCTATACTATATAAACTTTGAATTATTTGAAATCCACTACCTAAAGGATCACTCCAAGGATCTAAAAATGATAATATTCTTTTTAAACGATAAGGTGCTATTAAAATAAGAGCAATAACACCTATTATAGCCACTACTCCAAATTTAAGAAATATTTTTATATTTAATCCAGCTACAAATAATAATCCTATTATAGTCATAACAAGTATAGTTCCTGTTCCAAAATCTGGTTGAAGCATTATTATACCAAATATACCAATAGTAATTATTAATATAGGAAGTACTCCTCTTTTAAAATTTTTCATACAATTAGGATTATTAGATAAATATTTACTTGTAAAAATAATAAGTCCTAATTTAGCAAATTCACTAGGTTGTATACCAAAAGAACCTATACCAAACCAACTTCTAGATCCATTTCTAACAGTACCTACTCCAGGAATTAATACGAGTATTAATAGAATTACACATATCAATAATATTTTATTAGCATATTTAAAATATTTCTTATAATCTATTTTACTTACTACATTCATTAAAATTATTCCTATTATAAAAAATAAAGCTTGATTTTTTAAATACTTATATGGATCATTATACTTATACTCTGACCATATATATGATGAAGAATAAATCATAATAACTCCAAATAAAGATATTATAATAACACTTATAAGTAAAGTTAATTCTACTCTTTTATTCTTCATTATATCACCTATATAATTTTATTTTTTTTATAAATTTATAGAACTACACCAAATATAATAGCTATCATACTAGCAAGTATACCTACTAAACAAAATAATTTAACTATATCATACTCACTATACCCTTTCTTTTCAAATGAATGATGTATAGGAGTCATTAAAAATAATCTTTTTTTAGTAAATTTATAATATACTCTTTGAATTATACAGGTAAGTGTTTCAATTACAAATACAATCCCTATTAATATTAATAAAATTTCATGTCTAGTTAAAATAGCAATTGATCCCATAGTGGCACCTAAAGCAAGACTTCCTGTATCACCCATAAATACTTTTGCAGGATTTAAATTAAAAAGCAAAAAGCCTATTAAAGATCCACACATTGAAAAACAAAACAAAGACACTTCTTCATATCCTTCTAACCATCCAGTGTTATAACTAATTATACCCAAAGTTAAAAAAGCAATTAAAGATAAACTACCGGCAAGACCATCCAAGCCATCAGTAATATTAACTGCATTACTACTAGAAACAAGTACCAATAATATTATTAAACCATATAAAAAGCCTATATCTAATTTTATACCTAAAGTATGTATCCAAAGTAATGGTTCATTACCACTTTTCATAAATAAATAAAAGAAAATTATAGCTACTACTATTTGTAAAATAAATTTACAACTTTCACTTAATCCTTTATTATTTTTTCTTTTTATAATTAAAAAATCATCTATAAATCCTATCAAAGAATAAGATAAAAAAGTAAATAACACTATAAATAATGTAGTATTAAATTTTATCTTACCAAATAAATACATAAAAAGAATAACAACTACTACAGGTATTATAAATATTAAACCACCCATAGTTGGCGTTCCTTGTTTACTTTTATGTTTTTCTTCTAAATATTCACTTAATCTTTGTCCTGCTTTTAATCTTTTTAATATAGGAATTAAAACTATTCCTGTAATTATAGATAAAACTAAACTAATCATCATTACTAATACTACTTTAGTTAATATAATCATAAAATCCCTCTAGTTAATTTTATTCTTATATGATTAAATTAGGACAAGAAAAAAAGTAGATTTCTCTACTTTTTAAGTATTAAGCATTTTTTCTTAATTTGTTTGAAGCATATCCAAAAGCTATTAAACTCATTAATCCTATTAAGATATATGTAACCACATTATCTCCTGTTTCTGGATTTTTAACTTCTTCTTTTTCAGTTTCTTTTACTTCTTCTTTTACTTCTTCTTTTTCTGGAGTTTTATCTTCTTCTGTTGGTTCTTCTACCACTTCTTGTACTACTATAAAATTACCATCATTATCTTTTTCTACTATTACACCTTCTGGCAAGAATTCTTCTGGTATTTCTAAATTAGTACTTACACCTGCTTCTACAACAATTTTAGCCCCAGTTTGATTCATTATAAATCCTTCTGGTCTTACAATAACTTCAGATTCCCCAGAAATTTTAATTGTATTTTCTTTTTCTACAGTTAAATTTGAACCTTGACTGAATGCAACTTGTTTAGCTTTTCCTGATCCTGTTACTTCAACAGTTGAATCAATTATGTCAATATTAATGCCATCATCTTCAAGAGCGATTGTTGCAAAGTTATCAGTAGCTCCATCATGATCACTTGTTCCTGTTAATTTAGAATCTTTAACAGTAACTTTAGAACCTTCAGATCCACCTTTCATATAAAGTGCTGCATATCCTTTGATGTCACTATTAGTAATATTGATTGTTGATGGATTAAATACAATAATACCATATCCAGCTACTCCAGCTTCAATAGTCAATTTATTTAAATCAAGTGTAATATTTTTCTTTAAACTATTTCCTACAGTTATAACTTGGTTGTTTGCAGCACTAGTTGTAATTAACTTAACATCATCCAAAGCAAGTTTTATATTTGATGTACGAGTATCAATGTCACGACCTTCAGTTGCAGTTGTTTTAATAGTAACATCTTTAAATGTTACAGTAAATTGTTCTGCTCCTTCTACATCATCTTTGTTATAAATTTCAAAAACTTTTTTAGCACTACCTGAAACAGTTTTTCCTTTACCATCAATAGTAACACTTGTTCCTTTTTCTCCTTCTATTTTTATATTAGCAGATACATCTGTAATATCTTTTAATAATTCAATAGTTTCTCCATCTTTTACATTTGCTATTGCTTCTTGTAAAGTATCATATTTAGCTGTACCAATTTGAGCTGCACAATTATCAGTACAACTTTCAGCATTTACTTTAACTGTGATGGCGAATAGTAAAGCAAATGCTAATATAAATAAATTAAAATATTTTTTCATTTTCCCAAAACCTTCCTTTCATTGTCCTCTACTATAGCACAAAAAAATTTTAAATTCAATAAATTTTTCAAAAAATGACAAAACTAGACTACAATTCTAATATTATTGTATGTTTATATTTGCATTTTTTTACTTTTTATAACAAAAAAAGAGCCTAAGCTCTTTTGATTACTAAGCATTTTTTCTTAATTTATTTGTTGCAACTCCAGTTCCAACTAAACCAATTAATCCAAGTACTAAGAATAACATTACACTATCTCCAGTATTTGGATTTTTTTCTTTATCAGTGTCTTTTTCTTCTTCTTTAACTTCTTCTTTTATTTCTTCTTTTTCTTCTTCTTTTGGAATTGATTCTCCAATATAAGTAACACCATCAATTACTTTTGTTTCTAATTCTTCTGAAACAAATTTTTCATTAACTGCACCTTTGAATTCTCCACCTTCAATGAAGTTTTCTTTAGCATCACTATAGATAGCATTTGTTCCTTCATTTGTAGCTTCGAAAGTACCACCAGTTACTTCTAAAGTAACTTTATTAGCAGCAGCTTCACTATTGTTTTCTGTATTGTTGTGGTATAAAGCTGTATAACCTTTAACTGTACCACCTTCAACAACAGCAGATAGATTAAATTCTGTAGTGTGTTGTACTACAGCAATACCAGCTCCTGTAGTTGTTGAACCATTACCATTAGCAGTAGTTTCAGTTGGAACAGCAGTACCAACGATTGTTCCACCTTTAACAGTTAATTTACCTGCTCTCATTTCGATACCAGTTGTACCAGTAATTTCTCCACCTAAAACATTTAATTCACCATCTTGTGGATGATAAATAGCTGTATTACTTGGAGCTTTAACAGTTGCGCCTTCATAAATGTTAATTACAGTTCCAGCAGATTCAGGATTACCATTACCTTGAATAGCTGCATATTTTGTAGAATTTGATAATAAATCTCCATATACATCTAATTTAGCGCCTTTTCCTTTTAAATAAACAGCATTTGATGTATTTGAAACAACTTCAATACCTTCTCCAATTTCAAGTTCTGCTTTAGTTGTTCCACCTGCTGTATTTCCTAATAAATAGAAAACATCAACATTTCCTGTAATTCTTCCTACACCATCAAAAATTAATTTACCATCAGTAACTTTAAATAAAGGATCAACAGTATCATCAGCAGTTATTTCTAAAGCTCCACCTGTTTTGTCTAAAGATATAGTTACTTCAACTCCACCTTTAATTTCAATTGTAGATCCAAGATTTATATAAGAACTTACTTCACAAGTTGCTTTTTTATCAGCAGCTGTTGAAGCTGTATCGATACAATCTTGTAAATCTTGTTGAGTCATTATAAGAGCATCAGCTTTAACTGTGATGGCAAATAGTAAAGCAAATGCTAATGTAAATAAACCTAAACATTTTTTCATTTTATCACATACCTTTCCTTATTTACACTTTAAATATATCACAAATATTTCACATAATCAATCACTTTTTCAAAAATCGACAAAATATTTATACAAAAATGTAAAGAAGCTATAAATTATTTATAGCTTCTTTTATAACTTTAATAGAATTTTCCATTTTTAATGATTCTTCTTTATTAAATGGTACAAATATTTTTTCTTTTACACCATTATTATTTACTATAGCAGGTGTTGAAATATAAACATCATTTTCTTTATCATATGCAGAAATACTAAGTATTACATTTTCATCACCTAATATAGCATTTGTTATTCTAACTAAACACATACCAATACCATAATATGTAGCACCTTTTCTTTCAATTATTTCATATGCTGAATTTCTAACATCACTTTCTATTTTATTTTTTTCTTTTTCTGTTAAGTAAGCATTTAAACTTCTTAAAGCTATATTAGCATTACTCCAAGGAATAAATTCAGAATCACCATGTTCTCCCATAACAAAAGCATCTATATCTTTAGGACTTACTCCAACACGCTCACTTATTAAATATTTAAGTCTAGCTGTATCAAGCGTTGTACCTGTACCTAATACTTTATTATGTGGTAAATTAGAATACTTATATGTTAAATAAGTCATTACATCTAATGGATTAGTAGCAACTAAAAATATACCATCAAATCCACTATTCATAACATTAGTTACTATATCTTTAAATATTTTACTATTCTTATATATTAAATCCATTCTAGTTTCACCTATGTTTTGATTAGCTCCTGCTGCTATTACTACTATTTTAGCACCCTTACAATCATCATAAGTACCTAACTTTATATTTATTTTAGAAGGACTGTAAGCAAGACAATGATTTAAATCCATTACTTCTCCTTCTACTTTTTTTGTATTAACATCTATAAGTACTAGTTCATTTACATATGTTCTTTGATTAACTAATGCATATGCATAACTCATTCCTACATTACCACAACCAATTATTACAACTTTATTATTCATATTATCACCATATATATTATATAATATATTTTATTTTTCAACAATAAAAAAATTATAATATTTTAATTATAATTTTTTAATTTACCTCTATATAATAAATCTAAATTATTGTACTTTTTAAAATCTATAGGTTTTACTGTATTAGGTAATTTCATATCTATATCAGCAACATCTATTAAATGTTTTACAAATTCAGCACAATAGAATCTATTTTTCTTTGTATATTTAAAATTTATAGCTGATAAGAACAATCCCGTTCTATTAAATTTATATAAATTTTTATTTGTTCTAATTTTCTTTAATTCTTGCCTTATTTTATTATATTGTTCATTGGTAACTTCAATACAATATATTTCAGCTTTTGTATTTTTAAATCTCTTAAAAGTACCTATATTTATACCTTCTTGAACAAAACCACCTGTAAAAGGATTATATGGATTAAGTCTTCCAAAGCTATACATTTTATTTAATCTTTTATCTAAAGATAAAGATACATGACAAAACTCTGCTCTTGTATAAACTCTTATTATTTTAGAAAGTATTGTTCCTGTATATGTTAATACTATATATATTTTTTTATTTGCCTTCTTCATACACTACTCCTACTAAATATAAGTATACAAAAAATTAATATTATTTGTCAATCATTCACTAAGTAATAATCTTATAGTTTCACCCTCATAAACTTTTTCACCAGCACTTGGAGATTGATAAGTTACAATATTTCCACTACCACTATATTCTACTTTAAATTTCTTTAATTCCTTTACTGCATCTTTAACATTCATACCAACTACATTTGGCACTTCAGCATATTGTTTGTCTGTCCATAAATATTCTCTTTCTATTTCATCATTTCTTTCTTCTATATCAAGTATATCTATTGCACTTAATAAAAAATTTTTAGCTATAGGAGCAGCAACTGTTCCTCCATATTGTGTTATTCCTTTAGCATTATCAACTGCTATATAAATTATTATTTCTGGATTATCAGCAGGTAAAAATCCTATAAAACTTGTTATATAATTACCGCTCATATAAATTCCATCTTTTACTTTTTGCGCAGTACCAGTTTTTCCTCCTACTCTATATCCTCCTATATATGCATTATGTCCTGTACCACGAGCAACTACACTTTCTAAAGCATATCTAACTTTTTTACTTGTATCGTCACTTATTACTTTTCTTACTACTGTAGGAGTATTTTCAAGTATTACACTATTAGTTTCTGGTTCATTTAAACTATTAACAATGTATGGTTTATATAATATTCCACCATTAATAGCTGCTGATACAGCTGTTATTTGTTGTATTGGAGTAACACTTACTCCTTGACCAAATGCTGTAGTAGCAAGTTCCAAATCACTTATTTTATCTACATTAAAAAGTATCCCATTACTTTCTCCATTTAAATCTACTCCTGTCTTTTTTCCAAATCCAAATAAATCTATATAATTAAATAATGTTTCTTTTCCAAGTTTAAGACCTAAATTTACAAATCCAGGGTTACAGGAGTTTTCAACTACTTCTAAATAAGTTTGAGCTCCATGCCCTCCTGCTTTCCAACAGTGTAAGGTAGCTCCACCCACAGTAACTGATCCCCCATCAAAAAAGTTATCGTTTTCTAAATCTACTATTTTTTCTTCTAATGATGCAGCAAGTGTAATTATTTTAAATGTACTACCAGGTTCATATGTCATCCATATTGGAAGATTTCTATTTATTTCTTCTACTGTATAATTTTGATACTCACTTGGACTAAATGTAGGACGAGAAGCGATTGCAAGTATTTCACCTGTATTTGGATTCATAGCTATACCAAGTGCTTGATCTGGATTATATTCTGATACAGCTACATCCAGTTCTCTTTCTAAAGCTTCTTGAAGTTCGTAATTAATTGTTAGGGTCATATTAACACCACTTGTTGGTTGTTCATATATTTGTGACATGGAAAGACTATTTCCTTTAGCATCACTAAAATATTTTATAGATCCATCACTACCAGTTAAATAATTATCATAAATAAGCTCAAGTCCAGAGAGTCCTTGATTGTCTATACCAACAAATCCAATACTATGTGATAGTAATGTATCATATGGATAATATCTTTTTGCTTCTTTAACAAGATATACTCCATCATAATCTAAACTATTTATTTTATCTGCTATTTCATAACTTAAATTTCTACCTTCTGGATGAACTCTTTCTATAGATGTTTTTTTAGATACGTGTTTATACATTTCTTTATAATCTACATTTAATATTTTACTTAAATCTTTAGCGACCTTTTCTTTATCACTAATTTGATTAGGTATTAATACTAAAGATGTTGTAGTTATATTACTAGCTAATTCTACTCCATTTGTATCATATATAATTCCACGATTTGCTGCTAAAGGTAAATTACGACTCCATAAACTAGTCGCATAATTATTTAATTTTTTATAATCTATTACTTGTATATAAAATACTTTTCCTATAATTATTATAAATAAAAATATTGTTACTAATATTATTATTTTTATACGTGTATGTATATCTTTAAAAAACATATTATCACCAGTTAATTATATTAAAACAAATAAAAAAATAGTAGTAATACTATTTTTTTACTATATCATACACCAATTTTTTAGATCTACATATTTGTTCAAAACTTAATGAATCTAAATAATTTAATGGATTTTCATTTTTACAGTTTGTAACAAATAATTTACTAAAAATAGTTATTAAATCTTTATTAACTCCTATAAACTCTAAATAATTTAAATATTCATAAAATTCTTCTAATGAAATTCTATTTATTTTATCTCCATATAAATAATTTAATATAATCATAGAATAACAATATAAATCAGAATCTGAATTTGGAACTATATATCCATCACTATGATTATCTTCATTTATTTTATATTTATCTATTCCCTTTATAATAGATTTTTCAGTTAAAAATCAGCAGGAAATGGTTCATTTGAACATATTTTACAACTATCTAAATCAATTACTTTTAATTCTCGGTTATTATTATCTACTATAAAATTAGAATCGTGTAAATCATTAATATAAATATCCTTTAAATTAGTATATTTTCTAATATTGTGCAACTGAATTAATATTTCACCTATTTTTTTTAAATAATATATTTGTTCTTTATAATCTATTTGTTTTGATTTTAAAATATCTGTTAAATTTATTCCTTCTATTTTTGGAACAGTAAAACCTATTACTTTAGAATCTACAGTACATAAATAATCTGGTATATAAAAATTACTAGGCAAATATTCTTTATTACTATCAAGCATTTCTAAAGTATATAATTTATTAGCAAATGTATGTCCATTTAATGTATATAAAGTTTTTAATATTTTCTTATTCCCTCTATAATCAAAATCAAAAATTTTTGCTTCTGTATTATGTATTTCTCTAGATAATTTTAATTCTTTTAATTCTTGGAATTTCTTTTTTGATAATGATATTATTTTCATATCAAATCACCCCTGATTTGTGGGTTATTATATCATTAAAAAAAGTAAAAATCAAATTATGATTTTTTACTTTTGATATTCATTTTCATTATAAAAAAAAGACTAGTCTTTTTTCCAACCAGCAATATCATCATAGGAAAATTTATAGTCTAATTTGATTTTATATGCTTCTTCGTAAGAAACTTTTTTTTGCTCATAATCTAAACGTGATAATTCAATACTATTTTGTCTATCACTTTTATCATTATCTGGTAAAAGTGGTTTTAAAACGTGTACAACATATTTTACTTGATTAAACTCTTCATTATCAGAAATATCAGTATCTTTTATTTCTACAAAACAAGAAATAACAGGAACCTTAAATTCAGAAGCAAATTGATAAGCTCCTCTTCTTGTTGGTCTTGGTTTACGATAATTAAACCACATTTCTTCTTCTGGATATATCAAAATTATATTACCTTTTTCTAATACTTTCTTCATTTTAGGTTTTAAAGTATTTATAATATAATTTGGACTATTTTTTAAAGGTAGTGTATTTAAATTATTCATTAAGAATCCTAAATGTTTTGGTAAAGCTAGATTAGTAGCTTGTACAACTATATATAATTTCTTTTTTAATTTTTTTACAACTTTTCTTAAATTATAAGAATCTAAGGGATTAAAATGATTACAAGTAATTATTGCTCCCTTACTTAAATCTAAATCTTTTAAATTTTCAAATCCTTTAATTTCAATATCTTTATATATTTGTTTACCAGTATAATCTACTATCATATTAGCAATTTTGTTTTTGAAAAAGAAACTAAATACATTTTTTCTATTTTTATAAAAAGAATTTATTAAGGCATCTATTTCCTCTTCACTTAAATTAGGATCACCTATTTCAACTTTATTATTAAAATTTTCTTCTTCTATATTTTTTTTGATATTCTCAATAACCTCTTTTTTACTACCACCTATTATCATAAATTATATCCTACTTTCTTTCCCAGATTCAAAAACTGTTTTAAAAGTTACAGGTAATGCGACTATTTCATCACATCTTTCTAATAACTTATTAAAATGCCTATCATCCTTTTTCTTATCTTCTTCACTCCAATTTTCTTTTATTGTTTTTATTTCATCGTAAAATGGTGTTTTACTTGCATAATCCCAAAAATATTTTTCATATCTTACATTATCATAATGCCAAGGTTTTAAAAATAAACTATAATGAACTATCTTAGGATTTTCAACTATTTCATTATCAACAGGTGATTTATTCCAAGTGCCATCAAGATACTTGATTTTCCCTTTACACATAGCATTTATATAAGCTTGATCCGGATCACAGTTTTCAAATTGATATTTATTAAATAAATATAAGAATTTTTCATCTATCTTAACATTTCTTAATTCTTTCATATTTAAAATTAATATTCCTGAATTAATATAGTCGTGGTAATCAACACCAACTCCATTAGTAAAATAATTGGCTATTTGTGGAGTTTCAAAACTTGATTTTTCAACACAACCACCTAATAAATTATTTTCTAAATCAATATTATATAACTCTGAAACATCTCCATTTACACATATATCACTATCTAAGTAAAGTGCTTTATCATATTCCTTAAACATCTCTGGAATAAAAATTCTAAAGAAAATAGTCAAAGTAAAATAATCCGCTCTTAATCTATTAGACATTTTATCAGTTATACATTCTAAACTTTTATTCATTTCATTAAATATTATTTTGCTATTTTCGCTTTGCAGTGTTAATATTTTTTCTTTGTTTTCATCACTTATACCTTTATGTACTACATGAATATTATAAAAATATTCAGTACTAGCATTATCAAGTAATGATTTAATTGCTACACTTAAAAAAGGTGCAAAATTATTATCTATTGTAAAAAATATTGGTATGATTCTCTTATTCATTAATTACTTCTCCTCCCAAATGAAATATATTTATACTTCTAAAAATCTTTTTTATAGCAAATAGAAATATAATAATTTTCATACTCTATTATTGTAAATTTATTTTTATTTTCTATTGTATCAATATTCTTTAAGCCATATTCTAATCCAATACCTAGCATTTTTAAATAACTTTCTTTCATTACCCAAATTTTAGTAAAATCTTTTTCTTTATTAGAAGAGTTTTTATAAAAATTTTTCTCATTTTGTGTAAGTACTTTATTAACTAGAGAATCTTCATATTTATCTTTTATTTTTTGTATATCAATACCTACTTCATCATTAGACACTATAGCAACACTCAAATCACTTGAATTACTAATGTTAAAATATATATCACTATTTTTGAAATATGGTTTACCATATTTATTTTTAACTATTTCATAATTACATAAATAATTATCCTTAGCAATCATCTCTATTAATTCCAATGAAGAAATATTATGTTTAATATATAAATTATTCATGACTTTTTATATAATTAACTATATCTTCTACAGTTTGTAATTCTTTTATATCTTTATCTGGTATAGTCATTTCAAATTCTTCTTCAAATCTTGAAATAAGTGTAACTACATCCAATGATTCTAAACCTACATCCAATATTAAATTAGAATTTAAACTAATACTTTTAGCAGGTACTTCTGCTACACTAGCGATTAATTCTATTACTTGTTTTTCTAAATTTTTATTATCCATTTTTATATTCCTCCATTACTTTATTTCTTAGAATTTTCTTATTATTATTTTTTATAAATTCAGTAGTTCTGAGTCTAACCATTGCTACTTGATGATTTTTTGGTACAGTTCTATTATATTTGTATATTAAACTATTGAAATATTTATTATCTCCCATATAATCATCATTAGGATATATAGCAGCTATTATCTTATTATCTTGTTCATAAACAACTACTTCTCTAACTGCTTTATCAGAACATAGTTTAGCCTCTATTTCTTCAGGTAAAACATTTTCTCCATTGCTTAAAATTATTAAATTTTTCTTACGACCTGTTATAAATAAGAAATTTTCTTCATCTATATACCCTAAGTCTCCGGTATGAAACCAACCATCTTTTAAAACTTCATTAGTTGATTTTTTATCTTTATAATAACCAAGCATTACATTTTCGCCTTTAACTAAAATTTCTCCATCTTTTATTTTTGCCTTACAACCTTTTATAAGTTGTCCAACACTACCATCTCGATAATGTTGATTTCTATTAACAGATACTACTGGGGAACATTCAGTAATCCCATAACCATTTAATATTTCTATACCTATATTTCTAAACCATTGTATATATTTTTTATCTAAGTATGCTCCACCACAAATTATATATTTTAATTCTCCACCAAATTCATTAATGATTGACTTAAATAATTTATTTCGAACATCTATACCTAGTTTAGAAATACCTTTATTTACTTTAATAAGCAATTTTAACCCTTTATCTTTTTTTTGTTTTCTAGCTTTATGCCAAATTTGTCTATAAAATGTCTCTATAAATATCGGAACCAAAAACATAGTTGATGGTTTAGCTGTTTTTATATCAGCTAAGACATTTTTTAAACTACTACACAAAAATATAGGCCTTCCATAATAAAATGGTGTTAAAGCTGAAATAACTAAACCAAACGAATGATTAAATGGTAATACAGAAAAAACATTTCCACCATCAGATTTAAAAAGACTACAAGCTGCTACTATATCATAAGTTATATTTCTTTGACTTAACAAAACACCTTTATTAGCACCTGTTGTTCCAGATGTAAAAAACATTACTGCAGGTTTATTGTTTTTTAATTTAACCTTAATTTCTTTACTTATTTTTCCTTTGTTAATATAGTTTGCTATGTTTTCAATTTCATATTTAGCATATTTTTTTTGCTTACCTAAAAACTCACAATAACCTTTTGAATAAAAAATTATATTTGTATTACTCTTCTTCAATAATGCATTCATATCATCTTCTGATAAATCTTTATCTATTATTACTGCAATATTATTACTTAATACAATTGCAAAGAAAATTGTTAACCAATTATAAGAGTTTTCTCCAACAATAGCAATATGTTTGTTTTTATACTTATTTCCAATATATTTTTTTAAACAGTTTACATCATTATAGAAATCATAATAAGTTTTATATACTATATTTCTACTTTCATCTTTATAAAAAAATGCAATTTCATCTTTTTTATCTAAATTAAATTCTAACAATTCATTAAAATCATTTATATCTTTATGTTTATAATAAGGATATGCTTTATTCATAAATTCTACCACCTAAATATAATATGTTTTATATAATATCGTTATATAGGACATATCAATATTATATCACATTATAAAAAAAAATAAAAATACATTAAAAATCTTGTATATAATAATATACAAGATTAATATTAAAATTTTAGTTTGGTTTTACATTTCCAAGCAATACTTCTAATTTAATATCTTTATCTAATTTAGTACCTGCTTTAATACTTTGACTAGCTACATATCCATATCCATCAAACGAATATTCTATATCTACAAATTCACAAAATTTAATAACATCATATCTAGACCAATTACTAATATTTGGCATAGTATAATTATTATCATTTGTAATCAAGAAAACTTTATCACCAGATATTACAGTAGTACCCTTAGATGGATACTGATTTATTATTTTATCACCATTACCAATTATAACTACTTCCAAATTATTTTCTTTTAGTTCTTCTTTTACACTTGATACATTTTTGTTTTTATATGTAGATAATTCATGCGAAATATCATTAATATTAGTATCGGTATCACTATATATTTTTTTATATTTAGAAATATTTTGTATTAATTCTCTAATTGTATTAGGCAACGCTAAATTTGCATTATGATCTGGTTGTTTAGCAGCTGCATATATAATAATTTCTGGATCTTCCTTAGGATACATAAGTCCAATTGACACTATATAATCATTATCCCCAGTTAAATATCCCCCATTTTCATATATTTGAGCAGTTCCTGTTTTCCCAATTATTTCGTAACCTTCTATATAATATTTGCTTCCAGTAGGACTTTCCGGTTGTATAACACTTTCCATTAAATCTTTTATTTTAGATATAGTTTTATCACTTACTAACTTTTCACTTTTTTCTATTTCAGTAACTATTTCTTTATTTGTTTCTTTATTTACTATCTTATTTATTATATGTGGCTTAATCATAACCCCATCATTAGCAACTATAGTAAGTGCTTGTAATTGTTGTATTGCAGTAGTAGAAATACCTTGTCCAAATCCAGCAGACATTAATTCAGTTTCATATTTATAACTTATATTACCTTTTTCCTCATTAGAAAGTTCTATTCCTGTCTTACTATTAAATCCATAACTTTCTAAACATTTTTTTAAACTTTCTTTAGATAAATAATCTTTAATTATATTTATAATAGCTACATTGGATGAATAACTAAAACCAGAATCGTAATTTAGATATCCCCATCCTTTTTTATCCCAGTCACCAATTTTATATCCATCCTCAAATTCATAAGTACCACTTAAATAAGTTTTAGTACCATCATATTTGCCTGTTTCAAGTGCACACATATATGTATATATTTTCATAACACTTCCAGGTTCATATGTATATGATACTAAAGGATTTTGATAACTCATATCACTTGGTAAACTATTAGGATTATAAGATGGACTAGTAGCACTAGCTAATATTGAACCATCTTTAGCATCCATTACAGCTACCATAGTCCATTTAGGATCGTATTCATCTTCTACGTCATTAACCGCACTTTCAGCAAATCTTTGTATATTAGAATCAATTGTCAAATAAATATCATAACCATTTTGAGAATCTATTTTTTCTTCTGGAGTATCTGGTATTTTATAACCGTATTTATCTTGTTGATACTTTATATATCCATCTATTCCTTGTAACTCATCTTCATAATTACTTTCAATACCTAATTCTCCTACTATTGTATTATCCATAGTATTAAAAGCATCATAATCAGTAACATTAATAACTATATTAGCAAGTGTTTCTCCATAAGTTTTAATTAGTACAATACTTGTTCCTTTTTTTAAACCCTTTACAGTTGTATTACTAATATTTACAATTTTATCATTCAAACATTCAATAGTAATACCTTCATAATTATCAAAGAAATTTTGATAATAATTATATAAATCGTATTCTTCACCTAATTTTATATTTATTCTAGTATATTGTTTGGCATACCCTACTATGTAAGAAGCAAAATCCCCATTTGGATAATATCTTTTTACTGTTTCAGTAAAACCTATTCCAGGCAAATCTAATTCTTCAATTGCTAGTTTAGTAAGCTCAGTTAAATTTTTACCTACATTACCAAATTCTACTTGTTTAGCTTTTTTATTTAATCTTTCAAGTATATAATCATAATTTTCTTCACCAAGTATCTTAGATAACTTAGTAGCAGTATACTCTTTATCTTGTACGTGTTGAGGATCAGATTCATCAGTTGTTCTTGAAGAATCTAAATATGCAATTAGTGTATATGAAGAAATGTTTTGTGCGAGAGCATTACCTTCTATATCATAAATAGTACCTCTTTCAGCAGTTAATATATCTGTTACTGTATTTCTATTAGAAGCAAATTCTTTCATATCAATACCATATACTTTTTTAGATAAAGACAAATAACAAAACTGTATAAATAAAATTAACATAACAATAAAAAAGGCAATAAAACAAATAATAGGTGCATTCCATTTTTGTTTAACTTTATTATTCATATCTTACCTCCTTTATCTATTATATATACATTATATCATTTAAATTTTTATAAGTAAATTAAAAACATATAAGTTTTATCTTATATGTTATTTTACAACTATTATATTTTCATTATTGTAAGCAAGCCCCATATCTTTTAAAACATTACTTAAATTTTCATAAGAAGTAAGTTCATTTACTTGCATTACTAAACTTTGATTTTTCTTTTCTTGGCTATCTATTTTATATGACATTTTTTCAATATCCATTTTAAGATTACTTATACTAGCACTAGAAAAAACTTTTATAAAAACAGTTAAAACAGCACAAAAAACACCTAATGTATATAACATTTTTTCTCCTTGTGTTAATCTTACAACTTTTCTAGTACTCTTTTTCATATTATCAACCAATTCTTTCTATTATTCTAAGTTTAGCACTTCTTGCTCTACTATTTTCTTCTAATTCGTTTTTACTTGGGTCTATAGTTTTTATAACTCTAAACTTAGGTAAATATTCTTTTGGTATTACAGGTAAATGTTTTAAAGCATCATCTACCTTACTAACACTATTAAATATATTTTTACATATTTTATCTTCAAGTGAATGGAATGTTATTACACATATTCTTCCACCTATGTTAAGTAGATCTAATGAATCTTTTAAACTTTTTTCAAATACATTTAATTCATCATTAACTTCTATTCTTATAGCTTGAAAAACTTTTCTAGCAGGATGTTTATCCCTTTTATATTTTTCAGGAACATTATTCTTTATTACTTCTACTAATTCTAAAGTAGTAGTAATTGGTCTAGAACTAATTATTCCTTTTGCTATACTTGATGCATACTTCTCTTCACCATATTTATAAAATATATTAACTAATTCTTCATAACTATAATTATTAACAACCTCATATGCATCCAATTTTTGAGATGTATCCATTCTCATATCAAGTCTAGCATCTTGATGAAAACTAAAACCTCTATAATCTTCATCTAATTGTGGACTAGATACTCCTAGATCATAAAGTATTCCATCTACTTTACTTGTATTTCTTTTTTCTAATTCACTTTTTATATTTACAAAATTACTTTTAATAATTTCATAATTATTACCTATTTTATTAAGTCTTTCTGTACTTGATAAAATAGCTTCATCATCTTGATCAAAGGCGAATAAAAACCCCTTATTTATTCTTTTTAAAATTTCACTACTATGTCCTGCATAACCTAAAGTACAATCAACTATTACACTATCATCTTTTAAATTTAAATTTTCTATACATTCATTTAATAAAACTGATATATGTTTATTATCCATAATAATTATTTGTAAAAAGATTATCTGCTATATCTGATAAGTTTTCTTCATTATTAGCAATAAATCCTTCCCATCTTTCTTTACTCCAAATTTCTAATCTTTCATCTACACCAATGATAATGCAATCTTTTTCTAATTTAGCAAACTCAATCAAAGGATTTGGAATATTGATTCTACCTTGTTTATCATATTCACATATAGTAGCGCCAGATAAAAATATTCTCATAAATTGTCTTTTATCTTTTGTATCAGGTAACTCTTTGTATTTAGATATTATTTTATCCCATTCATTTTTAGGATATAAAAACAAACATCCATCAAGGCCACGAGTAACTATAAAATTTTCACCTAAATCATCACGAACTTTAGATGGAACAATAATTCTTCCTTTAGCATCTATACTGTGATGATATTCCCCCATAAACATAGTTATCAACCACCTTCTACCACTTTTTGTCACCTTGTACCACCATTATACCCCTTTTATGATAACTTGTAAATACTTTTTTATAAAAAAATAAATATTTTACATAAATTTATACAAATAAAAAAATCGTTTATTTTAACGATTTTTTATGATTATTATTTTAACCTATTTGATCTTTTGAAATTGTAATCTTAGGAGAAAAACCCAGTGTTTCAGTAACTGCCCTTGATTCGGAATAAATGTGATTTTGTTCAGGATGAGGTATACTATATAATACCTCATAAGAACCAATTGATTCATTTACCCACATAGGAGGTAAATTTAAAGCCCAACTTACTGTACAGTTTTCATAGCACTCTGATGGAATTACATCATCGGATAATGGCATACTAATATTTTCAATGTTATCCCAATCACTAGTTAAGCTTAATGCTGTAATTGGTCCAAATACATCTGTTGCACAAATATTATTATATTGACAATATGCTTCATCGTTTGACAAATCTTCTCCACCTAGTTCTGAATATTGTTCATTTGTAATATAAGGAGTTTCAGCAAGTGTTGTTGTCATTACTAAACTAACTGTAGTATCTGTTGAATTTACTACTACAAAGTTATAAGAATCCATATCATTAACATCGCAAACATATTCATCTCCTGCTGCATAATTTCCTGCTGGTACATTTCCTGTAGTTGCTACTTCTACTGGTTTACATATTGGTCCTTTTGGGCCTTCAACAACATAATCATTTATTGATGAATAGATTAAACTTACATCTCCGAATGATACATTAAATGCTCCATCTGCCAATGCTGCATTTTCTGCATAACTTATTGTTACTGTTACTACTTCACTTGTATTTGTTGCTAAAGTATGATTTTGTATTGAACTTTGACTTGTTGTTACTGGATCTAAAGTTCCTACTTTTACACTCATACTTATTCCATTACATGCTTGATCTACTAATGCTTGGCTTGTTCCATCACTAGCTGTACATACTTTATTACTACTTGCTCCATCTACATTTGTAAATGTTATATAGTTTAGGTATGCTAAAAACTCTCCTGTATTTCTTGCATAGAATGTATATGTTACACTTTGATTTGGTGCTGTAAACTTAGCATTTAATCCACTTATTGTTGGATTTGATGAATTATCTATTGTTGCTGGATCTCCTAAATTTGATGGATTTGCTGCTACTGCATCTGTTTTTAAACTATTTTCATCTGATGAAAATACTACTCCAAATGTATTTGCATCTGGATTTACTGATGCTTGTGAACTTATTCTTAATGTACTTGAGAATGCTGCAAACCCTATTGATATTGCAAATACTCCTACTATTGCTATTATAAACATTGTCATTTGTTTTTTTCTTATTTTTCCATACATATTTTTTCCTCCTATATTCTATATACAAGTATACAAAATATTAGTTTTTTTTGTCAATTATATTTATTTTAATTATTTATTTTTATGTAAAACTTTGTAAATAAAAAGATAGTTAAACTATCTTTTAAACATATTTCTATCTAATGCATTTCTTACAGGGTTATTCATTGTAGGTTTTGAATTTGCTTGATTTATATTATTATTTCTAAGTAGAAATTTATCCTTATTACCTCTAACCTCTTCTGTTACTATTATTGTGTCTTGATTCGTAGTTTCGACTAAATTTTTTCTTTCTTCTGCTCTCATCTGAGCGAATGAATTATCAAAATTACTTGGACCATTTTTCTTTAATCTATTCATATCATTAGAATTATGAATATAATTTGTTCTTTCATTAAATCCATCTGTATTAAAGTTCATTTACCCATTTTCCTTCATATAAACAATATTCATCATAACTACATAATGTATTTTTAAATGTATATTTATATATTTTCTTCTTTTCTTTACTTATAGATTTAAATGACTTATTTAAGTCTTCAACAGAAGTAAATATTCCACTTGATAATTCAGTTGTCATATTTGCATCTTTATATATTACATAATTATTATCTACAACTTTAGCAAACCCAACATAATAATAAACTACTACATCATTGTTTTCGTATTGTGCTTTTATAAATTCTTCTAAATTATAATACTTAGTATTGTTTGCTTTAGAAGTACATAAACCATTATAAATAAATCTAGCATTAATACTATCATAAGACCAAGTACCTTTATAATTACTATTAGAATCCTCAGGCACATAAAATTCACCTAATGTATAATTTATATTTTTACCTAATATATTTTTTATTCTAAGTTCAATATAATCTCTATTAAATTGTTTTGAAATGTTAGTACAACTTCCTTTTATATTAGAATTAGTGATATTTCCTTCATACATATCCATAAATGCATTATATAATATATCATTATTAGACATATCATTAATAGTAAATTTATCTAAACTATAATAAGTATTAGAATCATATATACTATTTCTCATTATTGGATAGTGCAAATTTTCTAACATTTCTTCATTAACTACGGTTTCTTCTTTATTAT
This sequence comes from Bacilli bacterium, assembly GCA_017536505.1. Lineage (GTDB taxonomy): Bacteria > Bacillota_I > Bacilli_A > RF39 > UBA660 > UMGS1613. The sequence goes on from JAFXHG010000028.1 coordinate 26,284, forward strand.
CTATTTTTTCACTAGTTCCTACTTTTGGTAAATTTTGTTTTTCTATAAATTCATGTATTTTTGGAAAAAATAGTACTGTAATTATTATTATAGCAAATAAAATTATAATAAATAAACTATTACTTTTTTCTTTTTTATTTTTCATATTATCACCCTATATTAAATTTTTTCTTGTATAAACTGACACATTATCTTTAGTATAAATAATTACTTTTGATTTATGTGTAAATTTTATAAATCCCAACCCTTGTATTACTATATCTGAATCATCTTCTATATATAATACATTTTCTTTTAATTCTTTCAATTCTTCTGTATTTTTATATATCCTTTTTATATTTAAATTATTAGCCATATAAATAGTCATACTATTCATATCAAATAAATCTATCCTAACTAAATCTTCTATTATTATAGTTTGTTTATCTTTTATTTGATATGTAATAGGTTTTATCTCTTTATTAGGTATAATCCTCTTTAATGTTTTACCATCTATATAATTTATAATATCTCCATTATCAAGTAACCCTGGAGTATCTACTAAAATCAAATCATCATTTACTTTAACTTCTATAGAATCTATTGTAGTAGAAGGTAAATTACTAGTAGTAATAACTGTATTTTCATTTGAATAATTATAAATTATTTTATTTATAAGCGTACTCTTACCAGAATTAGTAAATCCTACTACATATACTTTATTACTAGTTTTATATTCGTTTATTTTATTATAAAGAATATCCAAATTATAATTTTTATTACTACTTATAACTACTGTATCTATTATGTTTAAATCATAATTTTTAAAATATTCCTTAAACTTTTCATCATAACAAGATTTAGGTAATATATCTCTTTTAGTTAATACAAGTAAAATATTATTATTTATGTATTTAGATATATCTTCTAAATGCTTACTTATATTAAACAAATCTACTACAAGTACAACTAAATCATTTGTTTTACTTATATCTTTTAGAATATTTATATAATCATTATTATCTTTTATAACAAATTTATAATCATTATAATTTCTAATTCTAAAACATCTCTCACAAAGAGAATTATCTAAATTTATAGTATATCCTAATTCTTCTTTATTAGTAGTTTGTAAATTAACTCCACATCCTATACATTTAGACATAATATCTTCCTTTAGTAAATAAATTTTTATCTCTTAATTTTTTTTGTATTCTTTTTTCTTTTATTCTCTTTATTTTAGCAATAGGAAATTCCATTCTACTCATTTGATCTAAAAGAACTGTAGTAATTCCAATGGTATTACCACAAACAACATCATCCATCATAGAGTCCCCTATTATAGCTATTTCATCTAATCCAAATTTACTATTTTTAATATATTCATTTATCTTATCTATATTTGGCTTCTTACAACTTGATATATAATCTACTTTTAATTCTTCTGCGATTGGTTTAACACGTGCTTTAATACTATTAGAGGTTATAAGTATTTTAAATCCTTTTTTCTTTAAATCACTAAACAACTTTTTACATTCTTCTCCTGGTAATGATTCCCTAATTAATACTAGGGTATTATCTAAATCAAATAGTAAGCATTTTATTCCTCTAGACGATAAAGTTTTATAATTTATTTTATATATATTTTCTTGATAAATATCTGGTACATATATTTCCATACTACACCCTCATTCTATAACAATTTTATCACATAAACATTTTATAATCAATTAATTATAGAAAAAAATAGTGCTAAAACACTATTTTATTACACTCATAATTAAAGGTACTAATTGTTTTTTTCTAGATAAACATTTTGAGAAAAAATACCCTTGTTCTATTTCTTCAAATCCAAATGCATTAGCAACATCTTCTTTACTTAAATCATTAAAGAAAATATAAGATCCATCTTTTATAATATCAGTAACACACATCAAAACAATATCATAACCTCTATTATTTTTCATATCATTTAAAGTTTTAATAAATTCTTCTTTTCTATTTAATATATCTTCTGGATTTAAAGAAATTACTTGTGATATAACTATTTTTTTATTATTTGCTTCATATATTTTCATATCACCTTGTATTATTTCTTCTATAGTTTTACCTTTTAAATTTGTTCCTGCTTTAAACATTTTATTAGAATATTCATCAATATTTATATGTGCTATATCGGCAAGTCTATATGCTACATATTTATCATATTCTGTAGTTGTTGGACTAGTAAATTTTAAAGTATCAGAAATTATACCACTTAACATAATTCCTGCTATATTCTCTGGAATACTTATATTACTTTCATTGTATATAGAATAGATTATTGTATTAGTACTACCAACTGTCATATTTCTAAAATTAATAGGCATATTAGTTGTTAAGGAACTTATATTGTGATGATCTATTATTTCTAAAATTTCAGCCTCATCTAAACCATCAACACTTTGTACTGATTCATTGTGATCTACAAGTATTACTTGTTTTTTATTCATTTTATTTATATCAGTTATTCTTATAAGTCCTAAACAAATACCATTATCATTTATTACAGGATAGTTGTTATGACCTAGTTTTATACTTTTATCTTTAAATTCATCATAATAATCATTTTCATTAAAACTAATAGTTCTTGTATCAGTAAGTAAATTTTTAACATAATTAGATAATCCTATTAATTTAGCAGTATGGAAAGTATCATAATGAGTTCTTATTATATTTACTTTGTTTTCTCTAGCTATAGATAAATGTTCTTCCTTTATTTCAAGATTACCAACTATTATAAGTAATTTTATTGAGCTTTTTACAGCTGCTTCTATTATACTATGTCTATCACCTATTATCATTATAGTATCTTTTCTAAATTCTATTGTATTTAATATTGTTGTACTTCTAAAAGAAGCTGCTACTATATTACCCTTTATCTCTTCATCAAATTTTAATATTTCTTCTGCCTTAAGAACTTCCAAAATATTATTATAAGATGTATTTAATTTAGTAAAATTACCATTTATTAATTCAGAACCTATCATTTTAGATGTTAAAAGACCTATAAATTTTCTATTGTTGTCTACAATAGGTACACCTGTTATATTTCTATCACTCATATAGTTATATGTTTTACTTATAGAATCAAATTCATTTACGTAACAGTCTTTATAATAATTTAAATCTTTTATTTGTAATTTTACATCATCTAAATATTCTGGTTTTTCTATACCAAAATATTTTAATACAAATTCTGTTTCTTTATTTACATGACCTAATATCATAGGTTTAGATTTTATACCTATTTGATTTTTTAAATAAGACAAGGCTATAGCTGAAGTTACTGAATCTGTGTCAGGTTTCTTATGGCCAAATATATACACTTCTCTCATTTTATACCTCCTTATTCTAATAAAAATTATATCATTCATATAAAAAAAAGTAAATATTTCTATTTACTAATATATTTTTTTATTTGATTTTTTTCTCCCATATTTTTCACAATATAACCTATTTGTTTATTATAGCTTCTTTTCTATAAAAAAAAAGATAGCCTAAGCTATCTTATGAATTTAAAGATTCTGTTTCATATAAATTTTTATAAATTTTATTTGTTTTTAATAATTCTTTATGGTTTCCAGATGCAACTATTTTACCTTTGTCTACTACATGTATAATATCTGCATCCATTATTGTAGATAATCTATGAGCTACTATTACTACTGTATGATCTTTAACTAAATTATCAATAGCTCTCTTGATATATTCTTGTGACTCATTATCTAAAGCACTTGTCGCTTCATCAAAAAGTATGACTTTGCTTTTCTTTGATAGAGTTCTTGCGATTGACAATCTTTGTTTTTGTCCACCTGATAAATTAACCCCACCTTCTCCTAAAATAGTATCATACTTATTAGGTAATGACATAATATAATCATCTATATAAGCCATTTTAGAATATTTTCTTATTTCTTTGAGAGTTAAGGTATTATCTATTAATCTAAAATTTTCTTTTATTGTTTTATTAAATATAAATGGTTCTTGTCTAATAATAGAAATATTTTTTCTAAGTTCTTCTTCACTTAAATCTTTAATATTAATATTATCTAATAATATTTCTCCTTCATTTGTATCAAATATTCTAGTAATTAAATTAAATAAAGTTGATTTTCCTTGTCCTGATTTTCCTATTATTGCTATCTTTTTATTTGGTTCAATTTTTAAATTAAATTTATTAAGCGTAACATCTTCTTCTGGATAAGAAAATATTACATCTTTAAATTCTATAACCCCTTTTACATTAGAAATTTTATTATTACCAAAATTTTCATCTTGATATAATTTATTTTCTAATATTTCATTAACTCTTGTTATAGAAACTACTACTTTTTGATAAGTTTGTGTTAAATCATTTATATTTTCTATTAACCACATATATCTATATATGTAATATGTCATAGCAATAAAGAAAGTTAATGATATTTGATTAAAGTATAATAGTATTACACATGTAACAAATACTCCTACTTCTAATACTGACTTTAAAAATCTTATAATAATATTAAACTCTTTTTGAATATCTATTTCTTTTTCTGATTTTTTGTATATAATTTTTATAATATTTTTCATATCATTAATTAAACTTGTTTTTATTCCTAATGTTTTTATTTCTCTTATACCTCTAATTGATTCAGTAACCAAAGATGTAAACTTATCTTGTTCTGTTTTTCTTTCTTTGTGTATTTCTTTTAATTTAGGATTATATTTTTTTACTACTAAAAGTAATAAACTTAATAATATTAATATTTCAATACCTATAATCCAAGAATTTATAAATACATAAACAATTATTATTAATGAAGCTACTAAAGATGATACCATATTTAAAAGTCTTCCAAAAGCGAATGACAAAGTATCTGCATCATTAGTAATTCTATTAATAATTTCACCAGATGATTTTTGTTCAAATGCTACTGCAGGTAAATCTAGTGCTTTTTTATATGTAAAAAATCCTAACTTACGAGTTAATGCACTTTCTATTTTATAAAGGATAGAATTAGCAAAATGAAGTACACTACCATCTAAAGTTAATTCTATTAAAAAGTATATACCAAGATATATTAAAGCTGATTTTATTTGTAAATTAGTAATTGATTCAACAGCTGCACCATTTAAATATCCAGTAAATATTTCAGCAATACCCGATACAAAAATTAGTATACTTGCTAAAATAAGTTTATTTTTATCTTCACCTATTAATTTTATTAGAGGTTTAAATTCTTTTAAACTTTTCATATTAACCTCCTTGCACAAAAAAACTACTAAATATAGTAGTTAAAATTTTATATTTTAGTATGTGAAAAAACAAAGAAGTTTCCCCACTCTTTTATATCTAACTACCATATTATTATTAAAAACATTAAATTTAAACTTCTTCATATTTTCACTCCTTTCTCTTTAAATTCAGCCAAATGATAACATTAAAAATATTTTTTGTCAACTGTTTTTGGTTAACTTATTAAAATTTTATATTACCACCTAATATGTTTTTTAAATATTTCCAATATAATTCAAATAAGTTACACTTATCTACATCTTTTTTCACTGTTAAATCTATTTCGTTTATAACATCATCATTATTCATTACATATAGTCTTCCTACTATATCACCTTTTTTTAAAGGTGTATTTATTTCATCTAGTTTTATTTCATATGTTGGAGTTATTTCACCTTCTACTTTTTTATATAAAACATTTACATCTTCTATAGGTACTATTTCTACTTCATCTAATTTAGATTTAGATAAAGTTATTTTTTCTACTACACTATTTTTTGATAATACTTTTTTTAAACCTACTTGAGCAAATGCATAATCTAACATAGAAGATACTTCATTATTACGTGTTTGGCTATCAGGTTCACCCATTACTGTAGCAATTACCCTCATATTATTTTGTTTCATAGTTGCAGTTAAACAAAATCCTGCCCCTTCAGTGTATCCAGTTTTTAAACCATCTACACCCTCTTTAAATCTTACAAGTTTATTAGTATTAACTAACCATATTTTTTTATCTGTACCTTCTCTTAAATAAGCTTCATAAATACTAGAATATTCTAATATCTTCTCATGCTTAACCAATTCCTTAGCGATATATGCCATATCATAAGCACTTGAATAATGACCTTCTTCATCTAATCCATGACAGTTTTTAAAGTTACTATCTTTAAGTCCTAATTTAACTAATTTATCATTCATCATTTTAACAAAATTTTCTTCTGTTCCAGCTATTGCTTCTGCAAGTGCGACTACAGCATCATTACCTGAAGCTATAGCAATTCCTTTTAATAAATCATCTACACTCATCTTCTCCCCTGTTTCAAGAAGTATTTGACTTCCTCCCATCCCAGATGCATTGCTTGATACAGTAATCATTTGATCTAAACTTATTACTTTATTTTCTATTGCTTCCATAATAAGTAATAAACTCATCATCTTTGTCATAGAAGCAGGTGCTTGTTTTTCATGAGAATTAAATTCATAAAGTATTTCTCCTGTACTTTCTTCAATTAAAATAGCACTTTTCGCATTCTTAGCAAGTACATTACTTTCTTCTGCTTTAACAAAAGGAATCATTATAAATAAACAAACAAAACATATTAAAAATTTTTTCATAATTCACCTCTAATAAAGATTATGAAAAAAAATCAAAAAAAGACTTGTTTATATTTTTTAGGAGTGTTATAATTTGTATAGTATAGGGTACAGGGAGTGGTTGTATGAAAAATAGATTTATAAATTTATTCAACACACTATATTTGTCAAATAAAGAGAGCATGTAATATATTTACGCCCTCTTTTTATTATTTTTAGGAGGTAAATTATGGAAAAGAAAACTGAAAAAGAAATATTGGCTTATTTAAAAGAAGTATTAGTAAAAGGTTCTACAGTAGAAAATTTGTGTAAAGAACTAGAAATTAGTGATTTTGCTTTATATGGATATATTTCTAAATTAAAAGAACAAGAGATTATTGTTAAAGTATATGAAAAATCTGATAAGATAGAAATAAAAATAAACAATAATCCTGACCTATCCAAACAATATACATATAAAATTGAAGAAGATTTAGATTCAAAAACTAAAATTGGTGTTATATCTGATTTGAGATTTGGTTCTAAATATGAACAAATTTCTAAGTTAAATGACATGTATAGAAAGTTTGCCGAAGATGGAGTTAAATATGTTTTAATTACTGGAAACTTACTTGAAGGTAAATATACCGCTAGAAAAGAAGAAATGTTTGGTAACAGTTTACTTTTTAATACAGGTATTGCTCAGGCAGATCACTTAATTGAGTATTTTCCTAAAGTTGAAGGCATTAAAACTTTATTTATTACTGGAGAAACCGATCATACTTGGAAAGATTTTAATGTAGGAAAATATATTGAAAGCAAAAGGTCTGATATGACTTATTTAGGTCCTAAAAGTTGTAATATAAAATTTAACAATATTAGTGTACAAGTTGAAAATCTTAAGAAAAATGGTGAAGCTTATACAATTGCTTACCCTCCTCAAAAATACAGCAGAAGTTTAGCATGCTATGAAGATTACGACATAATATTACTTGGTGGAACTTTAACTATTCAAGATTTCCCTAGACTTAGAGATTCAAGAATTTTAACAATACCTTCTTGTGTAGCTAGAACTCCACTTATGAAATCGAAAGATCAACAAAATACAATGGGTTCTTATGAATTAGAATTATCATATAATAAAATTGGTAAACTTAAAAATTTAAATGCAAATGCATCTTTATATTATTTACCTAGTGAAGAAAATTATTTAACCATCAAACCATTAAACATAAAACATGGTCAAGATGATGAACTTATAGAAATAACAAATAAAAAACTTGGAGGATCTGAACTTTTCTTAAGACTAGATAAAATATATAAAGTTATTAAAAAAGAAGAAAAATTTTCTGATTTAAAAAACAGATTAAATGTTACTGATAATGAATTATTTGGGATTATAGATATGCTACAACAGTATGGAAGAGAAATTGAAATAATCGATGTAAATAATGAACTTGTTGTAAGAAAGACATTCCAAAAGAGAAAGAACTATGAGGTTAAACCTAGAAAAGAAGAATTAACTAAAAAAGAATTTCTTGTTATATCAGATACTCACTATGGAAGCATTTGGTGTCAACCTTCTATGGTGAATACTGCTGTTTATGAAGCTTATAACAGAGGAATTACTGATGTATTCCACGTTGGAGATATAACAGATGGTGACTATTCTAGAATTAGACCTAACCATGTTCATGAAGTTTTCTTATATGGTGCTACTGGTCAAATGGAATATGTAGTTAAAAACTTACCTAAATATAAAGGTATTAAATACCATGCAATAGCTGGAAGTCATGATCAAACTCACCTATTTAATTATGGAATGGTGCTTGGTGAAGAAGTTGCTAAAAGAAGACCTGATTTTGAATATTTAGGTCAAGATAGGGCTTTTTATTACTTTGATAATTGTAAAATGGAAGTATTCCATCCAGGAGGAGGAACTTCTAGAATCCTTTCTTCTAAACCTCAAAATGGTATAGATCAAATACCGTCAAATACAAAGCCAAAAATTTCATTAAGAGGTCACTATCACAAAATATATATTGGTTCAATAAGAAATATATTAACTTTACTTTGTGGATGTAATGTAGACCAATCATCATTTATGATGAAAAATGAAATACCTAACTTAATGTGTAATTACTTTGTAAGCATTTGGTATGATAAAAATGGAGATATTCAATATTTTGAAGTTAATCCTATGGTATTTGACGAAAAAGATGTTAGAAAAAATGACTGGGAAAACCCTAGAAAATGTATTAAAAATAAAATATTAACAATAAAAAATTAGTTATTAAATAACTAATTTTTTTATATTATTATTCCTCCACCAAGTACAATATCATCTATATAGAATACCGCTGATTGTCCTTTAGTTACTCCTTTTTGTGGAGTATCAAACATAACATTAATTAAATCATTATCCATACTTATTGTTGCTGGATATTCAATACTTTTATACCTTGTTTTTACCATAACTTTAATAGGTTCTTTAATTTCATCAATAAGTAGCAAATTATAGTCTTTTACTTTAAAACTATTAACATATAAATCTTGTTCTTCCCCTACTATTAATTCATTATTATCTTTGTTAAAACCTACTACATATAAAGGATTCTCATGAGCTATACCTAATCCTTTTCTTTGTCCTATTGTATAATTATGTAATCCATTATGTTTACCTATTACTTTTTCATTATAAATTATATTTCCTATATTTTCTTTAATATTATTATCTAATAAAAATCTTTTATAATTACCATCTGGTATAAAACATATATCTTGACTATCTGATTTAGAAGCTGTATTTAAATTGCTTTTTAAAGCTATTTCTCTTATTTCTTCTTTAGATTTAAAATTAGAAAGTGGGAATAGTATTTTACCTAATATATTTTTATCTATACTATATAAAAAATAACTTTGATCTTTATTTAAATTTTCTGCTTTTTTTAATACATATCTATTATACTTATCACTATACTCTATTTTAGCATAATGTCCTGTAGCTATATAATCTATATCATTTTCTTTAGCATATTCATATAAATAACCAAACTTTAACTTTTTGTTGCACATCACACATGGATTAGGTGTTTCACATTTTTTATATGATTCTATAAAATAATCTATTACATCTTTTTTAAATTTATCTATATAATCTAATTCAACAAATTTAATATTTAGATTGTCACATACTTTTTTAGAATCACTAGTATTA
>JAFXHG010000007.1 GCA_017536505.1 Bacilli bacterium
TTAAACTTAATTTAGGAAGGAGTTAGTCTAATGAAGTTTGGAGATAATTTAAGAAAAATAAGAAAAAGTAAAAAAATGTCACAAGAACAACTTGCAGAAAAAATGAATGTGACTAGACAGTCAGTATCAAAATGGGAGAATGGTGAATCATATCCTGAAATGAATAATATTTTTGAACTATGTAAAGTTTTTAATTGTAAATTGAATGATTTGGTTTATCCAAATATGAAAGATATATCTTCATTAGATGAAGAAATTGTTATGAATGTAGTTAAGTTTAATGAAAAGAAACAAAAAGAAGTAAAGACACTAAGCAATGTAATTTCGATAATAGGAAAAATTGGTTCTATTGTATTAAAAGTTGCAATACCATTTATTATTATAGTTATGCTAATTGTTCCGTATATTGTAAGTAATTTAGAAGTTAAAGAAAATGAAATAACTTTTAAATCCGAAAGTATCAAAATAGTAGATGAAAATAAGATAGAGGTACATGGTGTAATAATCGGAGAATATGATGGTGATTTGGCAGACAATGAAGTTATAAAACTCTTTATTAATAATTCTAAAGTTAAAATAATTAGTTATTTTGAATCTGCAATGATATTTTTAATCATTGATATAGTTATTATGATAATTATATTAAACTATGTTGAAAAACTATTTAATAATATTAAAAATAACCTAACACCATTTACATTAGAGAATGTAGGATTTATTAAAAAAATTTCATATTTAATGATAGCATTAATAATGATAACACCAATTTCAAATATTTTATTTAATGTTATATCTACTTCAACAAATAGTGGAGAAAATTCATTTGGTTTAATCGGTATTTTAGAAATATTAATTATATTTAGTATGTCTTATATATTTGAGTATGGATATGAAATTCAAAAAGACTCAAAAGGAAAAATATACAGTGAAGAAAATTAATAAAAAAAGTTTTATAAACGAACTTCAGGATAACACTAATTTAAGTTATGAAGAATGTTTAATTGTTAATGATATTTTAGAAAAAAATTTTATATTTAATAAAAAGAAAAAAGACAAAGTTATAAATGAATTAATTTTTAAATTAAATATTAGTAATGATAGAGCAAATGAAATTTATGATGTAATTATGCAATTTATTTCATCAAAGATAAAAGAAAAAATAAAACATCCTTTTAAATCGTATGATTAGGGTAAATCATAAAAAGGATTTACTCTTTTTTATGTTATAATATAAGTGAAGGTTAATTAGTTATTGGTCAAATGGAGGTCTAAAATGAAATTATTTGTTAAAGAAAAAGTTTTTTCGATGCACGATAGATATTATATTTATAATGAAAGCGATGAATTAGCTTATGAAATAGAAAGTAAAGTCTTTTCAATAGGAGATAAAACTACAATTTATGATAAAGATCGTAATGTTGTTGCATATATTGAACAAGAAATATTTCACTTAACCCCTTATTATAATGTATATATTGATGATGAATATAAATATCAGATAAAAAAGAAATTTCAATTTTTTAAAAATGATTATGAATTAAGTAATATGTATAAAGTTGATGGAAGCACATTTAACTTGAATTTTACAATTATTAATAATTATGGAAAAACGGTAGCTTTAGTTAATAGAAAATTTTTATCTATCGGTGATAAATATCAAATAGAAATAATAGATGAAAAAGATATATATACTATTTTAACTATCATAGTTGCTATAACTAATGATGTGGATAGAAGTCAATCGAATTCATCGAATTAATTAAAAAAATAAATAGTAATTTATGGAGGTAGTGTATGAAAAATAAAGAAGATAAAACTAATAGAACGCCATCTATATTATATTATTTTAGTTCAGTATGTTTTTATATAGCATCAATATTTGATTTTGTAAATAAAAGTAATAGTATGGCTGTTGTGCATTTATGTTTAGGTTCAACTTTTTTATGTTTAGGCAGTGTTTATCTAAATAAAAATAAAGAAAAGAAAAAATAGTAATTTGTTGAGGTGATTAAATGAATAATAATTTATATGATATGATCTTTAAAAGAAAATCTTTTCATTTATTTAGAAATATTGGAAACGAACATATTACAGAAGAAGAACTAAAAGATATTGAAAATGAGTTTAATGATTTTAAACCATTAGTTGAAGATATTAAAGTAAAAATGAAGATAGTAAAGGATTCAACTACATGCAAAAGAGGTCAAGAGTATTGCATACTTTTATATTCTGAAAAGAAAGATAATTACTTACAAAATATAGGTTATATTGGAGAACAATTAGATTTATATTTAGTATCTAAAAACATTGGTACACTTTGGTTTGGTATAGGTAAAGTAGAAGAAAAACAATTAGATGGTTTAGATTTTGTGATAATGATTGCAATTGCAAAAATAGACGATGAAACTAAATTTAGAAAAGATATGTATAAAAGTAAAAGAAAAGAATTATCCGAAATTTGGAATGAAGATTACTATTTAGATATAGCAAATATTGTTAGATTTACTCCAAGTGCTTGTAATACACAACCATGGCTTGTAGAATCTTCTGAAAAAGAACTTAAAGTTTATAGATATAGAA
>JAFXHG010000002.1 GCA_017536505.1 Bacilli bacterium
AAATCCTTGTGTCGCTGGTTCAATTCCCGCTGGAGCCACCATTTTTATTTATGCAGTAATGTAGCAACGCGCTCGTAGCTCAGCTGGATAGAGTGTTTGGCTACGAACCAAAAGGTCAGGGGTTCGAATCCCTTCGAGCGCACCATATTTATCGGGAAATGGCTCAACTTGGTAGAGCACTTGGTTTGGGACCAAGGGGTTGCAGGTTCAAATCCTGTTTTCCCGACCAGTTAGTATTTAACCATTGTAAATCAATGGTTTTTGTTTTTTTAGGTACTATTTAGGTACTATTTTTTTTATATTTTTATAAATTATCAAGTATATCAACTATCTCATCTTGTATAGTTGGAAAAAGGTGCATATAAACATCTTGCATCACTTGAATTGTATGTCCCATTCTATTGGACATCATCAAAAAGAATTTAGCTGTATCAGTTTGTCCAGATTTAACATATTCATTAATTAATAAAGATACATGGCTGTGTCTAAACTCGTGCATAGTTATTTCTTTTACTCCACTTAATGTAAAGTACTTTGTTTTATATCTTGCTATGTTTGATTTTGGCAAAAACCTACTATTACCGAATACAAACCAATTTCTATTAAAATCTGTATATTTTGATACTTCATCTTTATAATCTAATAATGTAGTTCGTAAAGTCTTACTCATCTTTATTTTTCTGTTTAAGTTGTTTTTGGTAGATGTTATAGATATTTTACCTTTTACTTCTTCATATAATGTCTTAATTATTTTTATTTCGTTCTTATCAAAATCTATATCGTCCCAGGTTAGAGCCTGTATTTCGCCTCTACGACATCCAGTATAGAAAGCAAATGTAAAAAATGTTTTCCACATAGAATCTTCTATTACAGAAATAAATTGATTAAATTCTTCTAAAGTTATGTATCTTAATTTTTCATTGTCTTTTATTACCTTATCATTCTTTTGTTGAAATGTACCGTAAGTTCTAGAAGGATTAGATGGCAGATCATAATTTTTTATAGCAAAATCAAATATTTTATTTAATATATTGTGTATCTTATTCATATACTTAACTGATATACCCTTATTTTCTAATATTTCAGCCCATTCTCGAATGTTTTTAGTATTTATAGCACAAATATTCATTTCTTCAAAATATGGCTTAATATGGTTGTTATAATCCTTTTTGTAAGAGTGTACAGTAGATTCTTTTCTAGTTTTCTCAATAGACTTTATATAATCTTCCCAAACTAAACTAAATTTTTTGTTAAAAGGTAAATCTCTTTTTAATATGAATAAAGCTTCTTCTTTTTTTGCATCATCTTTTGTAAGATATTTTTTAGATTTATATTGTCTTCCATCTTTATATGCTTTAAAATACCACTTACGACCATCTTTTGTTGGTTTATCGCTTCTATATATTGCCATTTTATCACATCCTTTCCTTGTAATTTATTTTTTAATATGATATAATTATATGCGAAAAGTCCATACAATTCTATTGTATTTAAAGTTCGCTAGACTTTGTGATTTTTCATTTTTGACTTCGTACTCGCAATACGAGGTCTTTTTTTTATTTTTTACACTTAGTTCCTGTAAGAGTATATCCACTAGGACAAGTATATTTGTATAAGGCATCATAAGAATATTTTTTTTCACATATGTCGCCATTTAATTCATATCCATTTGAACAATAATAATTAATATTTGCATTTATTGAAGTTGTTGTTTCAATATAACAATTATCATTCCTAGAGTCATATTTATAGTTACCTTTACACGCTTTAATATTCCTTGTTAACCCCATTGATACACAGTATTCTTTAATTGTAATTTCGGAAGAATTTGGATTAGCGCCAGCACATATTAAAACATAGGAACTGTAAGAATATGATGTTTTGTTACAAGTTTCACCAATTTGACTATAATCATTAGGACACGTATACTTTTTCAATGCTTGTATAGTCATTGTTGTTTCGCATTTGTTCCCATTTAATATCATGTTGTTTAAACAATAATATTCTTTCGTAGCCTCTATTTGTTTTTTTGAATTATTACTGTCAGTTTTGTCTTGTGTTGTAACATTTGAAGTTTCATCTTTTTTATTATTATTTTCATTTTGTTTAATGTTTTCCTTTTCTGTTGTCGAATCATCTTTCTTATTAGTATTTGAATTAGTATTCTTGTTAGAACTTTCTGTTGAATTATTTTTTGTGTTTTCTTTTTCTTCTTCTATCTCATCATCGACAGGTGAAACTCTTAATGGCTCATCAGTGTTATTTTCTTTTTCTGTAATTTCGTTTTGTGTTGGTTTATTATTTTCTTGATTCTTATTGTTGTTCAATATAAGAATTAAAGAAATGCTTGCTGTAATTAATAATGTAACTGCAGGTATTATAATAAATAATATTATTTTCTTTTTTTTCATAAAACATCCTCCTTAAGATTACTTAATATTTTCTTTACATATATATCAGCTTCATCTTCGTATTCTTTTGTATATAAGGCAAATAAATCTTTGTTGGATTGTTCCAACTGACATAGTTCTATATGTGCCAATTCATGTAATATAGTTTTTTTCTTCATATAATAAGATAAACACTTGTTTATAAGTATAAAGAATATACAATCATAATTAAATACTAATCCTTGTATATCATCAGGCAACTCTTCATAAATAATAGTTGCATTATAGTAATTTAATAAATCTTTTTGAGAAATTTCTCCCTTAAGTAAATTACTAATGTTCATATCACACCACCTTTACTTAAGTACCTGTACTAGCATACTTATTCTATGTTATTATTTTTTGATTTTTCATAATTATCTATTGTTTTCTGCATTATAAATTCTAATGTAGCTTTAGTTTCTTCTGACATAATATCTTTTGATTTGCTATATAAAATATCAAGTTTATCAAAAACCCTGTTATTATCTATAGCTAAATCTTTGCCTGTAATATCAGCAACTGAAACATTTAGAACGTTTGCAACATCTAAAATATTATCTAATGAAGGAGATATTTCGTCTTTCTCCCACCTTGCTATAGTTGTTTGATTTACATTTGCCAATTCAGCAAGTTTATTTTGTGATAAATTTTTAGATTCTCGAAGATACTTTAAATTCTTACTAAAAAGACTCATAGCAATTCCTCCTAACAATATTATTATAGCACGTTCGCAGAAAAAAAACAATAAAAAATCTGCAAATTTGCATTTTAGGTATTGACTTCTGCAAATAAGCATAGTATAATGAGTACAGATAGGAGGGAATATGAAAGAAAATTTTAAAGAATTAGTGGCTTCTGAATTAAGAGGATTAAGAGCTAAATACAACTATACTCAAAAAGAAGTTGCTGAAAAAGCAAATGTTGATATTATGACTATTGTAAGATATGAAAATAATAATACATCAATGCAATTAGATATGTTAGAAAAAATTATAGCAGTTTATGAAATACCAATTTATATTTTTTTTAGCAATGTATCTGCAAATTTGCAGAATAATTAAATTAATTTAAAAAGAAATCTCTAAATATATAGAGATAAGAGAATAGGAGGAGTATATGAAAATAATAGTTGATGGTAAAACAATAGAGGAAATAATTAAAGAAAATAAAGAACACACCCTTACGGATTTACAACAAAAATTAATCAATTATTTATTTAATCGAAATGATTACGATGAAATTGATATTGAAATAATGAAAATATTATTCAAATAAAAAAAGACTAGATAGTAGGAATATCTAATCTTGTTGAGTACTATTGTCTTTATCGTTTAATTCTTTAAGTACATTGTATACATTTTTAATAGCTGCAGAAACGTTTTCGTTAACTGTAGTGTATGTACCATCAATATACTTGCTTTCAATCATAGCAACGACAATTTCTTTAGTACATTGAATTAATTCTTTATTTCTCAATATAAACATCTCCTTTCTATAAGTATTATAGCATAGGAGAAAACAAAGTCTAGCGGCAAATAAATAAAGGTGGTGATAGTATGGAAGTTAAATTAGAAGATATTTTAAATCAACAATATCTAACAGCAAAAGACTTAATGAAGATAATACCAAAGTTATCTTACAAAAGAGCTCTTGAATACATAGAAGAAACAAGAGAAGAAATGAGTAAAAAGAATTACTGTGTTCCTGATGGTAGAACAAAGGTAGCACTTACAAAATTAATAAAGAAAAAATTTGGATTATAAGAAGAAAGAAGGGTAAATATGAAGAAAAAAGATAGAGAAAGATTAGATGAGATTTGTATAGATGCAGATCTACAAGAAACATTTGATAACTGGCAAATAGCTAGATTAAAAAGAATAAAAAGAGAAAAACAAAGAGAAAAGATATTAACTGTATTCATAGGTTTGTTTATAGTAATAGCAACTTGTTTATTATTGTATGCGAGTTCAAAATTAACAAGTAATGCACAAAAAAACTGTATCGAGATGGGACACAGTGAAAATTATTGTTATGAGAAATTATAAGAAAAGAAATGCATCGGAAAACATTTCTATGATTAATTATAACATTAATAGAAAGAAAAATCAAATTGGAGGTAATGATGAGTACAATAAATAGTTTTACATTATATAGAGAGTATTATGACTTAATAACATTATTATCTGATAAAGAACAAGCTAATGTTTTATTAGCAATAGCAAAGTATATGTTTGATGATGAAGAAATTAAATTAAGTGGTAAAGAAAATAAAGTTTTTGTTAATTTAAAAAGGCCATTAGAAAAGAGTAAAAATAAGTCTAAAAATGCGAACAAAAATAAATCAAATCAAAATCAAAATGAAATCAAATCAAAATCAAATGAAGATACACATCTGAATGTATATGTTAATGTTAATGATAATGTATATGTTAAAGATATATTTAGTTTTATAGAAAATAATTTTAATAGAACTTTATCTCCAATAGAATACGAAGAAATATCAAATTGGGAAGATACAGAATTAACAAGATATGCTATTAAACAATCGGTACTTAATGGTGTATGCAATATCAAGTATATTTCAAGAATACTAGATAGCTACAAACAAAAGAACATTAAAACAGTACAAGATGCACAGAAAGATGAAGAGAATTTTAAAAACAAAAAACAAAACAAAATAACTACAAAACCTGAATGGGTTGATAAAGAAATAGAAGAAGAAACAGCAACAGAAGAGGAAATTGAAAAGTTAAGACAAAGAATGAAGAGGTAATTTATGCAAATAAAAATGAAAGATAAAGAATTTAAAAAATTAAAAGATGAATATAGTGCAAACAAAATAATTCAACTGCACATAGAATCAAAAATAAATTTAACAAGTAAACAATTAGACGAAGTTATAAATACAAAAAACGAAATCTTTTCAACAATAGAAGGTAGAGTTTATGTGTATTTATGTAGAAAACATTGTGGTAAAGAAAATTTAATAAAAAATAAAGACTTACGAAACTTATTTGAAATAGGAAGTGATAAGTCAATGAGAAAAGTAATACAAAATATTCGTGAAAGCAAAGAATTTCCATTAATGATAGGAAGTGTATCAGGAAAAAGTGGAGGCTTTTATATATGTGTTACTGATGAAGAAAAGAAAGAAACAATAGATAATATTAAGCACAGAGCAAATCAAATGCTACGAGCTTGTCATGTATTGGAATGGAAGAGAGGTTTATAAAATGGAAGAATCAAAGAAAAAGGGATTACCAAGTTTTGAAGAATTAAGAAAAGTAGATTTAACAGATTATTTAAAACAAAGAGATAATGCAGATTATTTAAATTGGGCTGTAGTAAAACAATTATTACATGATAATGGTGCAGAAAAAGTATATTTTGAGCCAATACAACAATCAAATGGATCATCATTAATAATGTGTGATAAAGAGTTCGTTGATAGTAAAGATAATTCTAACAGCGTGTATGAAACAAGAATTAAAGTGGTTATTGATGATTTGGTGTTTGAAATACAAGGACCAGTTATGAATGGAGCAAATCCTGTAAAAGATAACTCAATGAGTCAACAAAGATTATGGAATAGTCAAACAAGATTATTCGTTAAAGGTGTGGCAATACATACTGGATTAGGTTTTGACTTATGGAGTAGAATTGAAGCTAAAGAAGATGAAGAAAATATAGAGGAAGATTTATCAAAACACAATATTTATAAAATTGCTCAAAGGGTAAAAGAAAAATTAACCAGCAAAATGCAATTAGGATTAACTCTAGAAGAAATTGCAGAACAAATGCAAATGGATGCAGATGAATTAAAAGCTTGTTTAAGTTATTATGCAAAATTAGATAGAGTAGAAAAGGCATTAGAAAAAGTTGATAAAAAATAATGATAGAAGTGGATATATAGGTGCAAGTGATACAAAATTTGTAATAGGCAATTGGAAAACAAAAACATTTAGAAGTTGGTGGTTAGAAAAGTTAGGTTTATCTAGAAAAAATTTTTCTAACAAATATACAATGGCAGGAACAAATTATGAACATAAAATTATTGATGCGCTAAATATACCTTTAATTGAAAAAGATAATCAAATAATAATTGGAAGGCTAAGAGTTAATCTTGATGCAAATACAAAAGAAAAAATATATGAAATAAAAACATATAACTACAAAAATAAATTTGATATTTATAAGCATAAAGATTATATAAATCAAGTTCAAGTTCAAATGTATGCAAGTAAAATTTATAATGCTGAAATAGATGCTTATGGGCTTATAGAAGATGATTATAAAAATTATTTTAATGATATTGATAAAGAAAGAGTATCCAAATATGAAATTGATTATGATGAGGAATGGTTAGAAGTTGAGTATTTACCAAAATTAAAATATTTGGAATATTGTTTAGAAAAAAATAAATTTCCTGATGTAGAGGAATTTGAAAAGGAGTTTAAATTATGAATTTATTAGATGAAGTATTTAATGATTTAATTAAAGATTTAAATTATTGGAATAAATGCAATCAAAAAGGTGATTCAGTATTAAGTAGATTAGAAAATTTGAAAGACACATTAGAAGAACATATAGACACCATAGAAACTGATATAAGACTACAAGAACAAGATAGTTCATTTGTAGGAATAGATGAAAGAATAGAAGAAATGAGGATAGTATAATATGAATAATTTATTAATATTAGTAGGAAATATAACAAAAGAATTAGAGTTAAGATATACACCAAATAATAAAGCAGTATTAGATTTACCAATAGCAGTAAACAACGGTAAAGATGATACAACATTTATAACAGTAACAGTATTTGGTACAACTGCAGAAACAACATATAAGTATTGTCATAAAGGGGATACAGTTGGTGTACAAGCTATAGTAAAAAATCATAACTGGGAAGATAAAGATGGTAAGAAAAGATATGATTACAGTTTTATAGCAAATAAGATAACATTCTTATCAACAAAAAAACAAGAAGAATCAAAAGAAGAAGTAAAAAAAACACAAAAAGAAGAAACAGACCCATTTGCTGAATTTGGGGAACAAATTTCTGTAGATGATAATTTCTTGGAGTAATTTATGTATGTAATAACAGGATATTTATATAAAGAAGATAAGTTACTTTTAAGAGGTATGTTGGAAGATTTGGAAAACTTTGTAGAAGAATTGAAGGAATTAAATAAAAAATATGTTGATAGAAGAAATTTTAAAATAGTTTCTCCATCTGGTGAACTATTAAAGGAATGGAAAAGGAAATAATTTTATATGAGTACATATAGAGGAACACCAAAAAAGTTAAGTTCAATTTTATATGATTTAGATGCTAATAAAGTTTATGAATTAAAAGAGTATAAAGAACAAAGAAATAAAAAGCAAAATTCTAAATACTGGAAATTATTAGGAGAATTATCTTTAGTAACAAAAATAGGAATAGAAGAAATACATTTTGATATGTTAAAAAACTATTCCCAAAGATATGAAATATTAGTTCCTAGTGATAAGGAAATAAGAGGAATTGATTATTTTGAGAAGAAATCAACAATAAGCAAAAATGGTAAGGAGTACACAGTATATCATGTGTTTACTCCTAGCCATGAGCTTAATGAAAGTGAATTTGCAATATTAATGAAAGGACTTATAGAAGAGTGTAAACAAGTAGGAATAGACGTACGAAGTCCTGAAGAAATTCGAAGAGAAGAGATGCTATATGCGAATATCTAATGAAACTTATAAAAAATTAGTAGGTAATTCTATAGATGTAAAACAAAACAAATATAAAAATAAAAAAGTTGTTTATGATGGTATAAAGTTCGATAGTAATTGTGAAATGGCATATTATATAAAACTAAAAATGTTAGAAGAAAAAGGAATAATAAAAGATTTAGAATTACAAAAATCATTTGAATTGCAACCATCATTTAAACTTAATGGTAAAACATATCAAAAAATTACATATAAAGCAGATTTTAGCTATGTTTCAGTAGAAGACAATAAAATACACATAGTTGATACAAAAGGCTTTAGAACAGATGTGTACAAGCTAAAAAGAAAGATGTTTGCATATAAGTATGGAATAGAAATTGAGGAAATATAGGAAAGGGGAAAACATGAGAGATTTAAAAATATTTACAAATAACATAGAAGATAAAGCAAGAGAACAAATAGATTTATTACTAGAACAAGAAGCATTTAAAAATTGTAAAGTTCGTATAATGCCAGATGTTCATGCAGGGGCAGGGTGTGTAATAGGTTTTACAGGTAATTTAGGTGATAAAGTAATACCTAATATAGTTGGAGTAGATATTGGTTGTGGAATGTTGTGTGTAAAATTAGGGGATATTGATTTGGATTTAGAAAAACTAGATAACATTATAAGACAATATGTTCCTAGTGGGTTTGAAGTACATAACGAAAGAAAAGTAAAATTTGATAAATTACAAAAATTAAAATGTTATAGAGAATTAAGAGATACTAAAAGACTTGAAAGAAGTATAGGAACTCTAGGTGGTGGGAATCACTTTATAGAAATAGATGTTGATGAAGATAATAACAAATATTTAGTTATACATACTGGATCAAGAAATTTAGGAAAACAAGTAGCAGAATATTATCAAGAACTTGCTAATCAAATACTTAACTATGGTAAACAAGAATATTTAGATAAGAAGGATAAACTTATTCAAGAATATAAAGAACAAGGAAGAAGACAAGAAATTCAATCAGCACTTGAAGAATTAAAAAAAGAATATCTAGTAAACAAAAATAAAATTCCTAAAGATTTAGCTTATTTAGAAGGGCAGCATAGAGAAGATTATTTACACGATATGAAAATATGCCAAGAGTTTGCAGTAGAAAATAGAAAAACAATAGCAAATGAAATAATATCTGAATGGGTTGGCTTTATGTATGATATAGACGATTGTTTATATTTTGAAACAATACATAATTACATATCTTTTGAAGATAACATAGTTCGTAAAGGTGCTATATCAGCTCGAAAAGGTGAAAAGGTACTTATACCAATGAATATGAGAGATGGCTGCATTATTGGAATTGGTAAAGGAAATGATGATTGGAATCAATCAGCACCTCACGGAGCAGGAAGAATAATGTCAAGAATACAAGCCAAAGAAACATTAAACATAGATGATTATAAAGAAAGTATGAAAGATATTTATACAACATCAGTAAATGAAGAAACAATAGATGAAGCACCAATGGTTTATAAACCTATGCAAGAAATAATAAATTGTATAGGAGATACAGTAGAAATAGTAAAGATAATAAAACCAATATATAATTTTAAGGCGAGTGAGTAAATATGATAAAAGAAGAAATAAATATTTTAGATAATATAATTCAAGCAGTATCAATTTTGAATAAGACAGAAGATTATATAGAACAATTAGATGATAAGTTATCAGAGTTTGATAAGTTAAATAGTGACTTTGAACATTTAATAGAAAATGCTGATATAAACAATTTAAATTTAAAAGAATTATATACAAAAATGCAGAATCTATATTTAAGTAGAAGAAAAGTAAAACAAGATAAATCTATTGGTGTTTATTTTAAAAATAATTCAGGAAAGTTAAATATTAGTTCAAATAGAGAAATGTTAATACAAGGATTAAAAACTATAGTAGGAAAAATAAATACAACATATACAAATAGAATACTTACGGAAGAAGATATAAAAGAGTTAACAGAACCAGTAAAAAGAAAACCAGGAAGACCTAAAAAGGTGGTTGAATGAAAGTATATGCAGTTTATAAAGGTGAAGAATGTTTAGCAATAGGAACTGCTAAAGAAATAGCTAAAGAATTAAAAGTAAAAGTAGAAACAGTGCATTTTTATAATACACCAACTTATAAAAAAAGAGGTAAAAAGAAAAATTCAAATAGAAGAGTGCTAGTTAGTTTGGATGATTAGGTGATTTATGGAAAAAGATATTAAAGAATTTATTATAACTAAATTAACAGAACTCTTAATAAAAACAGATATAGAAGATAAACAAAAAGGTAAAGAAACCTATGTAAAGAAAACTCGTGCATTTAAAGATTTAATTAAGTTAGTAAAAGAGGTGGGGTAGTGAAAAAAGCAATGATAGATTATATGAAAAATGAAAAGAATGATGAACTATACACTCCAGAATATGCAATTAAACCTTTAATTAAATATTTACCTAAAAATATAAAAATATGGGAATGTACAGATTATGGATCAAGTAATATAACAAAAGTATTAAAAGAAAATGGATATGAAGTTATAACAACTCACAAAGATAATTTTGATTTCTTAAAAGATAAACCAAATTTTGAATTTGACATGATAATCACTAATCCACCATATTCATTAAAAGATGAATTCATAGAGAAGTGTTATGAGTATGGTAAACCGTTTTGTTTATTATTACCTTTAACTTCGCTAGAGGGTATTAAAAGAGGAAAAATGTATAGGCAATATGGCATTGAATTATTGGTGTTTGATAAAAGATGCAATTTTATATATGAAAACGCAAAAAAAAGTAATTGGTTTAATACAAGTTGGTTTTGTTACAATGTTTTACCTAAACAACTTATATTTGAAGAATTGATAAAGGAGCAAATATGAAAGAAAAACTTTATAAAATTAAAAAGTATATTGAAGATACTTATGACATATCAACAGAAGTATCTCCTACATTTTTATATGAACATAATTTATTAATAAAATCTAAAAAGTATGACATAAACATAGCTATTTGCAAAACGCAAGAAAACCATTATCTTTATGGAAAATATGAATTTGTTTTGTTTTTTGGATATGAAGCTAATAAAAAATATAGTAATGAGCTAAATTGTCATGGTGGTGGTTATAGTGAGGGATATGATGAAAATGATTACTATAACATAAAAAAGTTTTTAAATCATTGGCTAGAAGAAAAGAAAGAAAAACAATTATCAATATTTGATTATGTATAGGAGTGTGATATTAGATGTCAAATAAACAATTATTAGCAGTAGCATTAATTTTTGTTGGTTTTGGATTTGCATTTGGTCATTCAGTAGGAACAGACCAGCAAGTTAAAATAAATGAGTCATTACAAACAGAATATAACGAACTAAAACAAAATTATGACACATTAGAAATTCAATATAAAAGAGATTTAGAAAGTTGTTATACACAACTAGGAGATTTACAAGATAGATATGAGTTAGGTGATTTATGAAATTAGAAGTAGGAATGTATGTAAGAACTAAAAATGGTATAACACAAGTTTGGAAAGCATATGAACCATTCTTTTTAGATACAGAATATAAACAAATTTATAATGAAGAAATTGTAAAAGCAAGTCATAACATAATAGACCTAATAGAAGTAGGAGATTATGTTAATGGATATTATGTATCAAAAATATGGAAAGAAAACGAAATAACTCATTATGTAGATGAAACACCAATAAAAAGAAAAGAAAGACAAATAACGATACAAGCACCTAGTTATGGTGGGATTATACATTTAAAAAATGAAGATATTGAATCAATAGTAACAAAAGAACAGTTTTTACAAATGGAATATAAAGTAGGTGAGTAAATAATGTTAAATAAAAATGATAAATTAAAACTTTATTTAGGACAATTAAAATATCAAAAAGAAAAAAGAATAAATATTATAGACCTTATAGAAAAGTATATATACAGAATAGAGGAAAATATAAGTGAAATTAAATGTGTTGAAGGTTTTAAAGACGAAGAATATAAAAACAAAGATTTAGTAATGGAAGTTGAAGAACTTTTGAAAGAATTGAGTGAGTAAATAATGTTAAAGATAGAAGATAATGTAGATTTAAAAGAATTAGAGAAGTATGGGTTTGAAAATGGAATGAGAGATTTAAAAAATGATGAATATAGTTATGTTTCAATTTTAGCGAATAGAGAATTATATACTATGTATAACGATGATGAATATTTTGTACCTACAAAAGAATATGAAGTTGACGACTTAATAAAAGATGGATTGGTGGTTAAAGTAGATGAATAGAGGTGATACAAATGGGATTATTATATAGTCATTATGAAGCAAACCCAGTAACAAATAATTCATTTAAAATAAATGCTGTTAGTGGAACATTAACAAAAACTTATAAAGATAGTTATTTTGTTAGATTTCAACGAGGAAGTTTAATGGAAGAATTTTATTTTAGAGAAGAAAAGCCATCAAGAACTATTGGTAGTGGTCGTGATAATTTATGGGATGTAAATGATACAGAAAATTACGAAAGTTATAAAGGTAGATATTACAAAGTAAAAGAAATAGTAGTTTTACAAGTAATGTTATGTGCTGATAATAATTATTTAGTAGAAGCAATAGATAAAGAAAATTATGAAAAAATGTTTGAAAGTTTTGGAGATGTAGATGAATAGAATAATAAAAAAGCAAGAAGAATATTTAGATAAAAAGATTAATGGAAATGGTGCGACTTATATTACAGATACTAAAACTGGAAGAATAATTTGCGATTGGATTTATGGTAAAAACAAATTGCAACTATTATTTATTAATATCAAATTATGGTTAATATGGAGATGTAGATGATGAATAAGGAAGAAATAAATGATAAATTAAATTATATTGATGATGAATTAGTAAAATTACAAAATGCAAAAGCAATGAAGTATTTATGTAATGTAGAAGCGTATATAGATAATTTACAACAAAGAATAGATAAAGCAATTGAAATAACAAATAAGTTATTAATGAATAGTGCAGAGAATAGATTAATAGCAAAAGAAGAAGAAATGGATTATTTTGATTGGTTAGATAGAACATTAGAAGAACAATTAGAAATATTAGGAGGAAAAGAATGACAGTTAATGATATGAGTGAAGAGGAATATTGGAAATACTACGATAGTTTATGTGAAATAGTCCAAGAACTAACAAAATATTACGATATAGATAAAACAAAAATGTATGCAGTTTATGTTTGGAACAAAGCTGATAGTTTAGATAATCAATGGAATGTGTTTGATATACATTCTAACAAAATAATTATGTATGATGAAGAACACGAAATTATAGAAGAAGCAAAACCTATAATTAAACGTATTCAAGATAAATTAAAAGAGTTTGATAAATATTTAGGAGATTAGGAGGAAAAGAATGAAGATAATAGAATTAAAAGAACTTGTAGATAAAGCCTATGAAAAAGGTAAAGATTGCGATGTAGAAGTTTGGTTACATTTAGATGATGATGAAGAAGTAATGGGAGAAATAGAAAGTATTGGACAATTTGATTTAGTTCCAGATATGACAATAACATTTAAAACAAACGAGGGGAAAGTATTTGGAAGTGAACCATTAACAGAAGAACAATTAAATTATAAAAATAGATATGAGAAATTAAAAAAGAAGATATGCAAAGTATCAGAGATTTTAGTGGAGGAAGAATGAAGATAATAGATTTATTAAATAAAATAGCAAAGGGTGAAATGATAGGTACAAAATTTGAGTATGAAAATGATTATTTTATGGTTGGAGATAGTGGGCAAATTAATAGATATACAAATGAAAGTTTTAAAGAAATAGAATATCCTTATGACAATTTAGGTAGTGATTATGATAGTTTAAACGATGAAATAGAAATAATAGAAGATGTGCAACCTATTATAGTTAATATGACTGAAAGTGAATACATGGAATATTTAGATTGGAGGAATGAACAAGAATTCGAACCATTTAAAGAAGAGATAGATAAAATAAATTACTATCAAAAAAACAAAACTGAATTTCAAGTAGATTATAAAGAAGATGGAGAAATAAAACATTTCTGTTTAAATAAAAAGCAAAGATACTTTGCAGATAAAGTTAATGAATTAATAGATGAAGTAAATAAGTTAAAGAAAGGTGAGAAGTAATGAATGGTTGGTTTATAGCATTTTGCATAATTCAAGTTTTGAATTTAGGAATGGAATTAGCGAAGCATGGAGAATATAAGAAACCTCAAAAACATAATTTTTGGGTACAATTAATATCTTCAGCAATTAGTTTTACAATAATTTATTTTGCAGTTAAAAAAGGATTTTAATAAAACTAAATTATTCAGGGGGAAAGAATATTTAGGAGGAATTAATGGAGTTATTCGAATTAAAAGAAAATATAGCAGAAGTTATGGCAGATAAAGAGTATTATGAAAATGAAGTAGAAAGATTAGAAGCTAAAGTAGGAGTTAAAGCATCAGATCCTTCTAAAGAGTTAATTAAGGGTGGTAAAGGCGATAGAGAAAGAGCTTTATTAGAATTAACACAAATGTCAATATATCTTGATGATGCTATAAGAAAACTGGATAATTTAACAAAATTAAAAGATAAAAAGTATAGCATATATAAAAATGCAAATGACTATGATAAACAGATTTATATGGAAAAGAAACTGTTTAAATGGAGCAATGCCAAAATATCTGCTAATCACAATGGAATAGGAAAAAGTCAAATATATAGAATAGTAGAAAAAATAGAAGATAGAAAAGTAGGGGAAAAAAGGGGAAAGTAGTTATAGTAATATGTTATTGTGGAATTGTGTAAAACAAGCCACATAAACCCCTTTTTATTCTTTAAAACTATAAAACATTAGCTTTAATGCTAGTGTACTGATGATAAACTCGTATAAAAAGTATGTTCTAGGGAATGAGAGTTATTAGAGTAAAATAAACTCGCTTATTGGGATTAGAAAGGTATATATCATCGGTACAGTACCATTAAGGTACAAATAACAATAGTAGCGAAACCTATTGTTAATCCAACAACTTGGATTGGGGATTGGAGTATTCCAGTCGAAAAGGAACTAGAGATAGTTCTTTTTTGTTTGTAGGTGATTATATGAAAATAATAAATATAAATTTAGGAAAAGATTTAAAAGAATTAAGAATAATCCCTATTAGTGATGTTCATATAGGAGATAAGTTAAGTAATTTAAAAATGCTTAAAGAAGTATTAGAAACAATAAAGAATACTCCTAATGTATATACAATCCTTAATGGAGATTTATGTAATACAGCTTTAAAGAATAGTAAAAGTGATGTATATGCAGATGAATTATCACCTATGGAACAAATAAATAGATTAATAGAATTACTTGAGCCTATTAAAGATAAGATATTAGTAATAGGAACAGGAAATCACGAAGATAGAATAACTAAAGATACAAGCATAGATGTAATAAGACTTGTAGCAAAACAATTGGGTATAGAAGATAGATATGCTGATAATTGGTGGTATTTATTTTTAAGGTTTGGAGAAAAGACACAAGGAAGAAAGATACCTATGTGTTATCAAATAACAGGTTATCATGGATCAGGTGGAGGAAGAAAAACAGGTGGTAAAGCCAATAGACTTGAAGAAATGAGTCAAGTAGTAATAGCAGACTTATACATAATGGGGCATACACATAAGCCATTAAGTACTAAAGGAGCTATATACTTGCCTGACTATGGTAACAACAGTTTAAACAAGAAACAAATGTATTATTTAATGACAAATTCATTTTTAGAATATGGTGGGTATGGTGAAAAATTGGGATTCACACCAACAGACAACACACCAACAGAAGCAATATTAGATGGAACTAAGAGAAAGATAAAGGTAATCATTTAGTATTATGAAGAAAGATAAAGAGGAATCCCTAAAAGAACTTTATTTTTGTTTCAGGTATAAATGTAAAAGATGTCCTAAACAAAGAGAATGTGAAGAAGAAGCAAAGAAGGAAGAACAATGGAAGAAAAAGGTAAAGGAAAAGGATTTGAAAGAATCCGTAGAGTGACAGGTTATTTATCAGGCACAGTAGATAGATTCAACAATGCAAAAAGATCAGAAGAAAAAGATAGAGTAAAACATAGTGGGATAGAAGAAATAAAACATAAATAATATTAAGAACAAAAGAGAAAAGAGGAAAAGAAGAAATGAATGATAGTTATAAATTTGAAGTGATATGCAAAAATATTATTATAGATTATTTTAATAGCAATGTAGAAAAGACAGATAATAAGAAAATAGGAATTAAAGATGTTTATGTAGTGTGGATGTGCAAAACATTAAAAAACAGTAAAGCATTATTAAGCACAACAGTATCAGATGGAATGTATTATGAAATTACTTATAACGGTGAAAAAAATGAAATCTATTTTGATGCTTATAAGAAATGGGAAAACAGAGTAATCCCAAGTAATAAGTTTAATGATGTAGTTAATATTGAGGAATAGAACAAAAGAGAGGTGATACCATTGAACGAAAGTAATTTAATACCAAACTCCGAACGAACTCCGAAGGAAAGACAAGAAATAGCTCGTAAAGGTGGTATTGCATCTGGAAAAGCACGTAGAGAAAGAAAAGCATTTAAAGAAGCATTACTATTAGCATTAGATACTGAATTAGAAAATGGTAAAACAGTACAAGATGTAGGTATTGATGCCTTAATACTTAAATATATTGATGGTGATTTAGATGTATTTAAAGCTATACGAGATACTATTGGAGAAAAGCCAACAGATAAGATTGAAGCTGATGTAAACAGCGAAGTAAACATTAACATAGAATTGACTGATGATTAATGAACGTAAATATTAAGATAAGCAAACAAGTATTTAATGATGTATACCTACCATACCTAGAGAACGAAGATAGATATTTAATATTCTATGGTGGAGGATCTAGTGGAAAGAGTTATTTTATAGCTCAAAGGTTTATATACAAGTTATTAAAGCCTAAAAGATGCAATCTATTAGTAGTACGTCAAACAGGTGATACAAACAGAAAATCTACATTTCCATTATTAAAACAAGTAATAAGTAATTGGAATCTATCAAAGCATTTTAAGATAAATGAATCAGATATGAGAATTAAATGCTTATTATCAGGGAATGAAGTAGCATTTGCTGGATTAGATGACGTTGAAAAGATTAAGTCTATCACGTTTGAAAATGGAGAACTAACTGATATATGGGTAGAGGAAGCTACAGAAACACAGGAAGCCGATATAAACCAATTAAAAGTTCGTTTACGTGGTGGTAAGAGTAAGAAACAAATAGTATTAAGCTTTAACCCTATTAACATACAACATTGGATTAAAGGGCATTTTATAGATAGTAAACTAGCTACAGTATGCTTTAGTACATATAAAGATAATAAGTTCTTAACTGATGACGATAGAAAAGCATTAGAGGATTTAAAATATACTGATGAATATACCTATAACGTATATTGTCTAGGACAATGGGGTATTTTAGGTAAAACAGTATTTGATGCAAGAGCAATACAAAATAGATTAAGCAACCTGTCTAAACCATTAATGACAGGTTATTTTACGTATGATTATGATGGATTAAAGATAAGTAATATTAAGTGGGTAAAGGATAAAAACGGATATATAAATATATATCAACTACCAGATACACCACATATAACTAAGTTCGCTATTGGCTGTGATACAAGTGGCGAAGGATCGGATTTCTTTACAGCTCACGTATTAGATGCAAAAACAGGTAATCAAGCAGCAGTATTGAAACAACAATTTGATGCCGATTTATTTACAAAACAAGTTTATTGTTTAGGTAAATGGTATGGAACATTAAAAAAATGTAGTCAAGATGCTTTAATAGGCATAGAAGCTAACTTTGATAGTTTTCCTATTATGGAACTACAAAGACTAGGTTATTTAAATCAGTATGTAAGGGAAGCACAAGATACATACACAGGAAGAACAGAAAAGAGATTTGGATTTAAGACTACTTCTTTAACAAGACCAACGATTATATCAAGGCTTATAGAGATAGTAAGGGAAGAAACAAACTCCATTAATGATAAAGATACACTAGAGGAACTATTAACTATTATACGTAATGAGAAAGGTAGAATAGAAGCTCCAGAAGGTGGGCACGACGATCAGATGATGGGACTAGCAATAGCTCATCATATAAGAGAACAAGTAACATTTGATATTGAAGAGATAAGAGTAAATCCTCAATATCATTTTAATTTAGAAAAGAGTAACGAAACTCACTATGATTATGGTGAAGATATTGTAATTGTATAGGAGGTATGTATGAAGAAAGTAAAATTAAGAGCTTTATTAAAATTAAGAGAATTGAATGATAAAGTAGATAAAGCATTCGATAAAGTAGTAGATAAAGCAATGGATAAAATGTATGAAGGAATAAAAGAAACTGTTAGGAATCTTCCATTAGACGAGAAACCTAAAAGAACTAGAAAGCCAAAAGGTGAGAAGTAATGGAAACAATATTACTAATTGCTGTAGTTGGCTTTATTTGTGCTTTATGCTTCTTTCTAGGGGCGAAAGTAGGGCAAAAGGTAGTAAGAGGTGAAGAAATTAAAACACCTAAAATAAGTGCCTTAAATCCTCTTAAAATGTATGAAGAACATAAAGAGAAAGAAGAAGCTAAAAAAGAGATGGATAAATTAGAAGTCATCTTAGGTAACATTGAAAAGTATGATGGAACTGAAAGAGGACAAGAAGATGTACCTATGTAGGAGGTGAATTATGGATATACAAGAGATTAAAGAAACTGATATATGGACATTGTACGAAAAAGGTCGCAACTATCATAGATTAACAGGAATATATACAGATACTGATAAAAACTATCGTATGTATAACGGTAATCAATGGGGTGGAGCTAAACTAGGTGATGTAGAGCCTGTAATGAAGAACTTCATAAAGCCTATTGTTAAGTATAAAAATGGAGTATTACACGATAATGATTATGGTATTGTCTATTCTAGTATGAACTTTGAAAACAAAGCATTCAGAAAACAAGGTGACAAGATATGCGATATGTTAAACAAAAAAGCAGCTCGTATATGGGAAAAAGATAAATTAACCTTTAAAGGTAGAAGAATAAGCAAAGATGCAGCTATTAATGATGAAGGTATTATGTATGTTACTTATGATATAGATAATCAAACACCATTAAACGAGATCATAAAGAAGAATGATATTTATTATGGTAATGAAAACGATGATGATATACAAGCTCAACCATACATATTAATCCGTAAACGTATGCCTGTATCAAATGTTATTGAAATGGCAGAAAAAGAAGGTTTAAGCGAAGATAAACTAACTATGATTATAGGTGATAATGATACCTTTGAAGAGTCAGGAGAAGCTTCTAAACAAGAATTAGACAATATGGTAACAGTTGTTACTAAGATGTATAAGAAAAAAGGTACTGTACATTTTAGTATGGCTACAAGATGGGTAGAGATTAAGAAAGATAAAGATACAGGATTAACTTATTATCCAGTTGCTCACTTTAATTGGGAAGAGAAAGAAGGATCTGCTAGAGGTGAAGGTGAAGTAAGACAATTAATACCTAACCAAATAGAAGTTAATAAAACCGAAATGAGAAGAATATTAACAGTTAAATATCAAGCATATCCTCAAAAGATAGTAAACAAAGAAAAAGTATCCAATCCAAGTGCATTAAATCAAGTTGGTGGAAACATATATGTAAAAGGTGGAATGAGTGTAGATGATGTATCTAAAGTAGTTAGTACATTGCCACCTGCACAAATGAGTCCAGATGTTAAACAATTACAAGAAGATTTAATACAAGTTACTAGAGATTTAGCTGGAGCTGGTGATATAGCTACAGGACAAGTAAACCCAGAAGATGCAAGTGGTAGAGCAATTTTGGCTGTACAACATGCTTCAATGAGTCCAATGACAGAACAAAAAGAGTCATATAAGAACTTTATAGAAGATTTAGCTAAAATATGGTTAGATATGTTAATTGTATATAATCCAGAAGGTATTAAGTTAGAAGAAGAAGTAACAACACCAGATGGAGAAACTACTATTCAATTAGTAGATGTTCAACAAGAAACACTAAAACAATTACAAGCAAGTGTTAAAGTTGATATAACACCAAAAGGAGCATTTGATAGATATGCACAAGAATTAAGTTTGGAAAATCTATTAAAGGCAGGGTATTTTAACCCACAAAAAGTAGGAGAGTTAAAAAGATATGCAGAATCATTACCAGATGATGCAGTAATGCCAAAACAAACAATATTAGATATTTGCGAAAAGATAGAAGAAGACCAAATAAAAATAATGCAATCAAGAATGAATGCTCAAATAATGCAACAAAGAGTAAATCAATTCTTAATGGAAGACCCACAAACACAAGCAAGTCAAATGAATGACTATATGCAGCAAAGTGTAATGGGACAAGCAAATAATGATAATCAAGCATAATAAGTGCTTTTTTATATAGTCCAAGCCTTATGACTATTCAAAAAAGATGGGATAGTGAGAAGTCAAACTCAAATCAAAAAATAGGAGGAAGAAAGATGTTTGAAGAAAACGATACCCTAGTAACGGAAGAAGTTACTGAAAATGTAGAAGAACAAACTACAGAAGAAATTGTTGATGGTGAGGAAACAGAAAGTATAGACCAAGAGTCAGTACAAGAAGTTGAACAACCAAAAATGTATACTGAAGCAGAATTAGAGGAAATAAAAACAACAATAAAGTTGAATGCCAAAAAGAATGCTGAAAGAAAAATAAGAAGAGAGTATGAAAAGAAATATGGAAGAGCAGAAACTGTGTTAAAAGCAGGGCTTCAAAAAGATAACTTTGAAGAGGCTGTTACTGAATTAGAAAATTATTATACTCAAGAAGGTGTGAACATACCTAAATATAATCCAAATTATAATCTTTATGATATGGAAGCAGGAGCAGAAAAAGAAGCAACTGCTATCATTGAAGCAGGTTATGATGAATTAGTTGAAGAAGTTGACAGATATGCTTCAATAGGATTAGACAAAATGTCGGATAGAGATAAAATTATCTTTAACAAAATAGCAGGTGAAAGAAAGAGAATTGAAGAAGAAAAGGAATTAGCTTCAATAGGTATTGGTAAAGACTCAATAACAGATGAATTTAAGGAATTTTCTAAAAAACTTAATCCAAGCTTGACTATGAAAGAAAAATACGAAATGTATACAAAATTTAAACCTAAGCCAAAGGTAGAACCAATAGGAAGTTTGAAAAATACCACAAATAAAGATAGTGGAGTTAAAGATTTTTATACAAGAGAAGAAGCTTTGAAATTCACAAAGAAAGACTTTGATAAGAATCCA
This sequence comes from Bacilli bacterium, assembly GCA_017536505.1. GTDB lineage: Bacteria > Bacillota_I > Bacilli_A > RF39 > UBA660 > UMGS1613. The sequence goes on from JAFXHG010000002.1 coordinate 21,586, forward strand.
GCCTTATTTAAGGCAGTAGAAAACTCTATGTCTAAGTGGTAATAAGCAAATTCCTATTTTTATTTGAAGAAAGGAATGATTAGAATATGGCAGTAACAAAATTTATCCAAACTATTTGGAGTAAAAAAATTCAAGATGACCTTGAAGAAAAATGTAAATTAGTAAAAGACTGTACTAGAGAATACGAGGGAGATTGTAAATACGCTAATACAGTTAAAATTTTAGGAGTAGGAGAACCAACAGTAGACGGATATACTGGACAAGATATTGAAATCGAAGAAATGAGCGATAAAGATCAATTATTAACTATTGATGTTCAAAATTACTTTGCATTTATGGTTAATGATGTAGATAAAGCTCAATCAGTTCCAGGATTACCTGAAAAATTCCAACAAAAAGCTATGAACAAATTAGCTCTTAAAAGAGAAAAATTTATTGGTGCTTTAGTTGCTGGAAAAGCTCAAGCTACAGTAGATGAAAAAGCTGGTAATGAAACTTATAAAGAAGGTGCTAAAAATGTTATAGAAGCATCAGGTAAAACACAAACAGCTATCAAAACAGCTTTAACTGATGCTATCGTAACTCTTAGAGAAAAGAACTTTGATGAAGGCGGAGTAATTGAAATAGACCCAAGAACTTATGCTACATTTAAAGATTCATTAATAGAACTAAAAACTAATAATGATGAATTAATTAAACGTGGCGTTGTTGGCTTATTTGATAATTATGAAGTTAAGAGCACTAACAATGTATATAGAGATGGTACTCATGTATATTGTATAGTTCGTTCTAAAAATGCTATTGCATTTGCAGGACAAATCAATGAAGTAGAAGCTGGAAGAATGGAAAGAAGATTCTCTGATTATATTAGAGGACTTGATACATTCGGTGCTAAAATCATTGCTCAAGATGAATTAGTTACAGTAAAAGTTCCGGTTTAATTTATAGGGCTAGAAATAGCCCTTTTATCGTGGGAAAAAGTTGAAGAATGGTGCAAATCCATTCCCTGCGGCCTAAGGAGGAAATTATGGAAGAAAAATTAGAATTATTTGTAGAACAACCTAATATTTCGTTGTTTGAAGGGATAAGAGTAACAAAAGATACAATAAAAAGTTATAAAAATGAAACAGTAGAACAAGAAATAAAAGATTTAAAATTAGAAACAATTATTACAGAAGATGGTAGTAATGGAATAAACACATATTCAAGAAAAACATATTTGAAAATTAATTTAAACGAAGGAGATATTTTATTATTTAATGAGCAAAAAGGATTTTATTTACCTACATATCCAGTAAGTACAATAGAAGATGCAATTACAGATATAACTTCTTTAAAAAATTTAGATAAATAAGGAGGTATAATATGACCTTAAAAGAAATGAAACAAAAAACATTAAGATTAATAGAAGAAATTAATCCTGAAAGCGAATTATTAACTGATGATCCTGATATATCAGCTAAAATAAATGATGTTATTAATCAAATTCAATTTGAACTATCAAGAATAAAGAAAATACCAGCAAAAACTCAATATGAAGTAGAAGATTATAAAATATTTAATATGTCTGATGAAATGTATCAAGTATATAGAGTAACAGGTTGTGATAGTTATGATATTTTTGGTAGAGAAATAATATTTCCAGACAATTTCACAGGATTAGTAACAATATATTATTATAAATACCCAGATGTAATAAGAGCAAATACAAAAGATACTTATACATTTGAATTAAGTGACGATGCGTTAGAAATTATGCCTTATGGTGTAGCAGGAGATTTATTAAAGAGTGATGTATCAAATGCTTATGGAAATATCTATTCACAAAGATACGAACAAATGAAACAACAATTAGACCCTAGATATAGTTTAGGATTTATTGAGATAGGAGATGGTATTTAATGTCACAAGTACCAGGTACATTAATAACAAGAAACTATGCTGATTTTAGAGGTGTAGACTTTTCAAATAAAGAAGTATCATTAGTAAGAAGCCCAGATAGTTTAAATATGTGGAAAGATTATAAAAACAATTTAGGAAGATGCATAGAAACACGCCCTGATATAGAATTAGTTGAATCCTACGACAATACTATATTTGGGCGTTTTCCTTATAAAGTGGGAAATACAAAAATGCAAATGGTACATTGTGGTACTAAATTGTATAAAGTGTTAGATGGTGAAAAAACAGAACTATTTACAGGTATGAAACCATCAAGAAGTCAATCTTTTGTGTATAACAATATATTCTATATAAAAGATGGAATAAATTATTTAAAATATGATGGAGAAAAACTAGAAGAAGTGGTTGGGTATATACCAACAACAAGAATAGGGAAGCAGCCTTCTGGTGGGGGTACAAGACACGAAGATGTTAATATGTTATCTGATTATAGGAAAAATACATTTGTAGCAGATGGAAAAAGCACGGTATATTATTTAGATGCTAAAGATATAGACGATGTATCACCTATTGTAAAAATATATGAAAAAATATTAGACCCAACAACTGATTATACTTGGGATGCACAAGCAGGAACAGTAACATTTAAAGTTGCTCCAGAGGCACCATTAACTGATGGGCAAGATACTGTTGAAATAACATATAAAAAGACAGAACAAGGATATGCAGATAGAATTAAAAAATGTACTATTTTAACTATATTTGATAATAGAGTGTTCTTTAGTGGAAATCAAGATTACCCAAACACAGTATGGCATAGTAGTTTAAACGATCCTTCATATTGCAGTAGTTTAGATTTTTACAACGAGGGATTAGACCTATCGCCAGTAAAAAGTATGGTGGCTGGTAATAATGCTTTATGGGTATTTAAAGAACCATCACAAGCAAATACTACGGTATTCTATCATAATCCAGTAATAGATAGTGAATACGGTAAGATTTATCCTAGTACACATTCAAACATTTCTACTGGTTGTATAGCCAGTGGAATTAATTTTAATGATGATATAGTTTTCTTTAGTGATAGAGGTATGGAAGCAATAAATGGCGATGTAACTACTGAACAAGTAGTAGCACATAGAAGTTCATTAATAGATGCTAAATTACTAAATGAAACAAACTATAAAAATATGTTATTAGAAGAATGGGAAGGATATTTATTAATAATTATAGATAATAAAATATACCTAGCAGACAGTAGAAAAATGTTTACAAATGAAACTCATGCGGAATATGAGTTTTTTTATTGGGAATTGCCAGTAAATATAACTTGTACAAATGTAGAAGATGGAATTCTTTATTTAGGAACTGAAAATGGAATTTATTCATTAACAAATAACTTAGATACAAGAGAAGTAAATTCACATTGGACTACACCACAAGATGAGTTTAAATATCCACAATATCAAAAAACAACTAACAAAAGAGGTTGTGTGGTAGATATGAGTGGAACTGAAATAAAAATATCAGTAAGAACTGATAACAACGATTTTGAAGTTATAAACACATATAACACTACAAAAGAATATGTAGTTGCAAGAATTAAGAAGAAAAAATGGAAATCAATTCAATTAAAATTTAGTTCAACGAAGCCTTTTAAATTATATTCAAGCACATTAGAAAGTTATGTTGGTGGATATGTTAAAAGGTAGAAAGGAGTAAGATATGGCAACACCAAATTACAATATAAATTATGATGATGAAAGATTTAAAACAGTAGAATCTGAAAAACAAACAGCATTAAATCAAATCAATGATACATATAACAATATGATTAATCAAAGTGATAAATTCTATCAAGATCAAATTCAAGCCTCAAAAGATTATGTAGAAACTCAAAAGCAAAATCAACAAGCTAATACTGATTTTGCAATAGAGAAAATAGAACAGCAAAAAGAACAAGCACATAAGGACTATATAAAAGAACAAACAGGTGCTTATGTAGATTGGCAAAAACAAAGTAATAAATATGGAGCAAATGCAGAACAAATGGCTGCAAATGGGTTAAATAACTCAGGATACGATGCAACATTACAAGCTGATTACTATAGTACATATCAAAACAGAGTTGCAGTTGCAAAAGATAGTTTTAATAGAGCAACAATAGATTACAACAATCTTATAACAGAAGTTACATTACAAAATAATAGTGCAATGGCAGAAATTTTATACAACGCATATATGAAACAAGCTGAAATTGCTTTACAAGGTTTTCAATATAAAAATGATTTATTACAAGTTCAAATTCAACAACAACAAAATACAGAGGATAGATATTATTCTAGATGGCAAGATGTATTAGAACAAATGAACACAGATAATCAATTAAAAGAAAATATAAGACAATATGAGCAAAATTTAGCATATCAAAAAGAAAGAGATAAAATTGCAGATGCTCAATGGCAAAAAGAATATAATCTGTCTGTAGCTTCTAGATCTAGTAGTGGTGGTTCATCTGGTGGAAGTGGCTCATCTTATAGTTCTGGAGTAGTAGCATATGGAACACTTGTAAATTCTTATGGTGACGGAAGTGGCAATATGATTTATGTTGATTCAAATGGAAACACTTATAAGATGAAAGCAGGATATAACCCATATACAGGAACAAAAAACAGTGATGTATCAAATGGTACATTCTCAAATGGATATCAACCAAATAATGTAAATGGGGATAAATTAAGTTCAACAGGAACAAAAGCAACAGTAAATGGACAAGAGCAAAATATTTGGCAAACAAAAGTCGGTCAAACAATAAAATATTATGTTTGGGATGGGACTACCAATAAATATAAAAGCTTAAGCAGCTCTAAATATAAAAAAATAAAAAACGGTGAAACAGTAGAAATATAAGAGGTGATTATTTATGATAATAGGACCAGTAACAGAAACAACGAAGAAAAAAAAGAAGAAAACATTAACAGTTACACCTATAAAAACAAATAAAAATACAAATAAAATTGTGCCTATATCTAAAACGCATGCTCAACAATATAACCTAGACGGCAGCAAAAAAATAGCGCCAACAGTAAGTATAACTACTAATAACATCTCTAATAAAGGCGCAACTAATCTTATTAATAATACATTACAACAAGATATAAAGAATAAGACTTTTCAAGTAGTGACAGGTCAAAACAAACAAAAAATAGATTTATCTGGAAAAAATGCACAATCTACAACACCAGTAACTAAAGAAGGATTAGAAATTCAACGTAATCAACTTATGACCGAAAAAGAACTACAAGAGAAAAGAGATAAGTTATCAGATGAATTATTTAATTACGACAGAGAAGAAAAGGTAAAATGGTGGGATGATGATTTAAGCTTTGGAGAAAATCTTAAAAATGTAGGATATAAAACATTTTTAGAAAATAAAAACAATAAATACGTTGAAGACGAAAAATACAATGAATTAAAAAGAAGATTTGAATTAGCAGATAATGAATTAAAAAACAAAAAAGTACAACGAGAATCTGCTAATATGAATGGATTGGACAAGGTAGGATACACAATAACAGGGAATGTTATTGACAGTACTAAAGGTATAGAAAGCACAGTTAATAAGTTATTTGGACAATCTACACCTGTACAAAGTGAATCTTTTGATGAAATGATGGCAAAAGAAGCTAGAAAACAAACAACAGGAATCGCTGGAGCAGGATTAGATATTGTGGGAAGTATGTCTAAAATGTTGCCTCAAATGATTGTTAGTGGGCCTATTAACTCTAGTACTGCAGCAATGGCTGTAGGATTTGCCAATTATGGTGGTAGTGCTTACAATGAAGCTAAACAAATGGGAGCCACAGAAGAACAAGCAACTGCTTATGGTATTACAATAGGTGGTTTAGAAACAGGTCTTGAAAAGTTATTAGGTGGTTTTGAGAGTGTATATGGCAAAAGCGCATTAGGTAATGTTACAAATAAAATAATGGGTAAAGTAATTACCAATACAGCATTTAGACAAGTAGCAAGTGGAATGGCAGGAGAATTTACAGAAGAATACTTACAAGAGTTTTTAGAACCAATAGTAAGGAATGCAATTTTAGAAGAAGAAAACGGTGCAGATTTTTGGAATGCCGAAAATTTAGAAGAAGGCGTTAAACAATTTGTATCACAGTTGTTTAATAGCCAAAATCTTTATGCAGGAACTTTAGGTGCTGTATCTTCTGGATTAATGAGTGGGCCTTCTGCAATTTCTCAAAACGCTTCTATAAATAATGAAGTTAAGACAATAAAAGAGGATATTAACCCTAAAAATATAGAAGAAAAAATATCATATCTTACTAATAAAGGATATGATACAAATACAAGCATAGAAATAGTAAATAAAGCGCTAAAAGAGACAGGGCAATCACAAATAAGTACTGAAAACGTAGTTCAAAATGAAACTGCACAAGAAACCGCTTCAAACACCCCTCAAATTTCACAAGAAACAGGGCAAAATCAAGAGTTATCTAACGAAACGACAAATACATCACAGACAATAGAAACGTCTAAAAATAATATTAAAAGTTATACAGAAAACGACATAAATAGATTTTCTACAGGGAATAATTTGATAGATGGTGTAAATTCCGATTTAAAATCATTTACAGAAAAATTTTATGATAAAGAAACTAAAAGAGCAAAGAAGAAAAAAGCACCAGTTAAAAGTCAAAAAATGTTTTTGGGAAGAATTAGTGATGCGTTATCAACAAAAATTAATTCGTTACTAAATAATTCTGGAAGATTTAGTCAAAAATATGAAACTAAAGATACAAACATAGTAATTAGCTCAGACAACATAGAACACATATATAATCATCATGGAAGCGAAAAGATGCCGGGACAAATTGATGTAACACCAGAAAATTTATCAAAATATGTAGATGTTGTTTCCAATCCAGATTATATAGGGTTGAGTAGTCAATTATCTAGAGGAAATACTCCAACACTATATTTTACAAAAAAGATAAATGGATATTCTGTAGCAGTTGAAGTTTTAAGTACAAAAAAACAACTTTATCCACAAAGTTATTATGTTTTTGATAGCAATTCAAAAGAGTATACAGATTTTATAAAAAATAATAAATTAAAAAAAGCCTGGGATGTGGAATCAGGTGACTTTAAGTCCTCTGATATTAACGTCCAAGACGACACATCTGCGGCTTTTACTGATAATAATGTTACCACAAAAACTCAAAAAAGTCAAGTTGCACCAGTATCATCACAATATAGTATGCAACAAAATAAGAAAATTGATACTGAAACACTTAGCAAAAATGTTATAAGAGAACTAGAAAATAGTTCTTTTTCTTTTAAACAAAAACAATTAGATATAATAAACAGAACTAATCCAGCAGATGATGATGTTCATACCTGGATAAGAACTGTAGAAGATATAAAAACATTTGATGAAGCTTTTTTTGAAGATGGTGAGTTTTCAGGAATGGATCCAGATTTCACAGAAACAATGGCTAAAAATTCACAAGGGACAGGGAAAATAATTGTTTATAGCTCATATCCTATTGAAAATGGTGTGTTTGTTAGTCCTTCAAAAATGGAAGCTTCACAATATGCTGGTGGAGATGAAAGTAAACTTTATTCTAAAGAAGTTGATATAAATGATGTTGCTTGGATTGACGGAGCAGAAGGGCAATATGCGAGAGTTGACAACAATAATCAATTGGCAAAAAAAGTAATAGCCCCTACAATAAGAGAAAATAATGAGATTAATGAATCTATAAAAGATGATGTAATTGAAGTGTCTTCAAAAGATTTAAAATCAAAGACAAAAAAAGAAACTACAGCAGAAGATGATAAAATAGCAAATATTCTTAAAGAAAGACCAGTAACAGAAGAAGAAAAAGATAATAGGTTAAAAAAATTATTAACTGTTAAAATTTTAGACAAAGGTTATTATGTTGACAAATTGGCAAGAAAAATAAAAAATAGGGAATTGTCATCTAAATATGACTATATGTTATCAGCAAATGGAGTGGCTCAACAGATAATAGGAAATAACAAATTTAATCCTAAAACACAGGAGTACAAAGGAAAAGGGTTGTATAAAATATTCGAACCAATAGAAAATAGTGGGAAATTAGATGATTTTTCACAATATATATATCATAAACATAACACTTCCAGAATGAATTTAAATTCTTTATATAGTGAAGATAACAAACCCGTTTTTAGTAGTAATGTGACTGCTGAAGATTCACAAAAAATCGTTGATAAATATGAAAAAAATAATCCAGAATTTAAAGAATGGGCAAAAGAGATATATGATTATAATAATTTCTTATTAGATATACTTGTAGATTATGAAGTAATAAGCAAAGAGGATAAAGCATATTACAATAAAAAATATCCGTATTATGTTCCAACAATAAGAGTAAGCGATAAAACAAAAGTAAATTTGGAAATGATAGGCAAAAAAGCAAGTATAAATATCCCAATAAAAAAAGCAAAAGGTGGGAATGGTGACATTATCCCTTTAAAAGAAGCAATGTCTTTAAGAACAATGCAAACTTTAAATTCTGCATTAAAAAATAATTTTGGAAACGAATTGTTTGATTCTATTGAAACAGAAGCTATAAATGAAAAAATGGATATTGATGAAATTTTAAGTGAAGAAACTGATACAGACGAAATCATAACTAAATATACGAAAGATTCTCCAGCTACATTAACTATTTACAAAAAAGGAGAAAAAATTACATTTAATATACCTGATGAAATTTATGATGCTTTGGAGCCAAGTAATATAAAGAAGTTCAAATGGTTAAATAACATAAGTAAATTTAGAAGAGGTTTAATAACAGAATATAATCCAGCTTTCTTCATAACAAACCCTATAAAAGATGTTCAAGACGGTGTTATTAATTCAAAATATCCAAGTAAATTTGCAAAAAATATAGCAGAGGCAGGAAAACAAATTAAAGAAAAAGGAAAATTATATCAATTATATTTAGCCAATGGCGGAAGTTATGAAACGTATTTCAATTATAGTGATGGTTATAATAAAGGGCCAAAACCTAGAATGAAATATAGTCCAATGAAAATATTAGATTCTATCAGTTCATTAAATGAGAAGATAGAAATGACACCAAGGCTTGCAGAGTTTATATCATCTCTTGAAAGTGGAGATACTATCGAAACTGCTATGTACAATGCACAAGAAATAACTACCAATTTCAAACGTGGTGGCGTTTGGACAAAAGTTGCTGATGCGAATGGGGCAACTTTTTTAAATGCAGGTGTTCAAGGTGGATTAAAACAGATTAGGAATATTCAAGAAGCAAAGACAAACGGAATAAAAGGTATGACTAATCTAGCTGTTAAGTTTACAATAGCAGGATTAACTCCTTATATATTGAGCGAATTAATTTGGGGAGACGATGATGATTATGAGGAATTATCAGAATATATAAAAAATAATTATTATATTCTGTGGAAATATGGAGATGGAAAATTTGTAAAAATACCAAGAGGAAGAGTTACAAGTGTTATTCAAAATTTATTTGGACAAATATTAGATACAAGAAAAGGAGAAAAAATTGATATAAAAGAGTTTATTGATTTGTTAAATAATCAAATAGCTCCGAATGATCCAACAGAGAGTAATATTTTTTCACCAGTTATAAATGTTCTAGAAAATAAAACTTGGTATGGAACTGATTTAGTATCGCAAAGATTATCCAAATTACCTTCTAGTGAACAATATGACGAAAGTACTGATAGCATTAGTATTTGGTTAGGAAAAATGACAGGAATAAGTCCTGTTAAAATAAATTACTTATTAGACCAGTATAGTTCTTCTATAGGAGATATAATATTACCTTTCCTTACATTAGAAGCTGAAAATGATAGCAATTCTATTGTAGGAAATTTATTATCTCCTATAAAAAGTAAATTTGCTACAGATAGTGTTATGAAAAGCAAATATCCAAGTGAGTTTTTTGAATTAGATGAGAAATTAACAAAAAAAGCAAATTCTTCAAATGCTTCTGATGAAGATATATTAAGAAGTAAATATATTAATTCTAAACAATATCAATTAAATCAACTTTATGCTGAAAAAAGAATTATACAAAATGATAAAAATTTAACTGATACTGAAAAATATAAACAGGTAAGAAAAAAACAAGAAGAAATAAATCAGTTAGCGAAAGAAGTAATCGAAACTTATAAAGATGTTAGCATAAACGGTTCAACAGCTACAGTTAACGATTTAAAATACAAAAAAGATAAAGATGGCAAGTGGGTAAAGCAAAGGAGCTGATTGAATGAAACAAGATATGAACGGAGTAAGAAATGCTCAAGACCTAGAAAGAAAATATGATTTAAAATCTATTGTAGAATTAAAGAAAGCAGTTCAATTACAAGAAGAAGGAATAAATAAAACTAATACTGAACTAGAAAACTTTGTTAATTCAACTACTTCTACAATAGATAATTTACAAGAACAGATAGATGGGAACATCACTACTTATTACTATAGTGGTGTTCCTACACTATCTAATTCACCAGTAAGTGAATGGGAAGAATCTAAATATAATGTTCATTTAGGGGACTTATACTACGATAAGGATACAGGATATGCTTATCGTTTTTATTTGGATTCAGAAAATAATATTTATGGTTGGGAAAACTTAAAAGACAAAGATGTAATAGAAGCCTTATCTTTAGCAAATGCAGCAAATGATACCGCAGATAGTAAAAGAAGAATATTTACAGAACAACCTATACCACCTTATGACAACGGTGACTTATGGATAAAAGATATGGAAATATATATATGTCAAATATCTAAACCAGAAACAGAAGTATATGATGAAAATGATTTTATTATAGCTACAAAGTATACTGATGATACTTATGCAATAGAAGTGAATAATCGTTTAACTGTAATCAATGGTACAGTTACTACTATAAAAGAGTCTAATGATAATTTAAATATTAAATTTGAAACTCAACAAGAGGTATATGATGCATTAAACAATAAAGTTGTAGGAATTGAAGGGACATTGGAGGATATGTCTTTTAATTTTAGTACAAAAGGACTAGCGATAGGAACATCAACAGAACCAAATAGTTCATTACTAGATAATACAGGTATTAAGGTATATAACTACAATAAATTAAATGCAATATTCAATAATAAAGGGTCAGGAATAGATAAATTGATAGTTACTGGTACAGCACAAATAGGATATTTAAGGTTTGTTAAAGGAACTAAAAATAATAAGCCTGTAACGAAGATATTCCATTTAAAGAGCTTAATAGAAGATTTGGAGGACTTGGTATAGTATGGCAAAGAGTGGAACATTAGGAACATTAAGCGGTAGTTATAAAACTACTTATACAGTTACTTGGTCTTTATTAAGCCAAGATCCAGCAACTAATACTTCTAAAATAAGATTAACAGCTAAATTTTATACTGGTAATACAACTACAATAGCAAGTAGTTATTCAACATTTAAACTAGATGGAACAACAGTTTATAGTGGTTCTTATTCATTTAGTGGAGCAGGTACAAAATTTACAAAAACAAAAGATATAGAAGTTGAACACAACTCAGATGGCTCATTTCCAGGTAGAAGTGTTAGTTTTAGCACTAATGACTACATAATGGGGAATCAAAGTGGTAGCGGAACAATTACAGGTATAGAAGATATACCTAGAGAAAGTGATGTTAGTTGTACAAGTCCTAATATTGGAGATACAGCAACAATAACAATAGATAAAGCAGCTAGTTCATTTACTCATACCTTAACTTATGCTTTCGGAGATTTAACAGGTACGATTGCTACAAAGACTTCAAAAGAAACTGTGTCTTGGGATACAAGTAGTTTAGCAACTAAATTATATGCAGAAATTCCTAGTGCTAAAAAAGGCTCAGGTACAATAACTTGTAAAGCTTATAGTGGAAGCACATTAGTAGGTACAAGTACTTGCTCATTTAATTTATATGCAGTAGAAGAAGATTGTAAGCCAGATGTAAGCGGAACAGTAGTAGATACAAACGAAGCTACAGCAAACTTTGGAAAATTAGTTAAATACCTATCTAAACCCAAAGTAACAATAACAGCAACACCTAAAAATAGTGCAACAATTAAAAGTTATTCAATTAATTTAAACGACGGCCAAAGTTCTACTTCACAAGAAGAAACGTTTAGCAGTATTGGATCAGATAGCATAACAATCAATGCAAAAGATAGTAGAGGTTATGATAATCCTAAAACATTAGAATTAGATATGATACCTTATATTAAATTACATATAGACAATATAAGCATAGAAAGAACAGAAGATGTATCAAGTGAAGTTATATTAAATGCTAATGGTGTATGGTTTAATGGCAATTTAAACGAAGAATTAGTAAATACCTTAACAACTAGCTTTTATTATAAATCAAGTGAAGATACAGAATGGATTCAACTTGAAACAGTAGAGCCTACTATAGATGGAAATACATTTGCATTTAATAACATTTCTTTAGGGAATACTTACGAATATACAAATGAATATAGATTTAAGATAGTTCTATCAGATGTACTTATGACAGTAGGTAATACAGATAAAGAAGCAATTACAGTACCAAAAGGAATAGCAGTAGTTGAAATAGGCGATGATTTAGTAAATATAAATGGATTATTAACATTAAATGACGAGGATTTTATAAGTAAAATCTATGAGTATATTGATACAAATACAAGAAGGTTAAATAATTATACAGAATTAGAAGATGGTACAGACTTAAATACAATAACCAAACAAGGTACATATCGTTCAACATCATCAGCCCATACTGCAACAATGACAAATATTCCAAATGGAGTTTCTGGTGGATTTACAATGTATGTAACAGGATATACAAGTATTCCAACAAATGGTTCATACAGAAGGCAAGAAATTATATGTAGTTGTGAAACTTATATAAGAAGAACTAGCAATGGTGGGTCTACTTGGACAAATTGGTATAAAGTTGTGTTAGAAGATGCGTAAAGGTAGGTGAAAATGTGGAGAATATAACATTAGGGCAAATATCAAACTTACTTTTATTTATTGCTGAACTTGGAGGAGTAACTATCACAATTATTGTGGCTATGAAAAAGATATTAAATAAACAACTTGAGCCTATTAATCAAAAAATAGATAAGTTAGACTTAAATGATTGTAAAAACTTTCTTGTAAGATTTTTAGCTGATGTAGAAAGAGGACAAGTAATGGATGAAGTAGAAGAAAAAAGAGCACATGATGTGTACGACCATTATAGAAATGATTTAAATGGCAATTCTTATATAGAGGACAAATGGAATAAATTAATGAAATGAAGGGAGAGTTAGCAGAAATGCACTCTCTTTTTCAATGAAAGAGGTGAAATTATGAACATAATAAAAGTAAATGTAAATTTCAAAAACAGAACTATATACAAACAAGGTGTAGATTTAACAAGTGGCGATTATAATTCTACTAAATTAATATTTGAATTTGATAGACAAGATGGTAGAAAAGTCTTTGAGATGAAAGATCCTGATGGCAACTTAGTTTTATTAACAGATATAGTAAATAACGAAGTCATTTTAGTTGGTAAAGATGAAAATGGTAATAATGTTTCTTTATTTAATCAACCAAATGATTATATATTTGAAATATCTCTATATGATGGAGAAAGTAAATTAACGTCTGCATCAGACAGAATTAAAATAAAACAAGAGGAAGTTATTGTAGATGGAGAAGTAATAACTGCATATTTACCTATTTTTGATAAGTTAATAAATGAAGTAGAAAATTTAAATGTTGAAGTTGACGGGAATATATTAACAATTACAAAAAAAGATGGTACTAAAGAATCTACAAATATTCAAGGACCACAAGGTAAGCCAGGAAGCGTTAAAACAATTCCAGTTAATGAATTTCCAACAGAAAACATAGAAGAGGACGCAATTTATATATTACCAAATCCAAATCCAACAAGCGAAAAAGACAAATATCAAGAGTTTGTTTATGTTAATGGTGGATGGGAACTGTTTGGTGGAGGAAGTGTTGGCGTAGATTTAACAGACTATGTTAAAAAAGATGATTTTGCAGGTGGAGCTTATGGGGTTAATGTTAGGTCTAACGGTGTTGTAGGTATTAACCCAGCAAACACAACTTTGATAGATGAAAAAACAAATGCTTACAGACCAATAGTACCATCTAATTTAGATTATGCAGTAGGAAGTGTTAAAGCAAGTGAAACTCAAAGTGGAACTATTAAAGCATGGGTTTCTATTAACGAAGATGGAGAAATAGGATTAAACATCTCAACGGAGGTGTAATATGAACATCAATACAAGAAATATGGCTTTTGTAAACTATAATGGACAAGAAATGCAATTTGTTAAATACAATGGCGTTATAGTTTATGAAGCTTGGAAAAATCTAATTGCTAGTGGAGTTCCACCTTTAACATTATTAAATTGTAAAGGTGTAGATTTAGTAGATTATAAGTTGTATGGAAATAGTGTACAAGACGGAACACCTACACCAACTACACCTATTGAAGTTGAAAGTGTTGGAGATAAGACCAAAAACCTAGTAAATATCAAAAAAGGAACACTAACAAATTGCAAAATAGAGTATTTAGATAATGGTTTTAAACTAACAGCAACAAGCACAAAAGGGTATTATGATGTTCCTATAGAGTTGATAAAAGGTAATGTTTATAGAGTATCTTTTGACAGCACAAGAACAGGAACAACTGGTGGTGGGTATCACAGTATTGCAAGTACTGGTGGAGCCATTACTGGTTCAGCAAGTGATTTAAACGCAAATAGTTATGGAGTTATAGCAAGTGGTGCTACTGAAAAATATGATATACAATATTTAAGATTTTATGCTAATAATGGAGGAAGTGTTGGAGATAGTGCAACATTTACTAATGTTCAGTTAGAAGAGGGTAGCAACAAAACAAGTTATATTCCTTATGGTTATAAAATACCAGTAAAATCAAATGATACTGTAACTGACATATTTTTAGATGAGCCTTTAAGGAAAATAGGAGATTATACTGATTATATACAAAAAGAAATAAAAGTTATAGATGGTGAAGAAGTAATTACTCAAAAAGTAGTTAGAAACATTAAAAGAGTTTATGCTGGAAATAATATTTCTTATAGACACGATATGTTAAATGAATTTAATGGAGAATGGGTTGCATTTCAAATCAATGTAAAAATGAAAGATGTTTCTTTAGGTTATAGTAATAGGTTTAAGAAAAATAGTTATTATACTAAAGCAGACTATATATTTTGGTTACAAACAGCAGGAACATATTTAACATTTAACTTGAAGAAAACAGACATAGGAGCAACAGCAGACAATACTAATGCAGAAATACTTTCATTGGGTAAAGAATATGTGGCTAATAATCCTATATATTTTGATGTTATTGTAGAGCCAACAGAAGAAACAATAGAACTACCAAACATACCAACATTAAAAGGTATGACAGTATTAAGTGTAGATACTGAAATACAACCTAGTAATATAGAGGTTATTTACAAAGGGAAAGAGGTGAAATAATGGAATTAACTGAAATTTTAAGTATAGTAACATTTGTAGTAACACTTATTTGCGGATTCATTACAAAGAAATGCCCTAAAATATCAAATAAAATAATACCAATACAAAACTTACTTATAGGATTATTAGTAGCAATAATAGAATGGATAATTACTAAAGATTTTAAAACTGCAATAGCATTAAGTGGTTTATTAGCAGGTGGAAGTTATGATATAGTACATAATTTAAATAAAATGAGAGGTGAATAAAATGGAAAAAGCAGTATTAAATGTAAAAAAATTAAAAGTAACTCAAGGAATGAATGGTAGTTATTCTCATAATGGAGAATTAGCTATAGACATTGGTTATGATTGTGAATATTTTAAAGCTCCTTTTACTGGAGTAATTAAAAGGATATACACTAAAACAAATACAGTATGGTTAGAAAGTTTAGATAAAGTTAAATATGCAGATGGTACTGAAGATTATATGACTGTAATGACTACTCATGATAATAGTGTTACAAGTTTATATGTAGGTAAAGTAATTAAACAAGGAGAAATATATTATCAACCAGGAGTAAAAGGAGAAGCAACAGGATCTCACATTCATTTAGGAGTAGGTAAAGGCAAATTTACAGGTAATGGATGGTCTAGAGGAAAATATCAACCTAAAATAAAAGGATATGCTTATCCTATAAATAATCAATACGATATTACAAAAGCATTATTTGTTCATACTGATGTAAAACAGACTAACCCAATGTATGATTGGAAAGAAACAAGTGATTATATATATAATAAACCTGTTTCAAATACAAAATATCTTAATTTAAAACCAGAAGTAAGTTCTTGGAAAGTATATAAAACAAATAAATATTATAATCCTAAAAAAGATAGTGATATTTTAATGAAAGTAAATCCCAAAAAGTTTAATGGGTTATCTTATAAAATATATGAAGATATGGGAAATTATCATTTTAAAATTAAAACAGTTAATAATGGTTACGGTTATATAGCTGGAAATCCAAATAAATATTCTTGTACAATAACTGATAAGCCGACTTATAAGAATGGAAATTACTAATTTGACAATATAATAAGTTTATGTTAGTATATGACCTCAAGAAAAGGGGAAAATATGAAATCTAAACTTGAAAGAAAAGTTAGAAATTTAAATCATCAATTAGAATATATACAAAAGGTTTATCCTAGAAGTAATACTATACATAAATTAAAATGTAAAATATATTATTATAATAAAAAATTAGCTAGTCTTTGTGACTAGCTTTTTTTGTATAAGAAAACAGATACCTCTGTTTGATATCTGTTATGACCGCTTGGGTCGCAATAAACTAAATGCCAGTAAATGGCTTAGTTCATTTCATATATTATCATATGTAAAAGTTTTTGTCAATATACATCAATTTAAGAATTTACGGTGATTTTTTCTTTAGACGCTATATTTGACAAATTAATACCTGTAATAGTTGATACTAACTCATTATCTATTTTATTTAATATTTCATCGGAACATCTAGCTTTATTTAAAATATCAAATTTATTTTTGCTATATATTAGTCTACTTTTACTAATTGTGGTTATTTGTGAAACAAAAGCATAAGAAAAATTTTTGTACTTTTTGTATTCACTGATTATGTCGGTTAAAGCTTGTGCATCTTCTGGATTTGGTGTATATTTCTCTTTTATTTTTTTTATTATTTCATCTTTTATTAAATTATTTAGAGGTAATCTCCCTACACCCGGTTTTGATGTCAATGGCAACACAATAATAGATTCTTTAGAACAATTATCATCTTTGCTTATTACAATAGCAAAATGAGTATGACATAATTCAGAACCTGGATTAACACCAAAATCGACTTTTATTATCGTCCCTCTTTTTAATTTTGGGTATCTTTTCTTTTTACTATTTATTTCTGTTAGATATAAACTAGATTCTTTTTCTAACCAGTGATCTATTTTTTGGAATTTTGGATCACCAGAAGCAAGAACTAATTTAAAATTTTTATTAGCATTAGTAAGTTTAGACATAGAATACCTCCTTGTGTAAATATATCATTTATTGCATTCATAGTCAATCAGTTTTTTTAATTTTTATAAATAATTCCTACCAAATATACTAATAAACTCGTTTCTAGAGCCTAAATGTAGCTCATAGTATAATTGAGCCTTCTTATGCCAAAACTCGTTAAATTGGCTGTTATTTTGATTAATAGAGTGGCAATCATGACACAAAGGTAGGACAAAGTTATATCTCATAGAATTTAATCTATTTCTACCTGCGAATACCTCATGTAGATCTTCTTTAGGTTTACCACATAATATACATTTAGTTAAATCATTAGTAAATACTGATTTTCTATTGCGTTCCAATTTGGCAATTTTAGGATTTTTCTTTATTTTTATAATTTTTGCACAATTTTTACGATTTATTGTGCATTTTACTTTTTTATATTCCTTATTTGCGCAATCTTTGCAATTATCGAATGTTATTTCTTTTTTTAGGAGATCACAGTATAAGAATTTTCTACCTTTTTTAGTTTTAATTTTTAAGTTAATACAATTCATATTTAATACCTCATTTCTAGGTACTAAATAGTACTTAAAAAATAGAAAATGTACAAAAATGTAGGGAAATATAAAACACAGAAACGTTGTAAAATAAAGGCTTTTTAAGTGTATGAAACCTATTTTTTCAGTCCTGTTTTCCCGACCATTTAATAAATAACTCCTATTTTATAAGAGTTTTTTTATTATCAATTTTACATCCCCTTGGTCCTTTAGATTTTATTTATAAATCTCAATTAATTCATACAATTTTTCTAAATCTTTTTCTTGTATGCAAAATGACGTACCATGATCATGTATTTTTCCAAATCTTCTTTCATCTCTATATACTCCAATTTTTATTGATATTCTAATAACACCTTCTTCCAATAGATTTATAAAAGTGTCAAAATCTTTAAGTTTATAAATTTTCATACTATAATATTTAAAGTACTTTTTATTTTCATATATCCTTTTTTCTGCTTTAACATATGCTAAATACTTCAATTTTCTATATAATTTTTCCTTTAATACGTCAAAATCCCAATAAACTTTGTTTTCTATTAATTTTTTTTGTTTATCATATATCAATAGATATAGTTTTTCATTATTTTTATCTACTTTTAGCTCAAAGAAAAAATCCAATCCTACATTATTTTTATATTTAGAACAAATTGATGTATTTAATACATTATATATTTTTAGTTTTGAATCTGGATATCCATATAAATCTTTAAGCCTTTCTACCTCATGATAATGTGGCCCTGCTGGAGTACAACTAAATAATGATGTATACGCATCACTGCTTTCTGTTTTAGTTTTGATTTCTATTTGATCGAAATCGGGAATTTCAAATTCGTTGCTAGGAACGCCAATTAAATCTTCAAAAGTACGACCTATGCTTCCTGGCCCCATATATTCACTTTCAATAAATCCTTTACTTTTAATTTCGTAAAATAGTTTTTTTAATTCGTTCATTTTTGCTATCATATTAACCTCCTATATATATCATTCCACAAAATTTTTCTATTTCCTTTTTTTTACGATAAAAAAAATAAAAAAATAAAAATATGGTATAATTATATATAGGTGATAGTTATTATGAAAATAAATTTTGAAAATATGAAAAAACATAACACAAATTTAGTTAAATATGCTTGTAATGATAACGACGCAATAAGGTTAAAACCTAATAAAGAAGATTTCAGAACACCCTTTTTTAGAGATATCGACAGAATAATATATTCATTGTCATATACTAGATATATAGATAAAACACAAGTTTTCTCTTTTGAAGACAACGATATGATCAGCAAAAGAATGACTCATATTCAATTAGTAAGTAAAATAGCTAGAACGATAGGTAGGGGACTAGGATTAAATGAGGATTTAATAGAAGCTGCTAGTCTTGGCCATGATTTAGGGCACGTACCATTTGGACATGAGGGTGAAAGAATATTAAATAAACTGAGTCTAGAACATAAAGAGGGGTATTTTAATCACAATGTCCAAAGTGTAAGAACTCTCATGGAAATTGAAAACAATGGGAAAGGCAATAATATAACTCTTCAAGTGTTAGACGCAATTTTGTGCCATAATGGAGAAGAATTAAAAATAAAATATGAACCTAGAAAAAAAACAAAAGAACAATTTTTAGAAGAATATTATAACAGCTATAAAGATAAAGAAGTATTAAAAAAATTATGTTCAATGACACTTGAAGGTTGCGTTGTTAGAATAAGTGATGTAGTAGCATACATAGGTAAAGATATTGAAGATGCCATTAGACTAAACAAAATAACAACAACAGATCTACCACAAAACATAATAAAAGTTTTTGGAATTACAAACTCTGAAATTGTCAATACTATAGTTGTAGATATAATAGAAAATAGTTTGAATAAAAATTATATTACTATGTCTGATAAAATTTATAATGGTCTACAAGAATTGATAGACTTTAATTATAAAAACATATATAAAAAAGCAAATAGCAAAGAACAATTAAAAAAAATAGAGAATATGTTTAAAAATTTATTTGATTTATATTATGAGCACATAATAACTAACAAAAATAGTGAGGACATATATACTATGTTTTTAAATAATATGAATGATGAATATTTAAACAAAACATCTCCGGCAAGAAAGGTTCTAGATTATATAGCTGGAATGACAGATAATTTTTTTATAAATCAATATAGAAAATATTTTTTAGTGTAAACATTAATTCAAATAAAAAAAAGAATTGTATTGAGTTAAAAAAAACATCATATTGTGATATAATTTATAGGTGGTGTATATGAAAAAAATAAAAGTAAAAAAAAATACTGAAAATTTATTTTGTAAAATAATTAGTTTTTTGTTGGTGGCTTCATCAATTTCCTTTTTAGGTCTTTTGTTTTATATAGACTTACTTCCAATTAAATATTCTATAACATTTCTTTTGATAATATTGATATTTGATGCTTTAAATATATTTTTAATAAATTTAAAAAGATTAAAAAAGAAAATAAAAAAGATAATATCAATAACTATGGTAATCGCTACATTGATATTTACAATAGCCAATTTTTATATTGGAAAAACATTAGGAGTTTTGCTTAATAATGGTGATAGTAAATATAAATTAGAACATTATTCGGTAATAGTATTAAAAGATAGTGATTATAATAAGGTAAAAGACATAAAGGGAGAAAAAATAGGTTATTTTAAAAATTCAACAGGAGCAAATGATGCAAATAATCGATTAAAAAAAGAAGTAAATGTTGATTTTGAAGCATATAAAGCATCAGATAGTTTGGCTCAAAATTTATTAGATGAGGAAATAAATGTTATAGTTGTAGAAGATTCTATAAAAAACATAATGGAAGAGGAAATTGATGATTTTGAAGATTTAACAAAAACAATTTACTCTTTTAAAATAAGAACTAAAGTAGAGACAACTTTAAAACAAGTGGATGTCACAAAAGAACCTTTTGCCATCTATATAAGTGGAATTGATACATATGGAGAAATATCATCTGTATCAAGAAGCGATGTTAACATGGTAATGGTAGTAAATCCAAAAATTCGTCAAGTTTTATTAATATCTATCCCAAGAGATTACTATGTACAGTTACATGGAACAACAGGAACAAAGGATAAGATAACCCATGCAGGAATATATGGGATTGATATGTCCATTCAAACTATAGAGGATTTGCTTGAATTGGATATAAATTATTATTTAAAAGTTAATTTTACATCTGTAATAGATATTGTAGATGCATTAGGCGGATTAGATGTTTATTCTGAGTACACATTTACTTCTTATTCAGGTTATAAATTTAAAAAAGGACTAAACTATGTTAATGGTAAACAAGCATTAGACTTTGCTCGTACTCGTAAGGCTTTCAAAGATGGAGATAGACAACGAGGAAAAAATCAACAAGCAGTAATAGAAGCAATAATAAGGAAAATTACAAATAAATCTATAATAACAAAATATAATTCATTATTAAATGCGATTGATGGTAAATATCAAACAAATATAAGTATGAAAAGTATAACTTCTTTAGTTAAAATGCAGTTAAAAGATATGTCATCTTGGAATATAACTTCTCATAGTTTAACAGGAAAAGATTCAAAAGACTATACATATACATATAATCAGTTGTTATATGTTATGAAACCAGATACAGCTAGCATTGATGAAGCGATCGAACTAATAAATAATGTTTTGAATGGTGAACAACTTGAAAATTCTTACACAAATTTAGAGGGATCTAGTAACAAAGTTACTAAAGTTCAAACAAATACAAAAAAAGAAACCAATACAAAAAATGACAAAAAAGAAGAAATAATAGATCCATCAATTAAAAAGGATGATACTATAGAAAAAGAAGATGTATTAAAAAAAGAAAATGAAATAGATATAGAAGAGCAGGATAAAGATACTGATGATTCTTCAACATCTAATGATTCAAACATAGAACAAATAGAAAAAGAACCCTCATTAGAAGAAAATAACAACAATACTGATTTACCATCTGAATCTGATGAAGATTCAAATTTAAGTGATGAAAATACTACTACAACACCTATCGCTCCAATAATACCAACTCCAGAGAATTAAAAAAACTTGATATTATATCAAGTTTTTTATATTTTTTTTACTTTTTGTGGTTCTATTTTGAAGCTTATTGTTCTATTAGCTTTGCTTGCGTCTTTTACTATCACATATACTTTTTGTCCTATTGTATATTTGTTTTTTGTCTTTTTACCAATTACAGCATTCTTGTTACTATCAAAATAATATTTATCATCTGAAATATCATCAAATTTGATTTTACCTACAATCATATTTTCTGTTTTTGCTAGCATACCATGTTGGTATATTTCTGAGATATATGCTTCAAATGTTTTTCCAATATATTTTTCCATATATTTAGCCATTTGTATAAGCATACCTTTGTCTTCAAGCTCTTTACTAAGCTTTTCCGTTCTAGAAGCATTTTCACAAACAGTCTGCATTTCTTTTTCTAATCTGTCCATACTTTCACTACTATAATCTAGAGTATCTACTTCATCAATAATAGTATGAATCATAAAATCAGCAATTCTTCTTATCGGAGAAGTGAAATGACAATAATTTTTTAATTGTAGAGCATAATGCCCAAGATTATTAACACAATATTTTGCTCTTTTCATTCTTCGTAGTACCATTGATTTAGCTATATCAAGCTTATCTATTTTGCTTAATTCTTTTAAAACCCCTTTTAAGGTCTTTTCGTCTACATTTTTATAATGAGGTATATCATATCCAGATACCCTTAGTAAATCTAGAACATCTTTAACAGATGCTTCATCTGGTGCTTCATGTATTCTAAATACAAAAGGTAACCAATAAAAATGTTTTGCGACTGTTTCATTAGCAATAACCATAAAGTTTTCTATTATTAACTGAGCATTTCCGACGTCTGCTTGTTTAAAATCAATAACTTCTCCGGCTTTGTTTTCTACTTGTTCTACATCTCTAATATCGAAATCAATGTAATTTCTATTATATCTTGCTTCTTCTAAAATATTTTTTAATTCATTCATTAATTTTAATTGGGGTGCAAATTCTTCATATCCTGGAACAACCTCACCATTTAAAACTTTATTAACATTGCTATATTTCATAGCTTTTTTTGAATTTATAACTGACTTATATATTTCATAGTTAACAACTTCTCCACAATCATTAATTTCCATTTCAACTGTTTTTGTTAATCTATCTAAGTTTGCATTCAATGAACATATTCCATTAGAAAGTTCTATAGGAAACATTGGATTACAAGTGTTGTTTATATAATGGCTATTACATCTTCTCAATGCCTCTTCAAATAATTTAGTGCCTCTTTTTACATAATAACTTACATCTGAAATATTAACATATAACTTATAGTTACCATTTGGCAATTTTTCTACATAGATAGCATCGTCTCTATCTTTTGTATTGTCACAATCGATTGTTAGAATAGGTTTATCTCTTAAATCGACTCTTTCAGCTATTTCACTTTCATTAACTTCAGTAGGTAATTTTTTTGCCTCATATTCTACTTCTTCAGGGAATTCTACTGGAATATCATTTTCTTCAAAAAGTATTTTAACATCTATATTCTTTGAATCAACGTTACCTATAACTTTATCAATCTCAGCATAATATTTGTTATCTCTTTTTTCGGTAAGTACATTTATAAGCACATAATCTCCATCTCTTAAATCTTTTAATTCATTTTTATTAATAATTATATCAACTGTTTCATTTTCGTTATAAGGTATTAAAGTCGAATCAAAACCATTTCCTTTTACTTTAAATACAACTTTACCAGTTCTTCTTTTTAATACTTGAAAGACTTTACCTTCAAAGTTGTTTTTTCTTTCTGGTTTTGTTATATTGCTTATTGTAACTTTGTCTCCATTTAATGCTCCATTTAAATTTTTATTATCTATAAATATAATTCCATATTTAGTGTGAACAATTCCATTTCCTACTTGATTTATTTCTATTTCACCATAGGCAAGCCCTAAATCTGGAGTAAATAATTTATATGTTTTCCCATCAAAAAACAAACATCCATCTTCTACAAG
Organism: Bacilli bacterium; assembly: GCA_017536505.1. Taxonomy (GTDB): domain Bacteria; phylum Bacillota_I; class Bacilli_A; order RF39; family UBA660; genus UMGS1613. Next base: position 45,768 of record JAFXHG010000002.1, read on the forward strand.
CGTTTTTAACGCACTGTTAAAAATATTGGTTTGCTCTTCACCTTTGATTTTTAAATTTTTTCTAAGTTCTTTTTCTGAAAATCCTTTATTATTTTGTTTAAAATATGAAATTATAAAATTCATTTGTTCTTCCATAAACCAAAACCCTTCCTTTGCTAGAATTATTTTAACACAATAAATAGTATAAAGCAAATTATTTTTTATTTATTTTGACAATAGTAATTTTGTATGATAGTATAGTCGATACAGGTGAGAAAATGAAAAAAATAAATGAAATTTATATAAATAAAAATAAATTTAAAAAAAACATAAAATTTATTTGTATGGGTATTGCATTAGGAATATCTTTACTATTGCCAGTTAAATTAAAAAATAGTAATAAAACAATTAATTCAAATATCTCATCATCAAAAGTTCAAGATGCAGAAGTACATGAATATCCAAAAGTGAACGACAAATTAGAAGAAGTAACTGAAGTTAATATTAAGGATGATATGTTTTCAAATGAGGAAATATCTATAAACAATTCTAATTTTATAATAAGTGAAAGATTAATAAATGAAATGAAGAAACATATTAAAAACTTTGGTGGGGATTGTTCATTTTTAGTAGTAAATTTAAATGATGGTATGTCGTTTGGATATAACGTTGATAAAGCATATTCAACAGCAAGTACTATTAAAGTAGCTTTTTCTCTTTATAGTTTTAAAGAAATGGATAAAGGTAATGGATCGTTAGAAGAACAAAAACTTTATGAAGCTAGATTTAAAAGAGATGGATCAGGAGTGTTAAAAAACAAATCTACAGGAACTAATTACTCATTAAAAGATTTATTTTATTATACAATACATTATAGTGATAATGTTGCTTATTATATGGTTCATGATAGATTTTATGACGCCACTTACAATGATTTTTTAAAAGAATTAGGTTGTAATAATTTATATTTAAATAATGGTGCTAAATGGGGAAAAATAGATGCAAGGAGTATGGCTCTTATTTGGCAAGAAATATATAAATATAAAGATGAATCAGAAAATGGAAAATACCTTTTTGAACTTTTAACAAACGCTGATTATAATTATATACAGGAAGGTATGGAAAAGTATCAATCAGCTCATAAATCAGGATGGACTCCAAGAGAAACTCATGATTCTGGAATCGTATTTGCTAATGATGATTATATTGTGGTAACACTAAATAATAATAATGGAAACTATAGTGCAAAGAGTCAATTGTTAAAAACAAGTGGTTTCATTGAAAAAGTAATAAGTGAGTATGAACTTTATAAGCAAGAAACAAAAAACAAGCAAAAAACTTTATCAAAATAAAATCTAATCAATAAGATTAGATTTTTTGTTTTTACACACTTCTTTTTTTATTTATTACTAATTCATCATATCCTGTATTTTCATCATATTCTCTTTTAAATTTTATATTATCAAATATGTTTAGTACAATTTCTGCTGTAGTATTTACAATACATCCATCTTTTAAATGACCACCAATTGTATTTCCTGATTCGTCTGAAACAGATATATGAATATGTACGCCATCTTCAGATAAAGTTCCAATTATACTTACAATTTCAAACATACCTTCTTTTTCTAAAATACTTTCACCATCGGCAAGTCTTATACTTAATTTGCTAAGACATCCGACTGCACATAAAATAACTCCAGATATTTTGTTATTTATTGTATAACTTTCAATCTCTTTTTTTAAATCTGAGCCTTTTGTTAATCTAAAACAGTGATACATATAAATTACCCTTTCTGACAAAAAAACTTGATACTTTTCGCACCAAGTCTATCTTAACGAACGCATTGGTTCGATTAAATCTCAATGGCACGATTTTAAAGGCAATTTCCAATTTCTTGTTTTTATACCTTTCTTTTCTATTTTTTTGTTACTGAATTATTTTCTTTTTTTGGAAATAATTCTCTATAATTTGTACAGTATAGTGCTTTTTGTTTTTTAATGCCATATTCGTCTATGGTACCAGGTCCAATAACTAGTTTAGCACCGCGAGACGAAAAATCCATTAAAACTTGTGTCATATAAGTTGGATGATTGTTACTATTAAATTGTACTAAATCCCCTAGTTGACTTACATTATCATCGACATTCATCAAAAATGCCATATCACCTAAAAAATATTTTTTATAATCCGGATCTTCGATAAATCCTAATTCCTCCATTTTTTTATTATACTCTTGATCAGTAAGAATTGACATATTATACCTCCTTATAATTATATAAAAACTTGATACTTTCGTACCAAGTTTCATATTAACGAACACATTGGTTCGACTAAATCTCAATGGCAGAGCATCACTATCAACAAGCGAACACTCGATATTATTAATAAGAGATAAATCAATCTCTTGCTCCACATTACTAACATTATACACTATAACAGCCTTGTTTGTATAGATATAGACTTTATTTATTAAAATATTTATTAACATTTTCTTATATTTAAAATCATTTATATTATTATTTTTTATTTGAGTTAAAAAGTATTTAACTTCTTTATAGTTTAATTGTAAATGTTTGCTTTTTTCTTCTATTAGTGCATTGTTATATATTGCATCTAATTGTGTTAGTTTTGCAATTTCGTCAAATAAAGTTTTTCTAACAATAGCATCTTCACATTCTGCAATTGCTTGTAATAGATTATTTTTCTTTTTTTCATTGTCTGCTATGTTTTTATTTATTGTTTTCAATACTTGATTGTTTTGTTCGTTATTCGCTATATCTACAATCTTTTTTGCAATTTGATTGATATTTTCGTTTGTTAAAGTACTTTTAGCGAATAAAACAATAAGGTCTTCTAAATAATCTTTTTTAATACGTTTCTTATTGCAGTTTTTATGTACTTTAGAATTTTTACAAATATAATAAGTGTGTAAATCTTTTGTTTTTGACGTTCCCGAAGTACCCGTCATTTTTTCTTTACAATCTCCACAATATAATTTTCCCGTCAATAAGTACTCGTTTTTTGCTCTACTACGAGATGGGGCTAACCCATTTCTAACAAGTTCCATTTGAACTCTATTAAATAACTCGTCACTTATTATTCTAGGTATTGCATCTTTAGTTTCTATACCATTATATGTATAAGTACCTATATATTTTTTATTTTCTAGTATTCGTCTTATACTACTTTTGTTGAAAGACTTATTATAAGCAGTTTTTACTCCTAAACTATTTAAAACGGAAATAATTTCTACCATTTTTGAGCCATTGGCATACATTTCGAAAATCTTTTGAACTATAGACACCTTTTCAGCATCTAATATATATTTTTTCTTAATAACTGGCTTTAGGCTATTTTCTATATTGATTGTTATTTCTTCTAATTTAAAACCTAATGGCACCGTGCCACCATTATAATAAAAATTTTCTCCATTATAATTCATTCCTCTTTTTACTTTTTGCCCTAATTCAACAGAATAATATTCAGCCATTCCCTCAAGAACACTTTCCATTAATACTCCAGAGGCATCGTCATTAATATTTTCTCGTGCAGATAAAACTCTAATATCTCTACCTTTTAGTTGTTTTTTATAAATAGCACTATCATATCTATTACGTGCAAATCGGTCTAATTGATAAACTATAATATATTTGAATTCTTTCTTTTTACTATCTTCTATCATTTTTAGAAATTCTTCTCTATTGTCTTTAGTACCACTTTTTGCTCTATCTATATATGTTCTTATTACATTGTAATTGCTTAATTCAGCAAATCTTTTACATTCTTCTAATTGTCCCTCAATAGAACATTCAGTTTGATTGTGAGAACTATATCTCGCATATATAACGGCATTAATCATTAATAACACCACCATTCGTATTAATTGAGGTATTATTTTTAATCAAATTCATTAAATATCTCAAATATTCAATTCTATTGTTATTTATATATTTCTTTATATCTTTAGCATTTATTTGTGAACTTATGCTATCAATCATATTTTCAGTTATTATTATTTTTTCCATAGTTTTTCTCTCCTTTTTTACATTTGTATTTTTTACCAATCTAATGTATAATGGAGATACACGAGATTGGGCTTTCAAAATTTCAACTATTTTTAATCGGTCTAATTTTTGTGTACTTTGATTGATTGCTATTGCAGTAGTAGTCAATCTTTTTTTATGTATTTTTTTCATATTCTTCTAATAATTTATCAAAATGTCTTCTTTTCATTCCTTCTATATGTGTTGGACGTTCTTTTAATTCCTCAATAATAGCACTAGGAATGTCATTTTGATTACTTATTTCTTCAATAACTTCATTCATTAAACTAGAAAGTTTATACTTTTCAAATTCAAATAATTCGCTGTTTTCGTCAAAATGAACGTCTATAGGTTCATATTTTTCATTTGCAACTTTTCTTGATAACTTTCCTAAAATAACACGAGAAAATTTTGATATAAATTTTTCATTAGTTATAAGACAATTAATTATATATAATTCAAATTCTTTCCTTGCTTTATCTTTTTCGTTATTTAAATGTTTTAATCGCTCTATAGATAAGTCATTTAACCCTAGATTAATACCTACGCCTAAATTATCAATGTCTTTAGTTTTAGTTTCTCCTAATAAATAAGAATAAGGAACGTTAAAATAATTGTGTATCTTATATAAACTTACTAAATCTGGCATTTTAGGTTTTGCATCTTTTCCTTTTCCGTCATTCCCGTTTTTATAATGTGTAAAAGCACTTTTGCTAATACCCATTTTATTAATAATATCTTTCTCATAAAACGGCAATCCTTTTTTTCTATGACTTTCTATTTCTTCGTCTATCAAATCACTAATAACATTAGAAACATTATTTGAAATTATTTCTTTTAACTCTTGATTATTCGCCATATTTTTCCTCCTATAGATATTTTAACAAAAATAAGTGTCTATGTCAATATTGACTACTTTTTAATATAAAAGTGTTCAACTAACTACTTTTATATAGCAAAATAAAAATAATAAGTCAGTCAAAATCAATTAAAGAAAAAGTATTTTAATGTGAATTTTATTATGGTATCTTGGTATCGTTCGAACACGACTGAAACGTTTCATAAGCAAAATGAAAGGAGATATAAAATGCTTAATGAAGCACTCCAATTAGCAAATAAAGGCTTTAGGCTTATACCTTGTAATGAGAAAATACCAATAATAAAAAAATGGCAACTTAATGCCACTAATAACAGCGATACGATAAAAGAACTATGGAATAATAATAATTACAATATAGGTGTTTTAACAGGAGCCGATGCAAACAACCTTATTGTTATAGATTGTGACATAAAAGAAGACGTAAACGGCATCAATAACTTTTTAGAATTCTTAAAAAAGAATAATATTGAATTGCCTAAAACTCTAATAGCAACAAGTGGACGAGGTGGTAAACATTATTATTTTAGGAGCAAGTCCTCTAATATAAAAAGTGGCACTAATGTATTTGATAAAGGCATCGATATTCGAGCGAATGGTGGCTTTATTATAGCACCACCAAGTTTGCATACAAACGGCAATTATTACAAGTGGGACAATAATTATGATATAGCATATTTGCCTCAACTTTTAGAAGATATATTATTGCAAGATAAGTTTAAAGAGAAGACTAAAGCCACTAAAGAAAAAAAGATAAATTGTATAGATATAAAGCGATATAGTGAATTTTCAAACATTAAAACGGGAGAAAGAAATGACACACTATTTCGTCTCACATCTAAACTTATCGATAGTGGCTTATGCTATAATGCTATACTTGATGCAATTAACACCGAAAATGAATGTAAATGTATTGAGCCACTAACAAAAGAAGAAGTAAAAAGCGTTGTTAATAGCAGTTATAAGTATAAAAGTGAAGACAATATCGGCGATGGCTCCATTTCTAAAATATTTAGTGGAAAGTATAACACAACTTCTATCGCTATTTATTGGGCTATATGGCATCTATCGCTCAATACCATTAAAGATAAAGTATATATTAATCAAGATAGTTTGTGTAAAATGCTAGGGCTGAAATCACGACAAACATTATCTTACAACTTAAAGCCACTAAAAGAAGATAACTTAATCTACGTAAAACGTGAAAATAAAAAAGGCGAAGGCTTTGGAGTTAATAGTTATAAGATACTATAAGGACTTCTTATACTTATATACTAAGACTACTAATACTTTTTAAAAAAAATATATGGTATTTAATGTATTAAAAAAGAATACCTAAATAAAAATAGAAAAGGAATGATTAAATATGATAAATTATAAAATTGAAAAAACTAGTATAGATGAAAAAGAAACGTTTATACATATAGATAATAAAGAAGAAACAATAGAGTTATGTACTAATGACCAAAAAGTACATAACAGACTTATTCAAAAAATAGGCGACCCTCATATTGTGTTTCCCCCAGTTACTAAAACAAATAACTCTAATAATAAAATCGAATATATTAGTGGCTGTTCTTGGAAATATAATTATTTTGCTGATAGAGATAATATAAGACAAATACTATCAATGACAAATTTATTGCCTAGACGAAAAGACGAAGAAGAAGACATAGAAAAAGACAATAACGATTGACATTTTAAAATATCATTATTGCCTTAAATAAAATATTCATAATTATTATGTATCAATTTGAAAGTGCAACCATTAATGCACTTTTTTATATTGAAAAGTAAAATGAAAATAGCATAAACTTTATATACTATTTTTCGTCTTCTAAATCTTCAAATAACAACTTTATATGAATATCTAATACTTTAGATATATGATATAGGGTATTTAATGAAAAAGTTTTAAAAGTTTCGTTTTCTATATCTCCAATAAAGTTTTCACTATAACAACACTTTTCTGCAAGTTGCTTAATAGTCCAACCTTTTTGCTTTCTATATTTTCTAATATTTTTTCCTACCCAATAATATATATAGTTGTTATCTTCTTTAGACATTGTCGCCATTGATACCAACTCCAATATAATTATCCTATAGAAAAAACAAAAATAACCCCAACGAATAGGAGTGGTTTGTGGTATAATATAATTGAAAGGAGTTGTCTTATGTCTAAATTATATACAAGGTGCCAAAATTGTCGTGAAATATATGAGAAAGAAAAGCCATATTGTCCGTCGTGCAATACTCCAACAAATTATGAAGACAAAACAATTAAATTAATTGAATGTCCTGCTTGTAAAAAAGAAGTTTCAAGTGAAGCCCCTAATTGTCCTAATTGTGGGCAACCAATTAATACTAAAACAAAGTGTCCTAAATGTGGTAGTTATAACACAAAGCCAATAAGCAATTCTAGTAAAGTTATTTCAACTATAATGTGGGGAGCATTAGCAACAAATAAAGTTATAAGTAAAAACGAATGTTTAAATTGTAAGCATAAATTTTAGGAGGTAGTATGAAACAAAATATATGCAAAAATTGTGGTACAAAATATTCTAGTAGTCTATTAAAATGTCCTAAATGTAAATGTCATTTAGTAAAAAACAAGGCATTATTGCCTTTAATTATAGGAGCATTAATATTCTCATTATTTATATTTTTGAATAATAGTGATATATCTAATATAGCAAAATCACTAATATACTTAACTTGTTCAATATTAGGGGTAGGAATTATTATTTTACTAATGAAAGTAATTGATAATTATTATTCTTTTTATTCTACTTTAATTATGGTTTTATTAATAATTATTTCTTCAATATTTTTTATATATTATTTAACTAAACCTAGTGATTATGAAATTAAAAAAGAAAACGAACAAAATGAAATTGAAAGACAACAACGAGAGGCTTGTAGAAATAAATCTAATACTTATTATAAATGCAGTTGGAGTTTTATTGAAGACGATTGCATATGTAAACAAAGATAAAAGCACTATTTAATTAAGTGCTTTTTGTTTTAACTAATCCACCATATACATACCATATAATTAATATTTTTGCTACCTTTTTACTTTTGACAATTTTAGCCTTATATTTTATAACAAGCAAACCATAAACAACCTATTTAATATCTCAAAAATGCAATCACAATGTATATTTTGATACTATTTATATAAAAATAAGCACTCTTATTATGTAATTTGTTTACTATCTAAAAATACATCTACCATTGTACTTTTAAAGACATAATTGTATTATTAGTTTTAATTATCTATCTTTAAAAAATTATCATAATAGAACAAATCAGCAGTACACCATTTATTTACTATTTTTTTGTCTATTTTTAAAGTTGATTGAGTTATACAACAATAAACCTTTTGTTGGTATTTGTTTCCTAATAAATCTTGATAATAAATTATTATGTCAATAGTATATATAAATTCTTTACCACTAATATGATTATATTTAAATCTAGACTTTGGTGCATAAAATAAAAATCTTAAATCTTGAGTATCATTCATTTTTACTAATTTGTACGAATAACCAAGATTTTCCTCTTGTATAAAATTCTTTTGGTTATCTCCTATAATAAATTTTACATTTGTTATTTGAGCGTGTCCTAAACCTATATTAGATACTTTCAAATCAAAATGCCACTCAAGACTTTTTTTATCATCGCAGTTCGCATTTTCTATATTAATATGACTAATTACTTCTCCAGCTAATTGACCTTGAGAATTATCAAAATCAGATTTATCATAACTCAATTTATATTCTAATATTGGAATAATGGACAGACGATTTTTTTCATTGTCTGCATTTTCTTGATATTTTAAAGTTAAATAAACACCTAAATAAGTTATCAAACCACCAATCATACTTCCTAAAAAAGCACCCATAAAGCCAAGCCAATCATAACTAGTAGTAAGAGGAATTATCTTTCTTATATCAAATAAATCTAATAGTACGAAAAATAAAACTATTACTATAAAAGCAACTATTAATAATAATATATTTCTCTTTAATTTCATATTTTACACCTCTTTTATTAGTTATCTATTATACTAAATTATTTTAATAAAACCAATGCATTGTATATAAGAAGTTTATAATTTTTGAATAGCATTATAAGAAAACCAATAAAATCATACAAGTTAGTTGTAAAATACCCCTATAAACAAAGAAAAAACACTATTTCTAGTGTTTAATCAAGATTATATATTACAGCAAACCCACCTACAAAGTAGTAAAAGTTCGCTTGAGTATCAAATGGCAGGGGTAGCAGGAGTCGAACCCACATCAGCGGTTTTGGAGA
>JAFXHG010000029.1 GCA_017536505.1 Bacilli bacterium
ACAATTTATTATGACACTCCATTTTATGATGTATTTAGATGTAACAAAGATTTAGATAATGAATATTGGGTTATTGAACCAAACAAGAAACATAATAACGATTCAATAATGAATTATTGCAAATAACAAATTACAATTTATCGGTTAGTAATATGTATTTAAGATATCTTAGAGTTAGTCTGTGTAACATACACACAGCATACAAAATCCTTGCCAACCCGCATAAATAAAGGAAAGCTAATTTACAAAACGTTAAAAAAGTTCCATTTTTGGAAGAAAATTACGTATTTCAATGTTTCGAAACCCTTGTTTTACAAGGGTTTTTGCTTGACTAAAATAGAAAAAATGCACATTTTTAAGCCGTAGGCTACAAGTAGGCTACAGGTAGGCTACAAATAAAATGTAAAGTGTTGAAAATACTTATCAAAAAGATACGCTAGTCGTGCTAGCGTTCTATTTTTTGATGAATTTATGGTATAATATTAATAGGAAGTGATAAAATGGATAGAATAGTGCCTGACAAATTAAATGTTGGAGATGAAATTAGAATAATAGCACCATCAAGAAGTTTTAATTTATTAAATCAAGAAACCATAGATATTGCCACAAACAGATTAGAAGAATTAGGATTGAAAGTGTCTTTTGGTAAAAATATAAGAAATGAAATAGATAAAAATTATTGTTGTGCATCTATAGAAGATAGAATAGAAGATTTACATGATGCATTTAGAGATAAAAATGTTAAAGCGATATTAACTGTTATTGGTGGATTTAATGTTAATCAAATATTGGATTATATAGACTATGAATTAATAAAAAATAATCCCAAAATTATTTGTGGATTTTCTGATATAACAGCTTTACTTACTGCAATAACTGCTAAAACAGGATTAGTTACCTACTATGGGCCTCATTATTCTAGTTTTGGAATGAAGAAAGGTTTTGAATATACATTAGATTATTTTAAAAAAATATTTATGAGTAATGATGATATAATTATTGCTAATTCTGAATATTGGAGCGACGAAGCCTGGTTTATGAATCAAGAAGATAGACATTTTATAAAAAATGATGGTATGAAAGTAATAAATAAGGGTAGTGTTGAAGGTGAAATTTTAGGAGGAAATTTATGTACTCTTAATTTGTTACAAGGAACTGAATATATGCCTAAATTAAATAATACAGTTTTATTGATTGAAGATGACGAAATGGCAGGCGAAGAATTTTTACGTGAGTTTGATAGGAATTTGCAGTCATTATTGCACTGTTATAGAAATAATAAATTAAATGGTATTATAATAGGTAGAGCTCAATTAAGTAATAAAATGGATGTAGATAAATGGAAAAGTATAATTAATACCAAGAGAGAGCTTCAAAATATACCTGTAATTATAAACGCCGATTTTGGTCACACAACACCAATATTTACATTTCCAATAGGAGGAAATATTATTATTAATAATAATGAAATAATAATTAAAAATAAATAAGATACCTTAGAGTCAGTTTAGGTAGGCTACAAGTAGGCTACAAATTCTGTGTAAACCCCCATAAATAAAGGGGCGATAATTTCCAAAACGTTAAGAATTACTTATTTCAATGTTTCGAAAAGCCCGTATTTACGGGCTTTTTTGCTATTCTAATTTTTTATAAATATGTGATATAATATAATTGGAAGATAATTACTTATTTATTAGGAGGATTGCATGAAAAAGAATGAAGATAAAACAAATAAAACAGTTTATATTTTAAATTATTTTACTGCTGTATGTTTTTATATAGTTTCAATAATTAATTTTATTAACAAAGAAAATAGTATGGGTGTATTCTATTTATGTTTAGGTTCAATGTTCATGTGCTTAGGTAGTGTTAGGTTAAATAAATCAAAGAAAAAGTAATGCATATTATATTTAAGGAGTTTTTATGAAAAAATATGTAAAAGAAATTATTATATTAATAATTCAGTTATTTATGTTCTATACTCATCCATTATTTATGGGACCTACAGATGCTATGGGAATGGTATTCATAATATGGACATCAACAATAATTTTAGGCCTTTTAATAGGACTTATATCAACTAATAAAATAAAATATTTATATTCTATAGTAATTTCAATATTATTTATACCATCAATATTTATTTACTATAATGAATCTGCTTTAGTACATTCTTTATGGTATTTAATAAGTTCAAGTATTGGTGTTTTGATAGGAAGTATTATACACTCAATAAGTAAAAAGAAAAATAAGGAGTTTTTATGAATAAACAATTATTTTTAGAAGCAATAATAAAATTTATATTAGGTGTTTTAATTATAGGGGTACTATTATTTATCCCAGCAGGAACTATAAACTATTTCAATGGCTGGTTATTTATGGCGTTTTTATTTATACCAATGTTTATAGCTGGAATAGTTATGATGATAAAAGCACCACATTTATTAAAAAGTAGACTTAATGCTAAAGAAAAAGATGGAGAACAAAAAGAAGTAGTTAAACTAAGTGGATTGATGTTCTTAATAGGTTTTATTATAGCTGGATTAAATTATAGATATGGTTGGGTTGATATTCCAAATATTATTGTTATAGTAGGTTGTATTATATTTATATTAGCATATATAATGTATGCTGAAGTATTAAGAGAAAACACTTATTTATCACGTACAATAGAAGTAAAAAAAGATCAAAAAGTAATAGATACAGGCTTATATGAAATAGTAAGACATCCAATGTATACTTCTACTATCTTTCTATTCTTATCAATGCCATTAGTATTAGGTTCATTAATATCTTTTATAATATTTTTGGTATATCCTTTTATAATTATTAAACGTATTAAAAATGAAGAAAAATTTTTAGAAAACAATTTAAAAGGATATAAGGAATATAAAAAGAAAGTAAAATATAAATTAATACCATTTATATGGTAAAAAAAATAAATTTATATAATTATAGTGGGTGGTAAAATGAAGACGGATAAAAATATATTAATAGCTTTTATATTAAATTTAGGATTTTCAATATTTGAGTTTATAGGTGGCACAATAACAAATAGTGTCGCTATTATATCTGATTCAATTCATGATATTGGTGATTCTATGAGTATAGGAGTATCATATTTTTTAGAAAAGAAAAGTAAAAAGAAACCAGATAATAAATATACTTATGGCTATATTAGATATTCTGTAATAGGAAGTTTGATAACTACAATTATACTTATAATAGGCTCAATATTTGTTATTTTAAGCTCTATAAAAAGAATTATGAATCCTGTTGGTATAAATTATAATGGAATGATTTTATTCGCTGTAATAGGCGTATTAGTAAACTTTTTAGCTGCTTATTTTACTAAGTCAGGTCATTCTTTAAATCAAAAATCAGTTAATCTGCATATGTTAGAAGATGTACTTGGTTGGGTTGTAGTATTAATAGGTGCGATAATAATGAGATTTACTGATTTAAGAATTATTGATCCTATATTATCAATATTAGTCGCACTATTCATCTTTATAAATTCTATAAAAAATTTAAAAATAATTATTGATTTATTTTTAGAAAAAACTCCTAAAGGAATAAATATAGATGAATTAAAACAACACATATTAAAAATAAAAGGAGTTAAAAATGTTCATCATATTCATGTATGGAGTTTAGATGGATATAATAATTATGCAACAATCCACATTGTAGAAGAAGGAAAAAATAAAAATATAAAAGAATTAGTAAAAGAAGAATTAAAAGAACATGGAATAAATCATACAACCATTGAACTTGAAAAAGAAGGAGAAATTTGTTGTGAAGAAGAATGTGAAATTAATTTAGATTCTAAAACAATACATCATCACCATCATTAAGACTTTAGATATTTCTAAAGTCTTTTTATATATTTAATTGACAGTTAAAAGAGTATTTGATACTATATATAAAAAATGAGAGTGAAATTATGAATTTAAAAGAAAAGTGGGAAAAAGATTATATTGATAATTTAGATTTAAATGAGATAGAATGGGTAAATTTAAACAAACAACAATTGCTAGATTTTTATGAAGAAAATTATTTAGATAAAAAAGAATGGCAATATGTAAGCAATATGGATACTTGGGGAATTCCTCTTGGATTAAGATATTTATCTTTTAGGCCTGAAAATAAAAACTATAACTATTTATTAGGTTTAGTTAAAAATAATGTTGATAAAAAAACAATAGTTGCTGCAATGATTTATGTACCTAATTATTTTGTTTTTACAAACCAAGATATCCCTGTAACTTTTATTTGTACAATAGAAACAAATTTATATTTTAGAAACAAAGGACTATCGAAACAATTGTGTGATCAAATTTTAAACTTTATAAATCCTTCGCAACACATAATAGTAACTAGAGAAACAGATATGGGTAAAAAATATAATGTGTTAAATATACTAAAAGAAACTCTGTTTAAAAACGGTTTTGACAAAACTATCTGGGAGAATGACATTTGGAATTATAATAATAGAGAATTTTGTGAAGCAATTATAGGAAAACAAAAAATATTAAAAAACAAAAAGGTGTAAAATAAATACATCTTTTTTCATACATTTATACTATGAAAAATATAGAATTTTTAAAAAGAAATTTAATTGCTCATAGAGGTGTTCATAATTCTCAAATCCCTGAAAATACTCTACCTGCATTTGTTAAATGTATGGATAAAAATTACATAATAGAACTAGATATCCACATACTTACGGATAATACAATAGTTGTATACCACGATCACAACCTAAAAAAACTTACAGGAGTTAATAAAGTTATAGAAACACTAAGTTATCCACAATTATCTAAAATTAAAATTAATAAAAAATACACAATACCTACTTTAAAACAAGTTATGCACATAGTTGATGGAAAAGTTCCAATTTTAATAGAAATAAAAGATGTGGATAATAATTCAAAATTTGAAGAAGAATTAGTAAAAATATTAGATAATTATAAAGGTGAGTTTGCTATACAAAGTATGAATCCTTTTGTAATAGATTGGTTTTATAAAAATAGAAAAGATTATGTAATAGGTTTAATAGTGTTTAACGATTTGAATTATAAGCTAGTTAAGAAATATGTTAAAAAAATAGAATTTATAAGTGTGTATAAAAAACAATTACCTTTTAAAATAAATAAAATAGTATTAGGTTGGACTATAAGAAAACAAAAAGAATATACAAAATATAAAAATTTATGTGACAATTTAATATGTGAAAATATTCTATAATGTGATATAATACAAAAAAGAAAGGTGATTATGTGATTAGAGAAAAGTCTAAAGGTTTACTTATAGTAGTTTCTGGCCCTAGTGGAGCAGGCAAAGATACAATATGTAATAGAGTAGTTGAAGATATGAAAGATACTAAAATATCAGTATCTATGACATCAAGAGATCCTAGAGGAAAAGAAATAGAAGGAGTAGATTACTACTTTATAAGTAAAGAAGAATTTGAACAGAGAATAAAAAATGATGAATTTTTAGAGTATGCAGTTGTACACAATAATCAATATTATGGTACTCCTAAAGGAAAAATAGAAGAAGATTTAAGCAAAGGTAAAAATATTATACTTGTAATTGATATACAAGGTGCTTTAAAAGTAAAAGAATTAGTAAAAGAAGCATTATTTATTTTTATAATGCCTCATAGTATGGAAGAATTAAAAGATAGACTTATCAAAAGACAAACAGAATCAAAAAAGAAAATATTAGAGAGATTTAAAGCTGCTTATAATGAAATAAATGAATATACAAAATATAACTATGTAGTAGTAAATGATAAAGTAGATAAAGCAGTAGAAAAAGTAAAATCAATAATCACAGCTGAAAAATGTAGAGTAGATAGAATAGAAGAAATTTATATGAATACTAAAGAAGAATTTATCCATGAAGGATTAATAGATGAAGAATTTGAAAA
>JAFXHG010000030.1 GCA_017536505.1 Bacilli bacterium
AAACATATCTACAGTTCTTTCATTACTTTCTTCTCTAGCCTCTTCTATTATATTTAGTACTATTGGAGTTCCGATTAATGCGATAATTGCTAATATTACTATTACTGCTAATAGTTCTATTAATGTGAATCCTTTATTTTTCATATTTATTCCTCCTATTTTATTTTATTATATCATATATTAATAGTTTATTTATAAAATTTATTATAAATAAAAAAAATATTGACACTTTTTGTCAATATTTTTATATCTTTAAATATTTTTTAACTGCTCTACTACTTCCAAACATACCTACTATCATACCAATTAAAAGTAATCCTAATGATGTTAGATATATGAATGGTGTTGGCTCAACCAATTTAATGAAATTAGTAAATAATTGTCCACCAAAATGATCATATAAAGCAGTATAACCATATAGCGTTACAACTATTGGGATTATTGATCCAAACATACCAAGAATTAATCCTTCAAATATAAATGGTATTTTAATATTTATGTTACTAGCTCCTACAAGTCTCATTATTTCTATTTCTCTTTTTCTAGACATAATAGTTATTTTAATAGTATTAGCTATTAAGAATGCAGTTACTATTATTAAAGCAATTACTATACCAAATGTAACTTTTCTAATAACATCAAATACAGATACTAATTGCTCTACCATTCCTTCACCATATTTAACTATATCTACATTTTTAATATCTTTAATTTCTTCTGCAGTTTTATTTATTAAATTTATATCAGTAACTTTTATTTGATATGTATCTTGAATTGGACTTTCTTCTCTAGTCCATTCTGACATTATACTATTAAATACATCTGATGATTCCATCATTTCTTCTGATATATCCATTTTATCAATAAATTCTACATTACTAGGTTCAATATTATCAAGTACTATTATTTGGTCATAAACTTTTTCTCTTTCTTCTTCTGTTATATCTACATCAAGAAAAGCAACAATTGTAACATCTCTTTCAACTATTTTAGTAAAATTTGTTACATTAAATGATAACACTATAGATACAGCTACTACCATAAGAGTTATTGTTATACAAGATATTGAAGCTAAAGACAATGAAAAGTTTCTAAATACACTTTTAAATGAATCTCTTATATTTCTTCCAAGTATTCTAAATGCTTTCATCCTTGTATTCACCTTCCTTATAATCTTTAACTATTCTACCTGAGTCAAGTTTTACAACACGTTTTTTCATTTTTTTAACTATATTAATATCATGAGTAACCATTATTATTGTAGTACCAAGTTCATTGATAGCTTCTAATACATCCATAATTTCCATACTTGTTTCAGGATCTAGATTTCCTGTAGGTTCATCACAAATAAGTATTTTAGGCCCATTTACTATAGCACGTGCGATAGCTACTCTTTGTTGTTCTCCACCTGATAAATGTCTTGGATATTGTTTTGCTTTATTTTTAAGACCAACTAAATCTAATACTTTCATAACTTTTGAATGAACTTCATCTTTTGGAAGTCCTAAAACTTCTAAAGCAAAAGCTACATTTTCATAAGCAGTTTCATTAGGCAATAATTGATAATTTTGGAAAACAACACCAATTTTTCTTCTAAGTTTATATACTTTACGATTTTTAATTTTACCTACATCTAGGCCACCTACTAAAATTTGACCACTACTTGGTTTTTCTTCTCTATAAAGCATTTTTATTAAAGTACTTTTCCCACATCCAGTAGAACCTATTATAAATACAAATTCACCTTTTTTTATTGTTAAATCTAAATCATATATAGCAGTAGTTCCTGTCTTATATGTTTTTTTTACATCTTTAATTCTTATTAAATCCATACTTCCTCCTATTCTATTCCTGATGACTGATATACATCATTTATAAGCACAATTGCTTGTTTATCTATTTCTAATATACCTTCTTTAGCTAAAAAATATTCTTTGGTAGGAATTGCACACATCAATACTTTTTTTCTATCTCCTGTGTATCCTCCTCTACCTTCAAGCACAGTTACGCCTCTACCAAGTTCATTTATTAAGAAATGTTTGATTGAGGTTTCATGTTCAGTAATTATATAAAATGATTTACAATCTGATATTCCAAGTAATACTTTATCTGTAAGCATTGAAGAAATATATACAGCTATCAAAGCATACATTACATTCTCCCATGCGTACAAAGAATTTCCTGATGTTATAAAAAATCCTGAGCCTATTATAATAATAAAATTTATTAATTTACTAGCATTACCTATTGAAGTTTTAAAATATTTAGAAATTAATTGAAATATAACGTCGCTTCCTCCAGTTGAAAAACCATATTTAAAGGTTAATCCTGAGCCTATACCACTTATTAAAGCTCCAAAAATAGTTATTAACAACATATTATCTACATTAAACTGAATTAAATTAACTATATCTTTTGTCATATATACAAATAATGGATATAAGATTGATCCTATTACTGAGTATTTTGTTGTTTCTTTTCCTAATAACAAATAACTTAAAACTAGTAATAATATATAAGAAATAGCAATAAATAAAGATGTAGAAATTCCAGTTATATTATTTATTACAATGGCAACACCAGATACTCCTCCAGTTACTAAATTATTGGGAGAAAAGAATACATTAAAAGCAAAAGCAAGTAAAAAACAACCAATTACTAAAAATGAATATCTTTTAAATCTATTTCTTTCATTTAGTACTTTTAAAATATCTTCACTTATCTTATTTTTCTTTCTAAAAAACAACATCTATCTCACCCCTAATTTTAAATTATCATATATAAATTTATCTATATCACCATCTAATACTTTATCTACATTAGTATTTTCAGTATTAGTTCTATGATCTTTTACAAGAGTATAGGGACACATAGTATAAGTTCTAATTTGTGAACCAAAATTAATCTCTGTATTTTCTCCCTTAATATTTTTTAGTTCCTTTTCTCTTCTTTCTACTTCTAACTGATATAATTTATTTTTTAATACTGTCATACATGTTTCTTTGTTTCTTATCTGACTTCTTTCATTTTGACAAGTAACTACTATCTTACTTGGAAAATGTGTTATTCTAACTGCAGAAGGGGTTGTATTAACTCCTTGTCCTCCATGACCAGATGCACAGTATGTATCTACCCTTATATCACTATCTTTTATTTCTATATCAATTTCCACATTATTATATAAAGGAGTTATATCTATTGAAGCAAAAGATGTATGTCTTCTACTATTAGAATCAAACGGACTTATTCTAATAAGTCTATGAACTCCTTTTTCATTTTTCAAATATCCATAACTATTATTTCCATGAACTATAAAAGATACACTCTTTATTCCTGCTTCTTCTCCATCTTGATAATCCAACATTTCTATTTTCTTATTATTTTTTTCACACCATCTAGTGTACATTCTATAAAGCATACTAGCCCAATCACAAGATTCAGTCCCACCTGCTCCTGGATGTATTTCAAGTATACAATCACATTTATCATATGGACTATTTAATAATAACTCTAATTCTACTTCATCTAATTTTTGTTTTATAGAATCTATATCATTTGAAATTATTTCTTGCATCTCTAAGTCATTACTTTCTTTTATCATATTTGCAATTTCTAAATTAGACTCTATATTTAATTTTAATTCTTCAATATTATTTAATTTGCTTTTTAATAAATTAAGTTCATTTAAAACTTCTTCACTGTGAACTTTATCATTCCAAAAATTAGAATCATTCATATCTATTTCTAATTCTTTAATTCTATTTTTCTTTACTTGTGGGTCAAAGTGACCTCCATAAATCATTTACTCTTTTATTTAATTCTATATATATATTTAATATTTCATTTAATTCCATACCAATATCCTCCAATATAATTATAACACTATTATTATTTTTTTTAAACAAAAAAAGAAAGATTTAATCTTTCTTTACAATTTATTTTATGTGTTTTGGATTTAAGATTATAACTGGACGTATACCAACTGCATCTGTTCTTGAAGCTAAGAAACCAGTTCCAGATAAGTTTGAACTAGATACTCTCCATGCATTAACAGTATTTGCTCTGTCAAATGTCCAATATCCCCATCCTAGATATGGTTCGTTTGGCGCGCCTTGTAAATGATCCCACAACCATGTTGAATCTAATAATGATGTAGAATTATTTACATTATAAATTTGATCTTTTGTTGGAAGAACGATATTTTCTTCTA
>JAFXHG010000031.1 GCA_017536505.1 Bacilli bacterium
GCATAAAATGTATATGTTACACTTTGATTTGGTGCTGTAAACTTAGCGTTTAATCCACTTATTGTTGGATTTGATGAATTATCTATTGTTGCTGGATCTCCTAAATTTGATGGATTTGCTGCTACTGCATCTGTTTTTAAACTGTTTTCATCTGATGAAAACACTACACTAAATGTATTTGAATTTGGGGTTACTGATGCTTGTGAACTTATTCTTAGTGTACTTGAGAATGCTGCAAACCCTATTGATATTGCAAACACTCCTACTATTGCTATTATAAACATTGTCATTTGTTTTTTTCTTATTTTTCCATACATATTTTTTCCTCCTATATTCTATATTACAAGTATACAAAATATTAGTGTTTTTTGTCAATTATATTTATTATTATTATTTATTTTTATGTAAAATTTTGTAAATAAAAAAGGATATTAGTATTCAATATCCCCTTTATTCTGTTCTTAAAGCTATTACTGGATCTTTTTTACTTGCTACTTTAGAAGGTATTAGACCAGCTATCATAGTAAGTAATGTACTAATCACTATAAGAATTATACCACCTGCTATTGGTAATTCTGCAGATACTATAACACCTGTAACATTTTTAATAATTATATTAATAAATATATTTAATATACAAGTAATAAATATTCCTATTGCACCACTTGTTAACCCTACTATAAATGTTTCAGCATTAAATACTCTAGATATATCTTTTTTACTAGCACCTATTGCTCTAAGTATACCTATTTCTTTTGTTCTTTCTAATACAGATATATAAGTAATAATACCTATCATTATACTAGATACTATTAATGAAATTGAAACAAAAGCAATAAGTACATATCCAATAACATTTACTATTGTAGTAACACTACTCATAAGTAAACCTACATAATCTGTATATTCAATCTTATCTTCTTCTTTACCTTCTTCTATTTTAGAATCATTATATTCATTTATTATTTCTTCTATTCTATCTTTTGATTCAAAATCTTTAGGATAAATATTTATAGTATATGGACTTTCTAAATCAACTACACCCATTTTACTTAAATTATTATCTAATGTTTCTAAATCTTTAAATTCTTGGTTAGTGAATACATTTATGTTTCCATTACTTAATTGTTCTTTTACTATTTCACTTTCATTAATTTTATTTATAACATATTCAGTTAGTTCTTTTGTATATCCAATACCGTTAGTTACAGATATATTACTTCCTTCTTTTGGTTTAATTATACCTACTATGTTTAATTCTAATCCATTATCAACAAGTTCTTTTAAGTAAGATAAGTCATTACTTTTATCTACCCATACCTCATCTTCTTTTTCATAATAATCAGTATTTAATACAAGTTTATAATCAGTATTTAATATATCTTCATATGAATATTTGGTTTGTTCAAATTCTTCAAGTTCTTTTCCATTCATCATATTAATCATAGTTTCCTGAATCTCAGTTTGATCTTTAATTCCTATTGCATATAATACATAATCTACAATTTCATTATTTTCATCCACTATTAATACCATCTCATCATAACTTTCTGGCATTTTACCACTTATTACTTCATATTGACTATTTAATAGATCTTTATTAGTTGTAAGTTCATTGAATATAGCTATATCACCAGAAAAACCACTACTAGCATTTTCACTATTTGGATTAAACATACTCATCATATTACTTGGATTTACTTTTAAACTATCTTCTGTATAAATTTGTAAATCTAAATTATATGTATATTTTATATCATTAGTATATTTTTCCAATTCTTTATTATCTTCAATATATTTTTTAAAATCAACTAAGTTATTAGTAGTAATCCCACCATACATAGTACTAATCATATCTGTCATTATATTGTTTGAATAAATAGCATCTAAATCATGACTATCGCCAGTACTATCTCCCATAAATGAAGTCATCAAAGTAGCAGTATCTACAGAATTTTTTTCTATCATCAAAGGATAACTAGTTAATGTATCTTCTTGAACTTTAGCTATATAATTATTAACTCCATTAGATAAAGACAATATAAGTGCGATACCAATTATACCTATTGAACCTGCAAAAGATGTTAATAAGGTTCTACCCTTTTTAGTCATTAAATTATTTAAGGATAAAGAAAGAGCAGTAAAAAAGCTCATGCTTGTCTTTTTTGTTTTTCCTTTTTTTAATTCTATTTTATCTTTACCATCATATGGATTAGTATCATTTGTAACTTTACCATCTTTTAAACTAATTATTCTATTAGAATATTCATTAGCTAAATCCGGATTGTGCGTAACCATAATTACTAATTTATCTTTACTTATTTTTTTAAGTAAATTCATTATTTGTACACTTGTTTCTGAATCCAAAGCACCTGTTGGTTCATCTGCAAGAAGTATATCTGGATTATTTATCAATGCACGAGCAATAGCTACTCTTTGCATTTGACCACCACTCATTTGATTTGGTTTCTTATGAATATGATCTGAAAGTCCTACTTCTTTTAAAGCTTTAATTGCTCTTCTTTTTCTTTCTTTCTTACTTACACCCGATAACGTTAAAGCAAGTTCTACATTTGATAAAACAGATTGGTGAGGAATTAAATTATAACTTTGAAAAATAAAACCAATTCTATGATTTCTATATGAATCCCAATCCCTATCTTTATATTTTTTAGTAGATATTTCATTTATAATTAAGTCACCACTATCATATTTATCTAAACCACCTATTATATTAAGTAAAGTAGTTTTACCACTTCCAGATGGGCCAAGTATAGATACAAACTCATTTTCTCTAAAATTTATATTAACTTTATTTAAAGCTTTTTGAGTAAATGTTCCTGTTTTATAAATTTTTGTAATATTTTTTATCTCTAACATAAAAACCTCCTTATTTAAACATATAAAATTATACTACTTTTATGAAAAAAAGTGAATTACTCACTTTTTGTAGATTCAGTAAGTTCTATAGTTGTTTCCTCTATTTTATTTTCTCTATAATATTTAACTGCTATTTTATCTCCTACTTTATGTTTATAAAGTATATATTTAAAGTGAGACACATCATCTATTTTTTCACCATCTATTTCAATAATTACATCACCAACTTGTAATCCAGATTTAGAGGCAGGTTGATTTTCTTCAACATAACTTAAGACAGCTCCAAATTCTACATCACTACTTATTCTTATATTATAATAATATTGTAATGCAAAAGTATTTGTTAAATCCACTAATTGAACGCCAAGATATGGTCTTGCTAATGTAGTACCACTTTCTATATTTCCAATTATTTCATTTACAGTATTTATAGGAATAGCAAATCCCATACCCTCTACTCCACTACCTACTAGTTTTGATGAAGTTATACCTATTACTTCACCCTTTATATTACAAATTGGTCCCCCACTATTACCATTATTAATTGAAGCATCAGTTTGAATTACTTCCATAAGATAATTACCACTTGTTAATTTAACTGATACCATTCTATTTATTCCAGATACAATTCCTTTTGTAATTGTACCCATATATTCTTTTCCTAATGGAGCACCTACAGTAAATACAGTATCTCCTAATTCAAGAGTTGATGAGTCTCCTAAAGTTGCAACTCCTTTTATTGATTCTTTATTAACTTTAAGTACTGCAATATCATAATATTCATCACCACTTACTAAGCTAGCCTCTATTTCTTTTCCATCAGAAAAAGTTACTAAATAATTTTTACCATTTTCTATAACATGATAATTAGTTAAAATATATCCAAAATTATCATCTGTTTTATAAACAAATCCTGAACCAGAAGATGAACTTCTACTCCCAGTAACTTCTATATATACAGCTGAATCATATACATTGTTAATAGCATTTTTTAAATCGCTTACTTCTTCTACAGTTGTTGTTTTAACATTTTCACTTGTAACCTTTCTAACTAATATATTACTATTAGTTGTAAGTGTAATAAAAACAAACATAAGTCCAGCGCCTACTACAAATGAACAGATAGTTAAAAATATTTTAGATGTAAAAAAATTATTTTTTTTCTTAATTTCTATATTTTTCTCTTTTATTACTTCTCCTTCAATTACTTTATTTTCCATATTATTCCTCCTAGCTATAATTAGTTTATACCTTTTTTATGAAAAAAATATGAAAAATTTAAATTTATTTAATAATTTTATGTATATGTTGTGTAAAATGATTTTTTATTGTAATTTTGGTAGGTACATATACGATATCATATATAAATTTATTAATCAAATAAACATTTTTATTTAATTGTAAGGTTATTTTTACAGAAATAAAAAAATTACAGGTAATTTTTTAATTCCTGTAATTTTTACTAATACAATTTTTTTAAAATAGTAAAATTTAATTTATTTTATCTTTAAACATTTTAATCATTTTAGTGTAGTCAGAATCATTAAAAAATTTCTTTTCAAAAGTTAAATATTCTCTACTATTTTTAAATTTAACTTTAAAACAATTTTTTCTTTGTACTATCTTTTTTATTTGATTATATTTATAATCAACCTTACTTTTATTTACAGTAACTGAAAATTTATTAGGTGTTAATTCTACTATATATTTACCATAAGTATTATAATTTAACATTTCATTAACTTTAATTTGTGCTATTACATATAAAAGATTTAATAATGTTATTGTTATTAATAAACCTATTATAAATAATGGTAAATATATTAAAGATATTTTATTTAATGAAAAATATAAATATATAGTTAATCCTATTATAAATAAAACTATGTTATTTACGAGTCTACTTCTTAACAAATATTTTTTATATTCACTTTTTGTATATTCAAAATTTAATTTCATTTTAACATCCCTTTCAAAAATTCACCAGTATAACTTTCTTTAACCTTAACTATTTCTTCAGGAGTACCTGTAGCAACTATAGTACCACCACCAGATCCTCCTTCTGGACCTAAATCTATAATATGATCAGCTACCTTTATAACATCTAAATTGTGCTCTATTACTAAAACGGTATCACCATTGTCTGCTATTCTATTTAATATTTCAAGAAGTTTCTTTATATCGTGAGTGTGTAATCCAGTTGTTGGTTCATCAAGTATAAATAAACTTTTTCCAGTAGGTTTCTTTTGTAATTCTTTAGCAAGTTTTACTCTTCCTGCTTCACCACCACTTAAAGTAGGAGCACTTTGTCCAAGTTTTATGTAAGATAAACCTACATCCATCATAACTTGTAATTTATCTCGAACTTTAGGAATGTTTTTAAAGAATTCTAATGCTTCTTCTACATTCATTTCAAGTACATCATAAATACTTTTACCTTTATATTTTATTTGTAATGTTTCTCTATTATATCTTGTTCCATGACATACTTCACAAGGTACATAAACATCAGGTAAGAAATGCATTTCTATTTTTTTAACTCCATCTCCCCAACAAGCTTCACATCTTCCACCTTTTACATTAAATGAAAATCTACCTTTATCGTATCCTCTCATTTTTGATTCTTTAGTTTGAGCAAAAACATCTCTAATATCATCAAATACTCCTACATAAGTTGCAGGATTACTTCTTGGAGTTCTTCCTATTGGAGCTTGTGATATATCTATAACTTTATCTATGTTTTCAAGACCTATTATTTTTTTATGTTTTCCTGGTTTAACTTTAGTTTTATAAAGATTACTGGCTACACTTTTATAAAGTATTTCATTTACTAGACTACTTTTACCGCTACCACTTACACCAGTTACACATATAAATTTACCAAGTGGAAATTTGACATTAATATCTTTTAAATTATTTTCTTTAGCGCCTTTAATTTCTATATATTTACCATTACCTTTACGTCTTTTTTCTGGCACATCTATTTTTAACTTACCACTTAGATATTTACCAGTTAAACTGTTTTCATTTTTCATAACTTCTCGAGGTGTCCCAAAAGCAACTACTTCTCCGCCATGAATACCAGCAAGAGGCCCTATATCTACAAGATAATCAGCAGCAAGCATAGTATCAGTATCATGTTCTACTACTACTAACGTATTTCCTAAATCTCTCATTTCAAGTAAAGAATTAATTAATCTTGTATTATCTCTTTGATGAAGTCCTATACTAGGTTCATCTAGTACATATAATACTCCTGTAAGTCTTGATCCTATTTGAGTAGCAAGTCTTATTCTTCCTGCTTCACCACCACTTAGTGTTCCAGCCATTCTATCTAGTGTTAAATAACTAAGTCCTACATTTATTAAGAATTTTAATCTATCTTTTATTTCTTTTAAAATAAGTTCAGCTATTTTAGCTTGTTCTTTATTAAGTTTAAGATTTTCTAAAAATTCATATAAATCACCAATAGACATCTTAGTCATTTCATAAATATTTTTTTTATTTATTTTTACTGATAAAACAGCTGAATTAAGTCTAGCACCACCACAAGTAGTACAAGGAAGTTCCATCATAAATTTATCTAACCATTCTCTAATCCAACCACTCTTAGTTTCTATATATCTTCTTTCTAAGTTATTGATTATTCCTTCAAAATAATCTGTAGTCTTTCTTGTATTGCCATTGCTTGCTACATAATTAAATTCTAAAGGCTCTTTTGATCCATATAGTATTAAATCTAATTCACTCTTTTTTAGATCTTTTATTGGTTTAGTTAAATCTATATTATAATGTTTAGCAAGAGTAACTATTTGAGTATATGAAATAGAAGCATCCATATTAAAAGCAACTATTCCACCTTCCATAATACTTTTTTCTTTATCAGGCATTATTAAATCTTCATCTATTTTTTGTTTTATTCCAAGTCCATTACAATCTGGACATGCTCCATATGGTGCATTAAAGCTAAAAAGACGAGGTTCTAACTCTGGTAATGAAAAATCACAATCAGGACAAGCATATTTTTCACTCATAACTATTTCTTCACTACCAACTACATCAATAACACATTTACCCTTACTTAATTTACAAGCAAGTTCAATAGCTTCATTTAATCTACTTCTAATATCTTCTTTTATAATTAATCTATCTATTACTACATCTATATTATGTTTTTTATTTTTTTCTAAATTTATTTCTTCATTTAATTCATATTCATTATTATCTATTCTAACTCTAGAATAACCATCTTTTTTTAAATCATCAAGTAAATCTTTATGTGTACCTTTTTCACCATGAACTATAGGGCTTAATACTCTAATTTTAGATCCTATTTCTAAATCTAATATTTGATTAGTCATTTCCTCTATACTTTGACTTGATATTGGTTTATTATGATTAGGACAATATGGTACTCCAATTCTTGCATATAAAAGTCTTAAATAATCATATATCTCAGTAACAGTACCAACAGTACTTCTAGGATTATTATTTGTAGTTTTTTGATCTATACTAATACTAGGACTTAAACCTTCTATACTATCTACGTCAGGTTTATCTGTTCCTCCTAAGAATTGTCTAGCATATGCACTTAAACTTTCTACATATCTTCTTTGACCTTCTGCATAAATAGTATCAAAAGCTAAACTACTTTTACCACTACCACTTACTCCTGTCATTACTATTAATTTATCTTTTGGAAGTTCTAGATTAACATTTTTTAAATTATTTTCTCTAGCACCTTTTATTATAATTTTGTCCATACAAATCACCAATAAGTATTATATCATTATTTTAAACTTTATAAAAGAAAAAATAGTAATATTAATTACTATTTAAATTACTAAATCTAAAATATATTAAGCTGTTGCTTTTGGTGGAAACATAGAAAAATTCAATTTAATATCACCAAATATAACTTCAAACTCTTTATTAGCTATATCTTTACCTTTCAAATACTCAATAGTTACTTCTATTTTTTGAGCAGTTCTTGGTTTTAAATATCTATTGTCAATATAATATAAAGACTCTGATGTATGTATATTTCCTGTTTCAACATGTATTTTTATGTTATCACATACTTTTTTCATCGTATCATCTGTTTTACCATTTTTATCCATACATATCTTTTTAGCATTTAATCCATCTACATTTTCATATATTATACTATTCAAGTATGCCATATATTCTCCAGCATTATATATATAAAAAGTATATCTTGCCCTTTGACCAGGTTTTGTAAAATTAACTTGTAAATTGGTAATCATAGGATCTTTTTTATTTATTATTATTGCATTAGTTGCCGTTGCTTTGGAACTTCTAGGTTCAATTTTAGGTTCTACAGGATTTGTTTCTTCTTTTTTATGAGATGTAGAAAAAACTACTTTAAAAGTTAAATCATCTGGATTAGCTGTTAAATCTGATTGAATTTTTAGTTGACTTGAAAAAGCTAAAAAACTGACAGATAAACATAGTACTGCAACAAAAAGTGAAAACATCTCTAAACTTCTAATCTTCCTTTTTTTCATATTACCATACTCCTACTATAATACATGATACCATGAAAAGAAATCTTGTCAATAAAATTTTATGTTTTTTTAAAACTTTTTCTGACAAGACTTTATAAAACACTTAAATAAATTATTTTGTTTATGATCATATTTTAACATAGATTCTGGATGCCACTGTACACCAATAAAAAATTTTTTATTAGTATCTTCTACTGCTTCTATATAGCCTTCTTTGCTTACTGCACATATATTAAGTTTTGTATTTTTAATAATAGATTTATGTCTACTATTTACTTTAATAATATCTGTTTTAAATATATTATATAATTTAGAATTCCTTTTTATTTTAACCTCATGAGCGTAATTTAATGTTTTTTTATGATTTTTTATATTTAACATAAATCCATCAAATAAAACTCCCATCAACTGCATACCTAAACAAATTCCAAGTACTGGTTTATCAATTTCATATGCATATTTTAAACATTCTAAATCATATTTTTCAAAATCATCTCCACCTTGAAATATAATACCATCACACATATCAATTAATAATTTATAATCATCATATAGAGTTACACCTATAGGTATTCCTCCATTTGTAAAAATACCATTAACTATATCTTTATAAATAATATTTATATGATGATTTTCTTCACTAATAGACTTTCTAGTTATTATACCTATAATAGGTTTATTATTCACTATATCACCTATTTTAGTTTATTGTTTTTATTAAGTGTTTATTCTTTTCATTTATAATTTTATCTACATAATGACCATTACACCTATTAAAACTTTGTACAACTTTTTTATTTAATAAATAATTTAAATGTTCTTCTATAGATTCAAAATTAATTTCATTAAATATTTCTACAAAATATAAATTATAAACTTCTAAATATTCTTCTTGTTTTAAAAGTTTATAATTAATATTAAATTTAAACCTTATTTCATTTTCTTTTAAATATAAGTTTATATTATTTTTTGAATTAATTAATCCTAAATATAATGATAAATATTTTTTGTCATTTAAAGAGAGTTTTTCATTCCACATAATTAAATCATAATCTTTAATAACATTAAAAATACTCATTCCTGCATATATTGATGCTTTTACTTCTTCACAATTTTCTTTCATATAACCTCCATTTGTAATAATATTTAACTGCTTTAATATTATTACATTTTTATATGTCGAAAATTGTATAAAAAAATAGAAAAGTAATTTCTTTTCTATATCATCTTTTGATATTATAATTTTAGAAATTAAATTATACAAAAAAGGGTAAATAATTTACACTTTTATCGATTCTGTTGAGTTATAGCAATAGTTTCTTCATTAAATTCTTTTACTCTATTATTCAAATAAGAAGTCATCATTAATACTATTGCAATACCTACTAAAAATATAAATAAGTATACAAATACTAAATCTAATTTTTTAAATAATATATTTTCTTTTTTATCAAAATTATCCATAATTACCCTACTTTCCTATATATAAATATAACACATCTTTTAATTTTTTTCAACTAAAATAATTCTGATTTTGTTATTATAAATGTTTTATTATTAGTATAAAAAGCATAAAAAACATCATCTAGTTCTATATTTTTTCTTTTTAATAAATCTAATAACCAATTATAATCTTTTTTTATTTCTTTTAACACAGAATAATCAATTACACCATCTAATATTAAAGGTAATGGATAATCAAAATTATCATTAAATACAGAAAGATTACCATTATTTTCTAAAATTGCATATTTTACTTTATCAATACTTTTTACTCCCTGTAATCTAAGTTGTGTAAGTAAATCATCTAATGAATATCTAAGTTTAGACATCTCAGTAAAATTAAGTTTACCGTTTTTTATTATAATAGTTGGTTTTCCATCTATTATGTTTCTTATTTTATCATTTTTAAGTGTAATATAACTTATAAAAATTTGTACTCCTACAAGTACTAATATAGGTATTACTGAAATTAAAATACTTTTATTATCTTCTTGTATTGAAAGAGCGATTAACTCAGCTATTAATATAGATACAATTAAATCAACTATACTTAACTGACCTACTTCTTTTTTTCCCATAAGTCTATATACAAATATTATAAAAAAATACATAAATATAGTTTTAAATATTAAAGTAAAATACATAGTATCACCTATTTTATAATGAACATTAGAATATTTTTTTATACAATAGAATATTTATTAATAGGTGATCGTATGAAATATTTAAAAAATTTAGGTATGTCTTTTATTTATATTATTGTTACTATTTTAGTTTTAACTTTTATTACTACTATTCTTAGTTATTTTAATATATTAAATGATAAAATAACTTCTATTATAAAAATAATTATACCTATAATATCTATGCTTATTGGAGGATTTTATATAGGTAAAAAATCTTTAAAAAAAGGATTTTTAGAAGGTTTAAAATTAGGAGGAATATTTTCTTTAATACTTATTATATTTAATTATTTAGCTTTAAATATTTCTTTTAAATTTAAATATTTATTATTTTATTTAATATTAATTATAACCTCTATACTTGGTAGTATGATAGGAATAAATAAAAAGAAACAATAAGTTTCTTTTTATTTTGCTTGATACCAATTATCTCCATATTCTATGTCTACTATAAGTGGTACTTCAAGTTCTACTACACTTTCCATAACTTCTTTCATAAGTTTTTTTACTATATCAAATTCTTCTTTTTTACAATCTACTACAAGTTCATCATGTACTTGTACAAGTATTTTACTTTTTAAATTATGTTTATTAAATTCATTAAACAATTTTACCATAGCAATCTTAATTATATCAGCTGCAGTGCCTTGTATTGGAGTATTTAAAGCCATTCTTTCTGCACCACTTCTAATCATATAATTTTTATTTTCAAGTTCTGGTATAGTTCTAATTCTATTATATTTAGTTTTAACATATCCATCCTTGTGAGCTTGTTTAATACTTTCTTCTTTATAAGCTTTAATACCTGGATAAGTTTCATAGTATTCATTTATAAATTTAGTTGCCTCTTTAGTATCTATATTTAAATTTTCTGAAAGTCCAAAACCACTTATACCATATATTATACCAAAGTTAACTGCCTTAGCCATTCTTCTCATATCTTTAGTAACTGCTTCAATTGGTACTTTAAATATATCACTAGCTGTTTTAGTATGAACATCTATATTATTTTTGAATGCCTCTTTTAAAGATTCAATACCTGCCATACATGAGAATATTCTAAGTTCTATTTGAGAATAATCTGCACTTACTAATAAAGAATCACAACTAGGAATAAATGCTTTTCTAATAAGTCTACCATATTCATTTCTTATTGGTATATTTTGTAAATTGGGTTCTATACTAGAAAGTCTACCAGTACGTGTTAAAGTTTGTGTATATATAGTATGAATTTTATTATCTTCATAAATATAATTTATTAAACCTTCAATATAAGTACTATAAAGTTTAGTAAGTAATCTATATTCTAAAATATTTTCTATTATAGGATGTTTATCTCTTAATTTCTCTAATACGTCAGCTGCAGTAGAATATCCAGTTTTACCTTTTTTACCATGAGGTAAATTAAGTTTTTCAAATAATACTTCTCCAAGTTGAATTGGCGAAGATATATTAAATTCACATCCTGCATAATTGTAAATAGTTTTACTAAGTAATTCTATTTTTATTTTTATCTCTTCACCCATATCTATAAGTTTTTCTTTATCTATATTAAAACCTGTATATTCCATATCAGCTAAAACTTCACTTAATGGAAGTTCTATATCCTTAAACAAAGAATACATTTCTTTATCTTTTAATTCATTATCAAATTTATCTTTAGTTTCATAAATGAATTTAGCCTTTTGAACTAATATTTCTTTTATATTTAGATTTTCTTTTTTTATATCTGTCATAAAAGGTATTTTAAAATTTAATTGATTAGATAAATAAGCAATGTCATCTTTTAAATTATATTCAAGTAAATAAGCAGCAATAGCTGTATCAAATACTACATTAGAAATATTAATATTATTCTTTTTAAAAGCAACTAATACTTTTTTATAATCATAAGTATATAAATTAACATTAGTTAAAAACTTAGGATTTTGTTTTAATATTTCTCCACTTATATATAATGAATTATTTTTATTATAAAGTCCCATACCAATTATGTTAGCCTGATGATAATTAGCATTATCTAGTTCTAAATATATAGCACAATCCTCATTTATATTTATTTCAGATATATTTTTAACTTCTTTAAAATTTATTTTTTCTTCTTCTATTTCTATCTTTTCTACGTTCAAATTTTTAAGTAATGAATAAAATTCTAATTCTTCATAAATTTCAGAAAGTTTTGGAGTATTACCTAAATATTTAATATCAGGGATACTTATTTCAAGTGGTACATCTTTATATATAGTAGCAATTTCATAACTCATATATGCATTTTCTTTATCATTAACTAATTTATCATGAGTAGCACCTTTAATATTATCTATATTTTCATATATACCATCAAGCGTTTTATATTCGTGCAACAACTTTAAAGCTGTTTTTTCACCTATTCCTTTAACTCCTGGTATATTATCACTACTATCTCCCATTAAAGCTTTTAAATCAATTATATTTATTGGATCTATTCCCCATTCTTCTTTAAAAGACTTTTCATTATATCTAATATAATCTTTAGATTTTAATAATTTTATTTCTACTTGTTTAGATATTAATTGAAGTAAATCTTTATCACTACTTACTATTAATCCTTCATAATCATCATTAGGTATATCACAGTATTTAGCAAATGTTCCAATAATATCATCAGCTTCATAATTATCTATTTCATAATATTTAATCCCCATAGCTGTTAACATTTCTTTAGCAATTGGAAATTGTACTTTTAATTCTTCTGGAGTTTCACTTCTACCATCTTTATAAAAATCAAATTTTTCATGTCTAAATGTTTTTCCTTTATCAAAAGCAACAACTATGTAATTTGGTTTTTCTTCACTTACTATTTTATTTATCATATTAGCAAATCCGAATAAAGCATTTGTAGGAAAACCTTTACTATTTTTCATAAAATTACCATTATATGCAGTTGCATAATAACTTCTAAAAAGCAAATTATTACCATCTACCATGATTATTTTTTCCATAACATCACCATAAATATTATATCACAAAAAAACATATTATAAATAATATGTTTTAATATCTTAAAAACTTTATATAACCTATTTTATTTTAAATTTTTGCACCTATATCCAACAATAATTAAAAACAAACAAAATAGTTCTACAAATACAAATGAAAAATAATTATTATGATTTCTTATTATTGAAATCAAAAATCTCAAAAAACCAAAATATATAAAGCAGTTAGCAATAATTTTATTTTTATCTAACTTGTTTAACTGTTTTAATATATGAAAAAATATGTATATACTAATTATACTTTCTAATAATTGAACAGGAAAATTAAAATAACTCGTACAACAATTATTAATAAAACAGGCTATTTTTAATATACCATACATCATAATTAATATATGCAAGTATATAACTAATAAATTTTTTAAATCTTCTTTTGTTATTTTTGAAAATATAAATATCAAAAATATCCCACCAATATATCCACCTATAAATGAATAACCAAAAAATATGAACTGCAATCTATCTATAAGATTATTTGATACAAAAAACAATTTTAAACTATTTATATCTAATTCTAGAATAATATAAAATATTTTAGCAAATATAAAAAATCCTATTAAAAAGAAAATATAACTATAAAATAAAGAAGATAAAGAAATTATTTTAAATTTTTTATTAATAATAATATAAGAAAAAAAAGGTAAAATAAAGCCTACTAATGCAACTAATATATAAATTAAATTACTCATACCTAAGATAATTAATTACATCCCATAGTTATTAATTTAAATAAATTTAGAAGAAAAAAAGTCATTATAATCATAACTATTAATAATAAAATAATTAAAACAATATCAATAATTATCATTATTAATGACATAGTATCTTTATATTTACATCTACTTACAATAGCTAAAACTAAAGAAATAAGTATCCAGGGTATATTACGCAAAAAACTTAAATAAATTAATTTGTCAGGTAAAACAATAACTGCAATTTTAAAAGCACAAAAAATAAGAGATAATAAAGATAAAGTAGTATGACTTAATTTGTTTTTCTTTTCTTTTGGTAAAGTTAATTCTTTATTTTCATATAAATTTTCTCCACAATTATTACAAAATTTATCAATATTATTATTTTCCCTTCCACAATTTTTACAATA
Source organism: Bacilli bacterium (assembly GCA_017536505.1). GTDB lineage: Bacteria > Bacillota_I > Bacilli_A > RF39 > UBA660 > UMGS1613. The sequence goes on from JAFXHG010000031.1 coordinate 14,735, forward strand.
CATATTATCACATCCCTAATATATATAGTTTAACACATTTCTTAAAATAATAAAAGAAGCTAAAAAATTTTAACTTCTTAATTTAAGTAAAGTATTATCAAGAATTGAATATAAATATATATTAACTTCTTTTTCACTTATACTTTCTATATAAGTTTTATATCCATTTAATTGCTTTAAATAATTTTCATCAGTTATATTTTTCATCTTATAATCTATAATATCTATAGATTTCTCATATTCTAGCATTAAATCTATAAAGCCATGTTTTATTTCATTATCTTCATTATATATAAATTCATATTCTTTAAAACAATTTATATAATTTAAATCTATCTGTTTTACAAATTTTAATATGTAAGGATTATTACTAGTTTTAAAATCTTCTGTTTCAAATATATAATGTAATCTAGTACCTTCCTTCATGTTATTATATTCATCCTTAGTTATTAACTTATTAGTAACTTTAGAAAATCTAGATTCATTTAATTCTTTATATTCTATATCATTTCTAATTTTTTGTATTTTAACATCTGTTTTTTCTATTTTTTCTTTATAATTATATGTCTTTATTTTTTCAAAATCTCTTGTCAAAATTACTTTATTAAAATCTATATCTTTAATATAAGGAATTAATACTGGAATAATAGATTCTAGCATATCACTTATTCTATTATAATTTAATCTAATACTATTTGGAACTAAAGTATTATATCCATCACTTTCTTTATCAAGTGGACATACTATAATAAATTTTTCACGTGCTCTAGTTAAAGCAACATAAAATAATCTAATTTTTTCACTTATACTTTCTTTATTTTCTAAATCTATTAATAAGTCTTTAAGTATTGTTTGTTTTATTCCATCTTCAACATATGGAGTAATTATATTGTATTTTGAATCTACTATGAATTTAGCTTTTTTATCTTCATCATTACTTCTTTTAAATAATCCTGAAAAATAACAAATACTATATTCAAGTCCTTTGCTTTTATGTATATTTAATATTTTAACAGTATTACTATTATCACTATTTAAAGAATATTCTATTGCACCACTGTCTATCATATCACTTAAATATTTAGCAAAATCTATAGGTGTATATCCAATATTAGATAAATTAATACTTAAATCTTTTAAATAGTCTATCTTAATCATAGATTCTTTAATATTACCAATAGTAATTAATTTTTCATAGTAATTAAATTCTTCTATTATTTTATTTATTAAATCTAAATTAGATATTTCAAATATATTTATTTTTTTACACTTGCTATATAATTCACTTTCATAATATTTATTATTTTTTATTATATCAAATATATCTTCATCAATAGTCTTAAATAAATAAGATCTCGATACACTAGTAAAATAATATTTAAATTCATCATCAATCTCATTTAGATTTATTTTTACTATTAAATTTATTAAGTTTTTTAAAACTGTTAAATCATCACCTAAAGATAATTTTTCATTTTTTATTTGAAGAATAGGAACCCCTACATATTCAAATATTTTTTTATATAAATCAAAACTAGTACCCCTATCCATTATAATAGCAAAGTCACTATATTTGCATTCTCTTAACTTATTAGTTTCTCTATCTACAACTAAATACTTATTTTCTATTTTTTCTTTTATGTCATAACAAATAGTAAATGCTTCTACTTCATCATTAGAAAAGTCTTCTATTTCTTTAGGATTATATGTAAGTATTTCCATATTATTGTTTTGATTTGTTTTACAAGATTCAATATAGTTAGTATTACCAAAATTCATTTGATGAGACACTTTGTATTCAGCATCACCTATATTTTCATCCATTATTAAATTAAATATTAAGTTTATATTATTTAATACTTCTTCTCTCGATCTAAAGTTTTTTAGTAAATCTATCTTAATACCACCATTACCATTTGAATAATCTTTATATTTATTTCTAAATATATATGGATTAGCATGTCTAAATCTATAAATTGATTGTTTTATATCTCCTACCATGTAAAGATTGTTATTAGCAATCAAATTTATAAACTCCTCTTGTACATCAGAAGTATCTTGATACTCATCGACCATTATTTCATCAAAACTATTTTTTAAATCTTCTCTAATATCTTTATTTTCTTTTAATATTTTTATAGCCATTAAAGCAATATCGGCAAATGTATATAAATCATGCTCTTTTTTATATTTATTAAACTCTTTATCAAATTTATTTATTATATTACTGATAGCTATTATATAAGGTTTAGTAGATAGTAAAGATTGCTTCATTTCATCTATACTTTCAAATCTAGTTAAATCTTTTAATTTTTTTATAATACTAGTTATTTCATCTTTATAAATTTTATAATCTTCTAAACATTCTTTGTTTTTTCTAGGACTACCTATTAAAGAAATATTAGTTTTTATATCATCATAAGTATTTGAATTTATTAAAGGATCTAAATTAAATGTTTCTATAAACTTATTATTTACTCTAGAAATTAATTCTTTATATGGTTCATTTATAGACTCTTTTATTTGTTTAATAATATTTAAATATTTATTTATTTCCCTATCTATAAATTCATCATTAAAATGAGTATTTATATAATTTTCTAAGTATTCACTTTTTTCTGGAATTAGATCTAATTTCTTTGATATTTCTTTAACAATTTCTTTTATATTATCATCACTTTTAATACAAAAGTCATTTATTAATTTCTCAAAATTTTCATCACCATACATACTATCAAATATATCATCTATTATTTCATTTGTTTTAAGTATTTCTATAGAGTTATCCAGAATTGAAATATTTGGTGAAAGTTTAAGAAGTGTGTGATATTTCTTAACTAAAGATAGTGCAAATGAGTCAAATGTAGTTATATAAGATGAATCTATATAATCTAATTGTTCTTTTAATCCAGCTTTTTTTATAGCTTTTCTAATTCTTTCTTTCATCTCTCCTGCAGCAGCATTAGTAAAAGTTAAAATTAATAATCTATTTATATTTCCACCATTTAATAATTTTCTTATTGTTCTTTCAGTTAACACTGCAGTTTTACCTGATCCAGCACCAGCAGAAACAATTATATTTGTACCTGTCTTAGTTATTGCTTGCTCTTGATCGCTTGTCCATTTACCCATTTTTATCACCTACTTCATTTTATATCCAACTTTTATTAATTTCTTTTCTATTCCTACTTTTTCTCCATCTCTTTTATAACAAGATTCAATAAAATAATTTATTAATTCTATTTTTTTATCTCCAAAAAAGATAAAATAATCTCCATTTAAATCCCACCAAAAATCAGTTATATTTGAATTCTCATTAATATGTTCCCAAAGTGAGAAGTCTCTTTCTAATATTCTTTTAGCCACTTCATATAAATAACTTTCTTTTTTATCTTCTAATAATGTTTTATTAAAATAGAAAAACATTTGCTCATTATTTTTATTATAAATATCAACTGGTATAAATGCATATTCATCTTTATAATATTCAATAAACATTCTTGATATTGGAACTGCATTACCTTCAAACTCAAATTTTCCCATATATTCTAAATCTATTATTCTTTTTATTCCATCTTTTTCTTCATTAAGTTTTTCAAGTTCTGAAATTTTTTTTATTGTAAATCTACCTTTTTGCAATAACATAATTATCCCCCAATCAATTAATCTTGTTCAAAATTATCATTTGATTTAATATTAACAAAATCATATTCTTTCATAAAACATAAGTCTTTATATTTGCAAAATTCACAACCTAAATTAGCTTTATCATATTTAGGGTTAATATCAAATTTAGATTCTAATATATTGTTCATAGTATCATCTATTTGTTCTTTTGTTATTTCAATAACTTTATTTATAACATCATCATTTAACATGTGTTTTAAACTATTAGCACTAAAACTTCCATCATTATTTACTTTAATTCCTTCAATAACACTACTATCCATATAATTACTATCAAATTCTTTTAATATCTCTTTATCTGTATTTGTATATCCTATTAATTTTAAACTTTTTTCTTTATCACTTTCTGATTTATTATCAAGTGTGATATTTTGTAAATAAAAACCTGCAAATCTAATATTTTTAAAACTATATTTAGATAAATACATATAAGTTGGAAGTTGTAATCCAATACCACTATCTATATATTTTAAACTTGGCTTCTTAACATAAGTCTTGTAATCTATAATAGCAGCTATTACAATATCATTTATAGTATTATAAACAATTTTATCTATAAAACCTACAAAATTAATATTATCTTTTAAAGGTATTTTAACAAATTTTTCTGTTTCTATATTTTTAAGATTAGAAAAACAACTTTGTTTATTTAATACATCTATTACATATTCTATATTTTTAATAGTTCTATTTAAGAAAAATTTATTAGAATTAGTTAATTCAATTTTATTATCATTTACATATTTATAAACTTCTTTTTCTACATCAATATTTTCTTTAACTGCCTTCTCTAATACATCATGATAAATATTACCTAAAGTAATACTAAATATATCTATATTATCTTTTAAACATAAAATTTTATCTATGTAAAATCTAAACGCACATCTATTATAATTATCCATGAGTGTATACGATAAATTAAAACTTTTTAACCCTTTAATATAATCATTTAATTTATCTTTACTCAATCCTGTAAACTTATGTGAATAAGTATTATAAGGTATATCATAATTAGAATTTAATAAATTTAAATTATTATCTATTGAACCAAACTTAATTAAATTATCTAACATATTAGTTAAATTTATTTTATCACTTAATTCACTATAACTTTTTTTATAATCAAGTTTTATTTTTTCTACACAACAATCTAATTCATCTATTAAATTAGATGGATAAAAAGTACTAAAATCATTTTTTAATTTATAAGTTATAGTTAAATTTTTAATATTTTTTATAGACTTAATTACACACTCTTTTTCTTTTTTGTTTTTTTCTATAGTATTATCTAAATAATCAGGTTTTATATTATCTTCAATATAATCTTCATCTTTAAATAATTTAGGTACTATACCTTGATTAAAACCTAACATAAATACATAACTATCTTTAAAATCATAATTTTTATAATCTACTACTTCTATCATATTTGTATATTTAGTATTTTCTATAAAATTATGTTTTAATTCATATTCAAGAAGTATTTTTAAATCATCTATATCATCACACCAGCCATATTTATTACATAAATTTATAATTTTATTGTAAGTATCTGTTTTAGTATATTTTTCTATAGACTCTACTGCTTTTTCAATACTACTTAAATTTTCAAAAAATGTTTTACCTATTACTGTAGAAATAAGAGGTATATTATTAAACTTATTTATTTTTAAATTATAAAAATTAAATATTTTAGTTAATGGATTTATATAATCATTACTAACATTTGTAAGTTTAATATTATTTATATCTATACCACTATTTATAAGTTCACTTATTTTTCTAGCTACATACTCTATTTCTTCTTCTATAGTATCAAATTCATATATAGAAGGTTTATAATCATTATTTTCTTTTTCTACTTCTTTATAATTTACATCTTTAAGTAAATACTTTTCAAACTTACTTAATGAATAATTATAAATAATAATATCCTTATCACTTATATAACTTTTAAATTTATTATTAAATATAAGGAGATTGTTAGCAATTAATTCCTTTTTTAAATTTACTAAAAAATCTAATTTTTTATTATTATAATTTTTATCTTCTATATATATTAAATTATTTAAATATTCTAATGCAATTTCATACTTTATATTATATTTTTTTATTATATAAAGAATAGTTTTTTCATCATAATCAAAGTAGTATGATTTTATAAATTCATCCATACTCATAAATTTAATATTAATTAATTTTTTTATGTCTTTTAGTAATTGTAATTTATAATTATTATTACAAATTATTATAGTATTATTTTTTAAATTATCTAACATACTACCACCTACTTAATATTATACAATAAAATTACACTATTTTAGATTAAAACTTTACAAATAAGTTATTTTTATATATAATCAAGAAATGAAAAAGAGAGTTTTATAAATAAGGAATTAGAAAATCAAAAAATTTTAAAACTTGAAAAAAAATAAAATATATTATATAATGTATTTAGTGAAGGAAATCTTCATATAATAAAAGTGGATATATTTGATTGTCGTGAATCAAATGTTTCACTTCATTGGGTAGCATCTGAAATCAACAGTTGTTGAAATCAGATGCTTTTGCTATTTTAAGAGTAAAATCATTACAACTACAAATAGTAGTAATATTATAATAAATTGAGAAAATTCTCTTTTTGTCATAAATATCACCACCTTTCTTTTATCTTTTGATAAATAGAAAGGGAAACCATCTGATATCTTTCAAATATATCCACATATATATTATACCAAATATATGTACTATTAATCAATAAAAAGTATTAGAAGACTAATACTTTTTTAATACTTCTTTTAATATGTTAGCAACCACTTTAGAAGAAGATTCTAAGAATTTTTCAAAGTCTACTTTTGATGAACCATCAAGTTTATCAGTTATTGATCTAATTACTAAAAATGGTACTTTATCAAGAAAACAAACTTGAGCTATACTTGCTCCTTCCATTTCAATAGCAAGTGCTTTAAATGTATTTCTAATTATATCTTTTTCTTCTCTATTTACTATAAACTTATCCCCGCTAGCGATTATACCTTTTTTCACATTCATATTATCAAATAAACTTAAAAGCCTATCTTCTACTTTAATACTTTCTCCAACATTTTCTATTTCTCCCAATTTTCTACCAAATGGAGTTACATCAAAATCATATTGAACTAATTCTGTAGCAACTACTATATCTCCTATTTCTAAAATATCATCTACACTTCCAGCAGTACCAACATTAATAACAAGTTTTATATCAAAGTTATCAATTAATATTTGAGTTACACGAGCACTATTAACTTTGCCTACATTACTTTTAACTAAAACAACTTCTTTATTTTCTATATTACCTATATAAAATGTTTTTTCATATATGTTTTTTTCTTTTATATTATTTATTACTTTCTTTACTTCTATTAATTCTTTTTCTTCAGCCACAATTATACCTATCATACTTCTCACCTACCTAATTATAGCACATTTTATATTTTTCTGTATAAAATTTATAGGAAATGTGCTACAATAATAATGGTGATGATATGAAAAGAAAAATAAAAAGAAAACCTATTGTTGTTATAATACTTATAGCTATTTTAAGTACTTTTGGAATTATTTATGCAGTTAAAACAATTAATTATCACAAAACTTATGAATACAAATTACTTAAAGTTGGATATTCTAAAGAAGAAGTAGTAGAAATAGAAAAATTAAAAAATAAAACAAAAGATTATTTACTTACAATTGAATATAATAAAGATGTTATTTCTTTGTTAAATGAAAAATATTTCTTAGAAAAAAATTTAAAAACTTATTTAGAATATTATAAAGATAGTGACTATGACTTAACTGATGTGGTTGCTGTTGTAAATGTGGGAGCAAATAATGAATGGTATACAAATACTAAAAAAACAGATATTTCTAAAAATGAATTGATGCTTACAAATAAATTTTATAGTTTAGATACTAGTTATAATTCCGATAATATGGTTAAAGTTAGTAAACAATATAGTTATGGTGAAAACCAAATGGTAACTCAAGATACTTTTGATGCATTCTTAAGTATGTTTAATGCAGCTAAAGAAGAAGATTTAACCTTAATAATTAATTCATCTTATAGAAGTTATGAAGATCAAGAAGAAATATATAATGAATATAAAAGTACCCGTGGAGAGAAAGCTGCAAATAAAATAGCCGCTAAACCAGGTTTTTCAGAACATCAAACAGGTATGTCTATAGATATACAAACATATGGTTCTACTGCTAAAACATTTGAAGAGTTTGATGAATTCAAATGGTTGCAACAAAACGCACATAAATATGGATTTATACTTAGATATCCTAAAGATAAAGAATACTTAACTGGATATGAATATGAATCATGGCATTATAGATATGTTGGAATTGAAGTTGCTACTTATATTCATAAAAACAATATTACATTTGATGAATACTATGCATATTTTGTAGAAAAGGATTAAACTCCTTTTTTTTTATTTTCTTTTATTGTATAATATTTATGGTGATGATATGAAAAAAAGAAAATTAAAACTTAAGAATTTATTTATATTTATAATAGTTTTAATAATATTAATATTTTTATTATTTGTTTTATTTGATAAAAATAATAATAAACTAGATAAAATTGGTTACAACAGTTTAGAAATAGAAGAATTAAAAAAATTAAGTAATGAAGAACTTAATATTATATATAAATATAATTATAATAGTAATTTAATATATATGATTACCAGTGAAAATTATAATAAGGATAAATTAGATTTATA
>JAFXHG010000032.1 GCA_017536505.1 Bacilli bacterium
ACTAGTTTAAAAAGTAATAATGATATAAAAGATGTACTTGAATTAATGTATCAAGAAATAAAAAATAAACATCAAATATATGTAATCGCACCATTAATAGAAGAGTCTGATAAAATAGATTTAGAAAATGTAAATAAACTAGAAGAAAAAATGACAAGTGCTTTTGGTAAAGTGTGTAAAATAGGTGTAATGCATGGAAAGATGGAAAAAGAAGAAAAAGAAAAAGTAATGAAAGAATTTAAAACTGGTGATATCGCTATACTTATCAGTACAACAGTTATAGAAGTAGGAGTAGATGTAAAAAATGCTACTATGATGGTTATATTTGATGCATATAGATTTGGACTTTCTCAATTACATCAATTAAGAGGTAGAGTAGGTAGAAATGATTTACAGAGTTATTGTGTACTTATAAGTGATAAAGAAGCAGAAAGACTTAATATAATGACTAAAACTACAGATGGATTTAAAATAAGTGAAGAAGATTTTAAACTTAGAGGTAGTGGTGATATATTTGGAGTAAGACAAAGTGGAGATATGAACTTTACACTTGCAGATTTTAAAACAGATTTTAACATATTACTCAAAGCAAAAGAAGATACCCTAGATTTACTTGAAACAGATCAAATAAATAATTATCCAAAATTATTAAACATACTTAATCAATCTATAAATTTAGATTAATATCTTGACTAATTTTAAAAAATATTCTATACTTATAATGGTATGGTAACATACCAAGTGTTCTTTACGAAGCTTATATGTGAAGGACACACAACCAAAACCCCCTGAAGTTCCCTCGAAAGAGGGAACATTTTTGTTTTATGCCTTGTGTTATCAAGGTTTATAAGGCTTTTAGAGATTACAACACAGTTGCAATAGGTACAATTTAGGTACGAATTAGATACAAATTCAGTATTTAAATCGTACCTAATTTTAATTTATAAAAAAACAAACCTTTATAAATGTTGGCTTTAAATAGAAAAATGGTACTTTTTGTTCTCTTCAGAGAGTTTTGGTTGAGAATATAAAATAACAAAAATATATCAAATATCATAGGAAAAAAACAAAAAAAGTGGTATAATTTTAATAGTGGAGGTAATGATATGAAAAAGAATTTAATATTGCAACCAATCCTTAAATGGGCGGGTGGTAAAAGACAATTATTATCTCAAATAGAAAAATATTTTCCTAAAAAAATGACAGCATATTATGAACCATTTATTGGTGGAGGAGCAGTATTATTTCATTTACAACCTAAGAACGCAGTAATAAATGATTACAATAAAGATTTAATAAATTGTTATGTAACTATAAAAGAAAATTTGGAAGAACTAATATTAGAATTAAAAAAATATCAAGATAAAAATAATTCAGAAGATTTTTATAAAATTAGAGCTGTGGATAGAACAGAAGGATATAATAAGTGGACTAATGTTCAGAAAACAGCTAGAATGATTTATTTAAATAGAACTTGTTATAATGGGCTATTTAGATTAAATAGCGCTGGTCAATTTAATTCTCCTTTTGGAGGTTATAAAAATCCAGTTATTTGTAATGAACCTTTGCTAAGGGCTATGAATAAATACTTTAATGATAACAATATTACATTTAAAACTGGAGATTTTTACGACGCCTGTAAAGATGCTCCAGAAGGCTCATTTATTTATCTAGATCCGCCTTATGATCAATTTGAAGAACAAACAAATTTTGTGGGATATACAGAAATCGGTTTTTCAAGAAAAGATCAAGAAAGATTAAAAAATATGTGTGATGAATTAATAGCAAGAAGATGTTATGTAGTCATTAGTAATTCAAAAACTAAATTCATACAACAATTATTCAGTGATAAAACAAAATATAGTATTAAAACAGTTAATGCTAGAAGAAATATTAATAGTGATTCTAAGAAGAGAGGGGAAATAGAGGAGGTTTTGATTGTTGGAAAATTCAGTAACGAAGAATGATCAAATATGGAATAAATTATTTGAACAATATAACATTTTAGATGAGATTGAAAAAAATGGTTATTATGAAATAACAGCAGAGCAAATAAAAGATGCTGGTAGAGAACCAAGATTAATGACTAAATTTGACAGTAGTGAAAATTTACCTGCTACATTTAAAATAAATAAATTAGCAATTTTACCTACACAAAGAGGAACATATTTTATAGGAAAATTTAATAATTATGAAAATATTCAAATTGATAATAATATAGAAGTTGAAACTAAACGTTTACCTGAATTTATAACTACGATAGATTATAAAAATATTTCTAGTGAAGCAATTTCGTTGTCTTCAGCTTATATATCAAAAATGATTGAAGATGTTGTTGGAGAAGAGGTCGTTCCAACAATACAAGGTCGTATGGGAACAGGGGAGTTTAGTTATCAAATAAAAGTTTTAGATGAAGATAAGGAATTTACTATAGATGTTAAAAACAGCCAAATGGAAATAGATGGCAGTTATGAAGGAATTAGTAAGTTTGCAATCATTGAAGCTAAAAATCATTATATGAATGATTTTATTGTTAGACAATTATATTACCCTTATAGAGTATGGAAAAAAATAACTAATAAAGAAATAATTCCTATTATGTTAATAAAACATGATAATATTTTTAATTTTTTTGTTTATAAGTTTGAGGATGAAAATAGATATAATAGTATAAAATTAAAAAATATAAAACGTTATATTTTAGATGAAGTATATAATCCTATTGAACTGGATGATATTATAAATGTAATGAATAATGTAAAATTTTGTAATGAAGACAGTGATATACCATTTCCACAAGCGGATACGTTTTATAGGGTATTGGATTTATTAAATGAATTAAACAATAATGAAATGTCTGCATTAGAAATTTCAGAACTATATCAGTTTGAAATTAGACAAGCACATTACTACTTATCAGCTGGGAAATATTTAGGATTTATTGAGAAAAACAGTTCAGCATATAAATTATCTGATTATGGCAAAAGCATAATGAAAATGTCACATAAGGAAAAGAATCTTTCGATAGTTGCAGAGATATTAAAGCACAAACCTTTTTATTTTGCGTTAGAAAGTTATTTAAAAGATTACGATTATGATAGAGCAGGAATTGCCAAATGTATTAAGGAAAATAGTCCTAATGTAAATGAGGAATCAACAGCCGTAAGAAGAACAAGTACAGTAAGAGCTTGGGTAAATTGGATTATACAATTATCTACAAATTATGATGAAATTGATATTTAAGAGCAAAAATGCTCTTTTTTTATTGATTATAAATTGTTATAATGATATAATTAATATGTAGATTTATAAACGATTTTGTTTATTAAGTCTCCATTATCTGCGATATGGATTAGAAAATTAATTTGATGAGTAAGCCATCATTCTTTTTCTGATACTTTATGCAGAAAAGAAAGGATGGTTTTTTATATGGCAAAGTTTCAATTAATTGCTAAAAGTTTTAAAAGAATGGAAGATCCTGTTTGCCCAGATAGTAACAGAATTAAATATGTATGTTACGTTAGAGCAAATAGCATTCCAAAAGAATTTGATAATTGGATGGAAACAAATCCAAGAGAACAAAAAATGACAACAAATGTTGCACAAAAAATTATAACAAGTTTAGAGGAAAATAGTAATTTTCATGAATTAAATAGGGGAATTTTAATGTCAGCTGAAAGTGTTACTTATAATAATCAATTAAACATTGTAGAAATTGAATTAACTGATACTGCAATTCATGGTAATATTGATGGTGGTCACACATTAAGAGCAATTCTTGATTCAACAAGTAAACAATTAGTTCCTGACGACAGGTATGTTTTTATGGAAATTTATACTGGGATTGATAGTCCCGTTGAACTAGCAGCAGCAAGAAATACATCTGTTCAAGTAGATTTAAAATCTATAGAAGAATTACAAAAAAGTTTTGATGTATTAAAAGAGTCACTTAATAGTATGAATTTTAGTAATAGAATAGCTTATAAGATGAATGAGCATTATAATGATGATATAGTTCCAATTGATGTAAGGGAGATTTTGGCAATAATATTAATGTTTAGTCAAACAGTTTATCCATTTAAAAAGTCAGATGGAACTTTAAACGACATTCAACCAGTACAATGCTACACTGGTAAAGAAGCTAGTTTAAAAAAATTTATTAATTTAGATAAGTATTCTAGGGAAGAAATGATTAAAAATATGTCTGATATATTACCTGGTATCTTTAGTCTTTGGGAAAAAATAGAAACGAATTTCAATGAATATGCAAAGACAGCTGGAAAAAATTTAAAAGGAAGAAAAGTTATAAAAAGTGGCAAAGATATTAAAAATAATTCATTAATTAATCAGACTGAGATGGATTATATTGTACCAAGAGGTATGCTTTATCCTGTTGTTGGTGCGTTTAGAGCTTTAGTAGTAATAGATGAAAAAACTAAAAAGTATAAATGGAAAGTTGACCCTAGTTTGATGGCAGATAAAATTGCTAGCAAATTAGTAGGTATTGTTTTGGACGAAAAAAATGATAATCCAGATGCAATTGGTAAAAATTCTAATTTATGGAGTAATTTATTTAAGGAAATATATATTTTGGCATATTTATAAATGAAGAAAGATTGAGCTTACCAATCTTTTTTTTATAACTAACTGAAGAGACAGATATTTTTTACAACCCCTTATAAACATTGACTTCGAGAGTTATAAAGGTTTGTTGGAAGTGAATTTAGGTACGATTTTGTTATATAAAATATTTAAAATTACGAACAATTCGGTATTTAAAATTTATTACTAAAGAAAATTGTAAGTTTTTACAACTTATTTGCAATATATTACGATTTAGTCGTAATAATTTACAATTGAATTGTAATATCGGCGCCCCCTGAAGGAGCCGAAAGGCTCCATTTTTGTTTGTTTTGCTTTATTTTAATAAATATGTTATAATACAACCTCGATTGAAGGGGTGTTTGCATGGATGCTTATGAAAGATATTATCGTAGATCATATAATGCTATAAATAGATTAATTGAAGTATATAAAAATGGATATAATAAAGAAAATACTTTAAAATTTAGACAAGAGTTAATGAATAAATATAGAACTAATCCTAGAGTAGCTCAATCTGAATTTAATAATATTATGTTTACTTGTATGATAGCTTTATTAGGGCTTAATAAAGAAGCAATAGAAGATACTGGAAAAATAATAGAATATAAAAAGAATCATAATGAAGTGGATATGTCTAATTTTAAATTTTCAAGTGAACAAAAAGCTAGATTAAAAAGTTTCTATGATTCTAAAGTTATATCTACTGATTTTGATAATTGGTTAAGTATTAAAATAAATCCTAATACTGATAAAGATAACATTGATTATTTAAGAAGGGTTCGTAATTCTTTATTACACAGTAACTTTTATATTGATGAGGATACACCATTTATGCCTTTTGCGCAGTTAAAAACTAAAAGTTATTATGAATCTGAATTATTTAATTTACAATTTCAAATGTTTGTATTTGAGTATTTTGGTAATATAGAATCACTAGGTCTTACTGAATCAATATATACATATGAAATACCAGAAAAACAAATAAAAAATAAAATGGATTTATTAGTACATTTAAGCTTAACAACTATAAATGAAATTTCTTATGAAAATTTAAAATCATTAGGTATAGATAGTCCTGAATTAATTTTAAAAAGCTCTTTAAATAAGGATTGTATAGTTAATGTAAAAAAATTTGTTAAAAGTTTAAAGAACAATAAAAATATAGATAATATAAAATGGGACACTAGAAGAATTTCTCAAGAACATATCGTACATATTATTGATTATATAGAAAAATATTATGGTAATGATTTTTATAAGATGGATTCTTCTACTCAAGCAGGTATTATAAGTACTCATTTAAAATATGAATTAACTCCGAAAATAGAAATTAGTAACTGGATGAGTCATTTTTGGTATATATATTCATCTCTTAATAGTCCTAATTTTAGTGTTAATTTCTTTGATGGAGATGAATTTGGTACAGAATCTTGTTATCCATCACTTATGGTATTAAAATCATATTTACTAATGTATAGATTACAAAATAATAATTTTGATGAATTAGATTATAATAAAATAAATTTTGATGTTAATGATCCAGATATATTTATGTATTCTGATAATGTAGATAAAACTCCAGTAACAGAAAATTATTTTCAAAATAGTTTTGATAAAGAAAAAAGTAAAGGAATATTAAGTGATACTGAAATATGGAATAAAATTATTTGTGAGGTAATAAGAGATAGTTTAGCTCATGGTAATGTTAGAACATATACATCACTAATGACTTTAGAACCTATGATTGAGTTAAAAGATATAGATTCAAAAAAAGGAACAGCTAGGGTAATAAGGTTTACTTTAAATAAATATGAAGAGTTTTTAAATTCTGAAGCATTTATACTAAGTAATTGTTATAAAAAAGAAGAAAGTAAAGTACTTGTTAAAAAGTAGGTGATTCAATGGAAGAAAAAGATCCTATAGTTTTAGCGCAACACTTAGTTAGGGGAGGTAATATTAATATTACTTCAAAAAGCCCTTTTAGAGATACGTCTCCTATATATAAATTTACAAATGAAGATATGGCTTCTTACTTTCATCATTTGAAAGATAAGAAAAATGTATTAACTGTTATAGGTAGTGGTGGTCAAATATTAAATAGTATTTTAGCAGGTACAAAAAATTTAGATTGTTTTGATATATCTATTTTTCCTGAATACTATCTGCACTTACAAATAGCCAGTATTCTTGCTTTATCAAAAGATGATTATTTAAAATATTATTTTTCTAATGATAGAGAAGAGGTATTTGGAGATTGTTTTTATGATAAAATTAGTGAAAAGTTAAAAGGAAAATATAAAGAGTTTTGGGATACATTATATATGTTTGATGATGGATATGATATTTATGAATCTCCATTATTTAGATATGATGTTTGTTTAAAAAATCATGTGTTAAAGATGAATCCGTATTTACAAGATAATAATTATGAAAAATTAAAACATATTTTACAAACAGATAATATAAAAATTAATACAGTGATTTCTAATGTAATTAAAACAAAATTTTCTAAAGAATATGATTTAGTAAATTTATCAAATATTATACCTTATTGTTTTAGTGGTAGTGATTTAAAATCATGTGTTGAATTTTTCAAAAATAATTTTTCATTATCTGAAAATGGAGAAATCATCAATTACATGTTTAGTTTACAACCAGAATATGAAGAAGAATTTAAAAAGTTATTAGAACCAAATGGTTATGTAGAAGATATTAAAGATAAAAAATTATTAGTTTATAAAAGATAGTTAAAGTCTATAAATATTATTTATAGACTTTTTTAATAAAATAAAATATAAAGAATAAAATGTATCGAGGTGGAATATGTATAAAAAAATTATATTTTGTTTACTATTTTTAATATTTCCTTTTTTTGTTAGTGCGAGTACAATTCCTTTAGCTAAAATAGGTGATAAATATTATGATTCTTTAGAAGAAGCAATTGCTAATGCAGCTAGCAATGATGTTGTAACTTTAGTTTCAGATGTAGTACTAAATAATACTTTAACGATTAATAAAGAAGTTAATATAAATCTTAATGGTAATGATATAAACGCTAAAGAAAAAGTATTTATGGTGCGTGGTGGATTTTTAGATATTAGTGGTAGTGGAACAATAAAAGAAACTAATCCTAATTATGGAGTTATTATGTTAGTAGGAAGTACTGAAGTTACTGATGACAAATATAGTGGTGTCCATGTAGGTAAAGATGTTACTTTAGAAGGTTGGTCAGGAATTTTTATTAATCATGAAAATTCTAAATCATATGGGGTTGTTGCATACTTAGATGGAAAAATAAATGCAGTTGATGATATAAATGGTGGTAGTGGTGTAGGCGTTTATGTAAATGGAAACATAAAAGATAAACAAGATCATCCAGTAGTTAATATTTCGGATGGCGCAGAAATTACATCAACTGGAAATGGACTTTACATTGCAGGTTATTCTACTTTTTATATAGGTAAAGCATATATTTCTGGAGTAGAGTCAGGAATAGGTATAAAATCAGGAATATTAAATATAGATGGAGCTACTGTAGTTTCTAATGGAGAAGATAAAACCCCTACACAAGGCAATAATAATGGTATAAAAGCAAGTGGCACTGCAATACAAATAGAATCTAATAATGGATATGCAGGTCGTATAGAGTTAAATATAAGTAATGGAGAATTTACAAGTAAAAATAGTAATGTTATTTATGAATATATTGGTAAAGGTAGTAGCAGTTTAATTTATTCTATGAGTTTTTCAAATGGTACTTTTATAAGTAAAGCAGGAAAAGATGTATTTAATTTTTCTGATTCATTTAAAGATATACATAGTGGATTTATAAGTGGTGGTAAGTATTCTTCTAATCCTTCAGAATATTTAAAAAATGGATATGCTGTTACTAGTGATAATGGAATATATAGTATTGTTAAAAGTACATTAAAAACAGTTGGTTCTAATAGTGTTAGTAATAATTCTCCAACATTTTTAAAAAGTTTTATAACTTTATTAATAATTGTAGTATTGGGAATTGTAATTTATATTAATAGAACAAAAATAATAATGTTTTTCAAAAAAATAAAGCAAAAATTTTAAGGCTATGAATATAGCTTTTTTATATGGTATAATAAATAAGAGGTGTATATAATGAATATAAAAACAAAGGCTAAAAAATTTGCTATCAAAGCTCATAAAGGACAAATAAGAAAATCAGATCCTGAAAAACCTATGATTATACATCCTATAAATGTAGGACATGTATTAGAAGAATATGGATATGATGAAAATGTTATAGCAGCTGGATATTTACATGATGTAGTAGAGGATACAAAATACACAAAAAAAGAAATAGAAGACATATTTGGTAGTGATATATGTTCTTTGGTAATGGGAGCAAGTGAACCAGATAAAAGCTTATCTTGGGAGGATAGAAAAAAACACACTATAGAACAAGTAAAAAAATTAGATTTAAGACATAAAGCCATAGTATGTGCAGATAAAATAAGTAATTTAGAAGATTTAAGAATAATATCAGAAATTAAAGGTGAATATGATTTTTCTGCATTTAAAAGAGGATTTGATTCTCAAAAATGGTATTATACTGAAGTGTATAATAGTTTAATAAAAAATGAAGATAAAAATATGCCTATGTTTATAAGATTAAAAGAATTAGTAGATTATATTTTTTATAATAAAACTAATGATGAATATGTTAAAAATATAATATTTGATAAAAAAGAAAGTGAATATAAAGAATTAAAAAAGATTCATTATAAAAAAGAAGAAATATATAAATTAAGAAATGTGTTACCAGAAACAATTCCTTATGTTATAGAATTTACAGGCACACCTAGAACAGGCAAAACAACACTTATGAATAACTTATATGATTTTTTTAAGAAAAAAGGATTTAGTGTTGAGGTATTAGAGGAATTTACAACTTCAAAAAAATATAAAAAAGAGATTTATCCATTATTAAAAGATAAATACAAAAATGTTGTTAATACAGAAATTCCAAAATATGTATTAAAACAATTAGAAGAAGCAATAAAGAAAAAAGTTGATATAATATTAATCGATAGATCATTATTTGATAGACTTATTTGGGTAGATAGATTAGTTTTAAAAGATGGTATGAGTAATATTGAATATGAAGAATATAAAAAAATATATATTCCTTTAATAAAAAATAAAATTAATATAATAATATCAACATATACAGATAGCTTAACAGCGTTAAAAAGAGATTATCAAGCTAATTTATCTTTAGAAAAGAGAAACTTTTTAAATGAAGATAATATTAATGAATATAATAAATCTTTGTTAAATATGAAACTTATGGCTGAAAAAGAGAACATAAATTTTTATTTATTTGATACTACAGATAAGAATCAAAGAGAAATATCTTTTGATGTAATAAACTGTATTTTGAATAATATGAGGAAAGAATATATTGATATAGTTAATGAAGAATTTTCTAAATAGGAGGTATTAATATATGGAAAAAAGAATGAATAAAAAAGAATTGTTAGAACTAATTGAATCGTTAAAAATAGACAAAGATGAATTTTGGGTATTATCTTCATCTGCATTAGTATTAAGAGGATTATTTCCTGATGCAGGTGATTTAGATATGGCTGTTACTGAAAAAGGTTTAGAACAATTAAAAAATAATTATGACCTAAAACAAAAGGAAAATGGATGGTATATAGTTAATGATAAAATAGAATGTGTTTTAGATGTGAAAGAGGATTGGAAAATAGAAAAATTAGGTAATTATAATTTAGAAAGTTTAGAAAAATATTTTGAATTTCTAAAGACTAGTAAAAGAGAAAAAGATGTAATCAAATATAATATAGTAAAAGAAGAACTTTCTAAAAGGAAGGTAGATGGAAATGAATAATGATATAGATTTTGAAAGTTTAAGACAAGACTTAATGGATTATTTTGGAACTGCTATGATGTATCATCCTGCGGCTGTTATAGAACTTAGTCAAGTAGAAAATGCTACTAATAATAAATTAATAGAATTAGCTATTCAAAATGGTTTTAATTTAGAAAATTATAAAGAACAAAAAACAAAAAAATATTAGAGGAGGATATATGATAACAGTAGTAGCAGCGCTTATAAAAAAAGATAATAAAGTTTTAATAGCAAAAAGAGCGACTGGAAATGAATATGTATTAGGTAAATGGGAGTTTCCAGGTGGTAAAGTTGAAGTTGGAGAAACAGAAGAACAGGCTATCGAAAGAGAAATAAAAGAAGAGTTTGATATGGATATTAAATGTAAAAAGTTTATTGCTAACAACATATGTGAATATCCAAATAGAATTATTGATTTAAGATTATATGAGTGCGAGTATTTAAGTGGTGATTTTAAGTTAAATGATCACTTTGAATATGCATGGGTAGAAATAAATAATTTACTTGATTATGATTTAGCAAATGCTGATATACCTTTAGCAAAATTTTTAAATAGTTAAAAAAGAGTATTATTACTCTTTTTATGTTATAATTATGGTGGTGATAGTATGAAAATAATTGAATATGAAGAAAAATATTTAGAGGATGTAAAAGATTTACTTGTAGAATTAGAAGAATATATTATATCAATTGATAAAGATAATCTAGATCACCTGCACCAAGAATATAGAGAAAAGATGGCTATACTAGATTTAAAAGAAATTACTGAAAATAATGGTAAATGTTATCTTGCTATAGAAAATGATAAAGTAATTGGACTTATTATGGGTATTATACCACCTTATGATGAGTTTGATTATTTAGATTATAAATGTCCTAAAAGAGGAGAAATAACAGAACTTATAGTTACAAGAAAAGTAAGGTCTAATGGAGTAGGTAAATCTTTAATGAATAAAATGGAAGAATATTTTAAGAATTTAGGGTGCGAATATATACTTGTAGATGTATTTGCTTATAATGAAAGCGGAATTAATTTTTATAAAAAAGATGGATATCATGCAAGAATGGAAATTATGATTAAAAAAGTATGAATTTGACAAATAATTAATCATATGGTATATTATTAGTGCGTTGAAGGGGAAAAGTAACTTTAATGCTTATACGAGTGAGTCAGGTATAGTGTGAACTGATTATAAGTGTATTGTGAAAGAACACCTCTGAGCAAACTACCGAAAAGATTATTCTTAGTAGACTAGTTCGGGTGCAATCCGTTATAATTTGCTAGGTTTGTTAGAACTGAAAAAGTGATTACTGAATAACAAACCATTTATATATATAAATGGTTTTTAAGTAATAAATTAAGGTGGCACCGCGGATACCCGTATTCGTCCTTATTGTAGGATGATACGGGTTTTTTATATCTAAGGAGGATAAAATATATGACTAAAATAAGTGAACAAATTAAGTATTATGAACATTTAACTTTAAAATCAAAAGATAAAATTGATTCATATTTTGAAGATCCATATATATATCGTAAAATTGAAGATTTAAAATTAATGCAGGATGCTATTGGTGATGTAGAGCTTACAGATGATTATATTAAAGTTTTTCTATATGAATTATTTGATGTAGGATTTAAACCTGATTATGATAAAATTATTGAAAAGATAAAAATAATATATGAACTTTCTAAAGATACTGAATTAACAAGAGAAGAACTTATAACTTTATTTACTTTTTATCAACACGGAGTTTATAGTTTAATGTTTGATGAAATTAAAAAGATTATACTAAGTCATAAAGATTTAAAAAGTAGTTTAGAAATAATTATAAGTGAAGCACTAAAATATGGAAAAGAAGAAGCAGAAAAACTTGATTATTTAAAAAAAGAATACTCAAGTGAATTTATTGAATATATTAAAAGAATTGTTCAAGAAGAGCTAATATCTTCGGATAAAGTAATAGAAATAATACCAAGTAAAGATTTTATCAAATCTTCAATAATAAAAATACCTCTTGGTTATGACATTGTTTCTGCTGAAGATTTAGTTGCTAAAAGACTGAAAAGCAAGAAATTTGATGAAGATTATCTAACTACTTTGGCTGATAAAAAAATCGCACTTGGGCTTTGTTCAACTGGAGAAATGGTTTATACATCATTTAAAAAAAGTGAATATGAAGAAGATTTAAAATATAAAAAAAGATTAATAAGAAAGAAGTGATTTTATGTCAGATGACAATAATAACAATATAAAATCATAAAATAGATTATAAATTTTCATTTTATATCTATTTTATGAAAAAAATAATTAAATAAAATAGATATACCTACAAATATCTTGATTATTTATAAAAAAATTAAGAAAGAGGGAATAAAAATGAAAAAAGAATTAAGTTATTTAGAAACAATCAAAATGATTGCAGAGGTTAAAAAAATATTTGAAAGTCAAATAGAAAAAAGGTTAGGATTAACTAAAGTTGGAAGTCCATTATTTGTAAAAAAATCATCAGGATTACAAGATGATTTATCGGGTAAGGAAGAAGCAGTTGGTTTTATTAAAGGTGAAGAAAAATTTGAAATAGTTCATTCGCTTGCTAAATGGAAAAGAGAAGCTTTGGGAAAATATAAATTTCCTGTTCATACTGGATTATATACAGATATGAAAGCTATAAGAAAAGATGAAGAAGTAGACTGTGTACATTCACTTTATGTAGAACAATGGGACTGGGAAAAAGTAATAGATGAAACTGATAGAACAATAGATTATTTAAAAGAAACAGTAAAATCTATTTATAAGGCTATAAGGCAAACGTCTATAATGATGAAACAAAAATATCATTTCTTAACTTTGGATTTGCCAAAAACAATTTACTTTATAACAAGTCAAGAATTAGAAGATATGTATCCTGATTTAACACCAAAACAAAGAGAAGATTTAATTACTAAAGAAAAGAAGGCAGTTTTTATAATAGGAATAGGGGATAAATTAAAATCAGGAATACCACATGACTTGAGAAGCCCAGATTATGATGACTGGAGTTTAGATGGAGACTTAATGATTTATGACAAAGTACTTGATAAAACAGTAGAACTTTCTTCAATGGGGATTAGAGTAGATGAAAAAGCTTTAATATCTCAATTAGAAAAATCAGATACTATGGATAAATTATTTTTACCATACCACCAAAAAATTGTAAAAAAAGAATTACCTTATACAATTGGTGGAGGAATAGGACAATCAAGAATACTTATGCTAATCTTGGAAAAATCTCATATAGCTGAAGTTCAAGCTTCAAGTTGGGAAGATAAAGTAGAACAAGACTTAAAAGACTATAAAATATTATAAAAAAAGGATAATTAATCCTTTTTTTTATATAATTAAATAGGTGGTTATATGAATTTATTAAGTGATTTTAAATTTTATATAATTATTTATTTAATAGTTTCGATAGTTTTTAATCAAGGGTATAAAATTGTTACTAAAAGAATGAGGAGTGCTGGAGCACTCACAATATTAATACAAATTATTTCATCTATAATTTGTATATTTATGATACCGTTATTTGAAATTAAATTTCCTTTGAATTGTAAAGTATACATATTTTTATTTTTAGCTATTATCTTTTATACACTAAATGATAGATTAGGTACAACTTCACGTAGTGGATTAGAAGCATCGACCTATAGTATATTAAAACAATTATCAACAGTATTTATGATAATAATGGGTATATTGTTTTTTAAAGAGTCGTTTGTTTTAAATAAAATAATAGGTGCTTTGTTAATTATATTTAGTAATGTATTAGTATTTTATAAAAAAGAAAATTTTAAATTTAATAAATTTTTAATACTAGGAATACTTGCTAATATAAGTTTATCTATTGCTTTATTTTTAGATGTAAATTATTCAAAAGAGTTTAATTTAGCTTTTTATGTATTATTAACTTTTTTAATACCTTTAATATTAATATTTATATTTGAAAAAATAAAAGTAAAAGAAATAATATATGAATATAATAATTCTAATAAAATTATATTATTTTTAACTAGTATAGCTTGGACATTAATGATGATAACTAAATTAAAATCATATGAGTTAGGTAGTGTAATAGTAGTTGCACCTCTAACAAGTTTAACTGTTATTTTAAATATTATTTTTAGTTATTTTTTGCTTAAAGAAAGAGATAATTTAATTAAAAAGATAATTGCTGGGATATTAATAGTATTAGGTATAATTTTAATTAAATTATAATTTACACACCCCTTTATATATGATAAAATAAAAGTGTGATATGTATGATAATAAATGAAGTATGTGAAATAGTAAATATGTCTTTTAGTAAAGATACTTGTTATCCAGGATTAAAAGATAAATGGACAATAGAAAATAAAACATTAGGTCAATGTGCGATTACAGCTCTAGTACTAAATGATTTTTTGGGTGGAAAAATTATGAGATGTATGAGTGAAACAGGTAGCCATTATTATAATTTAATTAATGGAGAAATAGTTGATTTAACTGTATATCAATTTAATAGTTTACCTGATTATAATAATGGAGAAGAAAGATGTAGAGAATATTTACTTTCTAATGAAGATACAAGATCTAGATATAAACTTTTACTAGAAAGAGTTAAAGATAATTTTATTAAGTATGGTAAAAAAGATTATAAATTGTTAACTAAGGGTGGTACTGTTTTAAGTAAAATACCAGGGACAATAGGAGGCAATAAGAAATTAAAAATATATGGAAAATTTGATTGTAAATGTGCTTTAAATTGGATAAAAAAAGGATATTATATTGATAATAGAGTGTTTTTTGAAGATGAAGAGACTGCTAAAGAAATAGGATATAGGCCATGTGGAGTATGTATGAAAAAAGAATACAAGATATGGAAAGAAAACTCAAAAAAATAATAGAGATGAGGATAATATGAAACGTTTTAAAAGTATAAAAATTGCTAGTATATTTGGTATAGTAGGCAACTTATTTTTGCTTATAATAAAATCAATAATAGGTTTTATAACTAATAGTCAAGCTATGATAGCTGATTCATTTAATAGTGCAGGAGATATACTATCTAGTGTAATGACATATGTAGGAAATCAAATAGCTAGTATTCCTAGTGATGACGATCATAATTTAGGTCATGGTAAAGCTGAATATATTTATTCAATGTTAATTAGTATAGCTATGATACTAATGGGATTATTTGTATTTAAAGACGCTTTTCATTCTATTTTTAATCATAGCAAATATGAATTTTCAATATGGTTAATTATTGTTTGTATAGTAACAATATTAACTAAATTATTGTTGTTTATTTATACAAATAAATTATCTAAAAGATATAATAATTTACTTATAAAGGCTAATTCTAAAGATCATAGAAATGATTGTGTTATAACTCTGTGTAATTTAATTGCTTGTTTACTGACATTGGTTGATATATATTGGTTTGATGGAATAGTAGGTGTGGGAATATCTATTTGGATGATTATAACATCTTTTAAAATATTTAAAGAAAGTTATGATGTACTTATGGATAAATCAATATCTAAAGAAACTAAAGAAAAAGTATATGAAATAATTAATTCACATGAAGAAATAAAAAAGGTAAGACACTTTAATTCAACTCCAGTAGGATATAAATATCAAATTTCGTTTACTATTTTTGTGGATGGTAATTTATCAACATTTGAAAGTCATAAAATAGCTGATAATTTAGAAAAAGAAATAGGTAAAAAGTTGGATGAGATTTACTTAACAGTAATACATGTAAATCCATATAAAATAGATAAGGAGTAAAAAATGAAGAAAAAAATTATTATACCAATTATAGTACTTGTAATTTTATGTGCTGGTTTAATTACATTACCACATATTAAAATTTATAAAAATAATACAATAAAATATATATCTTATAGTGACGATATATCTGAGTATGATGAGATAACTTGTTATGATGATGGGATATCTTATTATAAAGAAAAGGATATTAGTATTATTGATATAGATATAGAGAAAAAATTTATGTTTTACTTTTTTGATATAGAATATGTGGAAGGTAATTTATGTGATGTTGAATTTATATTGGAAGAATCATATGTAAAAAAATTTATAGATAGTGCAGAAATTATAGATAACGAAAAAAATATTGATATAGCTAGTTTAATAAAAGGAAAAACAGCTATTATAAAAAACAAAAGATATTTTGGCAATGATTATGAAACTTACATAGAATACAAATTAGAAGATAAATATGAAACTATGTATATTTTTTATGTAGATGATTTACTAGTTCTACAAGTTGGACTTTCAGATGAAGGACCTAAGTTTATAGCATACAAATAAAAGTAGTGTTTTACTACTTTTTTATGTAAAATAAAATTAATACAGTATAAATATATTGAAAGTTTTAAATATTTTAGTTATAATTAAAGTAATAATAGGAGGAATATTATGAAGAAAAATATTATTGTTATTTTGTTAATTTTAGTTATTTTAATAATTGGATTTGTATGTATAAAAGTTATACCATTTGGAACTAAAGAAGCTATGATGGGTGCTAATATTACTAGAATAGAAGTTCCTAGTTTATCAAGCTTAGAAGATGAATGTTGTACATATGAAGCTACTTTTAAAACTCTTAGAGGTAAAAAATCAATTCAAAAAGAATTAGATCAAATGGTAGATAACTACATGAAAATAGATTGTAATGGAAAAACAGTTTATTATGATATTGATCATAATGTTACTATATTTGATTATGAAGTAGAAGGAAGTGGTTTATTTACTACTTTTACCATTAAATATAATATTGGGCAAACTTGTGAATAGGAGTTAACATGAAAAATATAGTTGTTAATATTAGAAGAGAACGAGATTTATATGAAAAATACAGCAATGAAGTATCTAGTGAATTATTAAAATATTTAGTTGAAGAAGCAAGAGTTAAAGATGATATAGAAGTTACTATAAATACAAAACTAGATATAAAAAACATAGATAAACTTATAAAAGAAGGTTTATAAAATTCTTATAAAGATACAAAAGTAATAGATAAGTTTTATGATAGTAAACAAATAATTCTATTTGTAGTTGGTATGATATTTTTAATTTTTTCTACTATAACAAAACCAGAAGTAATAAAAGAACTTATTTTAATAATAGGCTGGATTGCAGTATGGGAAGTTTTAGATATTGCGATTAATATAGATAGTAAACAAAAATATAATAGAAAAATTATAAAGAAGCTTATTAATTGTAAAATAAAAGTTAATAATAATTAATTTAATGGCAGTTTTTAATAACTGTTCTTTTCTTTTATATTTAAAAAGTGGTATAATGGATATGGTGATAGAATGAATAAACTATTAAAGATTTTATGTTTTATGTTTGTTTTATTTCTAGTAGGGTGTAGTAAAGAAAGATATATTGTTTGTAAGGTAAATGTTAATAACGATATACAAGATTATAATATGACAGGAACATATAAAATATATTACAATAATAGTTATGTAACAAAAATAGAAAAGGAAGAAGTATACACATCAAGTGATTTAGATATTATAGAATATTTTAATGAAGCTAAGAATTTAGAATATTATAATTTAAATGATCTTTATAGTGGTTATATATATACAATAAAAAAAGATAATGAAAGTGTAAAACTAAATATTACTGTAGATATGAATTTAGTTGATATAAAAAAAATGATAAAAGATAAATATTTAGATAAAGATTATGTTATATCAAATAAATTAACTACTAGTGGAATAGTTAAGATTTATGAATCTAGGGGAGCTATTTGTGACATATAATATAAAGGAGGAATATTATGTTTAAAAATAAAAAAATATTTGTACTAGGTATGGCAAGAAGTGGTTATGAAGTTGCTAAATTACTTAGTAAATATAATAATAAAATAATTGTTACTGATAAAAAGGAACAAGATATTAATCATATAGAAGAGTTAGAAGAATTAGGAGTATCTTTTATACAAAGTGAAGATCCAATTAATTTACTTGATTCTAGTTTTGATTTAGTTATAAAAAATCCTGGGATTAGATATGATCATCCTTTAATATTAAAAGCTATAGATATGGGTATAAAAGTAGTAAATGAAGTAGAAGTTGCTTATCACTTTTTACCTAATGATGCTTATGTTATAGCTGTAACAGGTGCTAATGGAAAAACAACAACTACAACATTGGTTTATGAGTTTATAAAGGCTATGGGAAAAAGAGTTCATTTAGGTGGTAATATAGGATATCCTTTATCACAAATCGTTGAAGATATAAAGCCAAATGATATAGTTGTACTAGAAATATCCGCACAACAATTACATGATTGTTATGATTTTAATCCTAATGTTAGTATACTTACTAATTTAGTTCCAGTTCATATAGATTTCTTTGGAACATATGAAAATTACATAGACCATAAACTTAGAATATTTATGAATCATAATAGTAAAGATATTGCTATAATAAATAAATCAAATAAAGATTCTTATGAGTCTACTAAAAATATAAATTCAAATAAAATATATTTTTCTAGTAGTGAAGATGCTGATTGTTTTATAAAAGATAGTGCTATATACTATAAAGATAAAAAAATAATTAATTTAAATGAAATAAGAGTAAAAGGCATGCATAATTATGAAAATATTATGTGTGCTATAATAGCAACTAAAGAATTAGGAATATCTAATGAAACAATAAAAGAAGTGTTAAATAAATTTACGGGAGTTGAACATCGTATAGAATTCGTTGCTAAAATAAATGGTAGAGAATTTTATAATGATTCAAAAGCTACAAATGTTAAATCTACTGAAATAGCGTTAAATGCATTTAATACACCTACAATACTTTTGTTAGGAGGTCTTGATAGAGGACATTCTTTTGATGATTTAAAAGATGATTTATCTTATGTAACTCATATTGTTAGTTATGGAGAAACAAAAAATAGAATAAAAGAATTTGCAGACAGTTGTAAAGTTAATTGTACAGTAGTTGACACGTTAGAAGAGGCTACTAAGTTTGCTTATAATATTTCTAATGAAGGAGATACAATACTTTTAAGTCCTGCATGTGCATCATGGGATCAATTTGATGATTTTGAAAAAAGAGGAGAAAAATTTAAAGAAACAGTAAAAGGTTTAGAATAGGAGAAAAATATGGGAAAAATTAAAGATGTAATTGGAAGAGAAATATTAGATTCAAGAGGTAATCCTACTGTAGAAGTGGATGTTATACTTGAAAATGGAATTGTAGGTAGAGCAGCAGTTCCTAGTGGAGCTTCAACTGGAGAAAGAGAAGCTTTAGAAATGCGTGATGGTGGTACTCGTTATATGGGTAAAGGAGTACTTAATGCAGTTAAACATGTAAATAATGAGTTAAGAGATTTAGTAATAGGGATGGAGTCAAGCAATCAAAAAGAATTAGATTATGCTATGATTAAACTTGATGGAACAGAGACTAAATCTAATTTAGGCGCTAATGCTATACTTGGTGTTTCTATGGCCGCATTAAAAGCTTCTGCTATAGAAGCAGGATTACCATTATATAAATATATAGGAAATGGAACAGAACTTCCTAAACCTATGATGAATATTATAAATGGTGGTGCTCATGCAGATAATAGCTTAGATTTTCAAGAGTTTATGATAATACCTAATAGAGATACTATAAAAGAAAGACTTAGAGTAGGTGCAGAAGTATTCCATACTTTAAAGAAGGTTTTAAATGAAAGAGGATTAGCTACAGGAGTAGGTGATGAAGGAGGATTTGCGCCTAACTTAAATAGTAATACTGAAGGTTTTGAACTTATAATGGAAGCAATAAAAAAAGCAGGATATGTTCCAGGAGTAGATGTAAATCTTGCTATAGATGTTGCTGCATCAGAATTTTATAAAGATGGTAAATATGTATTAAAAGGAGAAAATAGAACTTTAACTACAGAAGAATTAATTAATTTTTATGAAGAATTAACAACTAAATATCCAATTATATCTATTGAAGATCCAGTAGATGAAAATGATTGGGAAGGTTTTAAATTAATAACTGAAAAAATAGGTAATAAAGTTCAATTAGTTGGTGATGATTTGTTTGTAACTAATAAAAAATGCTTACAAAAAGGTATAGATATGAAAGCTGGTAATGCAATTCTTTTAAAAGTTAATCAAATAGGCACAATTACTGAAACATTAGAAACAATTGAGTTAGCTCGAAGTAATGGATATAAAACAGTTATATCTCATAGAAGTGGAGAAACAGAAGATACTACTATTGCTGATTTAGCAGTAGGACTTAATTTAGGACAAATAAAAACAGGTTCAATGTCTAGAACAGATAGAATTTGTAAATATAATCAATTAATTAGAATAGAAGAACAAATAGAAAGACACTAATTTTTTAGTGTTTTTGTATGTTATTTTATTATTTTGTGTTATACTATCTATAGATAAAGATATTAAGGGAGTAATATTATGTTAATTTTAAATATAGGAATATTATTATTATCATTATTTTTAATTATAAAATTTTCAGATATATTTGTAGATGCTTCAACTTCTATAGCAGAAAGTTTTAAAATACCTAAAATGGTTATTGCACTTACAGTAGCAGCTTTTTCTACGTGTGCTCCAGAACTTGCAATTTCTTTTAATAGTATAGCATCAGGAAATGCGGATATGACACTTGCAAATGTAATAGGAAGTTCAATAATAAATATATTACTTATTATTGGGGTATCTGCGATTATCAGTCCTATAAAATTAAAAGAAAGAACTATAAGAAAAGAACTTCCTTTATTACTTTTAATAACTACAGGATTTTTCTTTTTGTTAAATGATTCGTTTTTAAAAAATACGGGAAACAGTTTAAGTAGAGCAGATGGTGCAGTACTTATTGTTTTCTTTGTTATATTTTGTATATATATATTTTCAATTACTAGAAAACATAAAGAAGATTATTCAAATGAAACAGAATATACAAAAAAACAATCTATTATAGTGGTAATAGCTGCTATAATAGGTATAATTGTTACTAGTGATTTAATTGTAGATAGTGCAGTATTTATTGCTGAATCTTTAAGTATTTCTCAAAAATTTATTTCTATGACTATTATTGTAATAGGTACAAGTTTACCAGAACTTACAATAACTATATCTTCTGCTAAAAAAGGTGAATTTGATATGGCTATTGGAAATATAATAGGAACAAATATATTTAATATTTGTGTAGTATTAGGACTTCCAATTACAATATTTGGAACAGTATCATCTAATGCATTTGGATTAATAGATTTGATGATTGTTTTATTAGCTGCTTTATTATTATTTATATTTGGTACAAGTGATAAAAAACTTACTAGAAGAGAAGGAGTTGTTATGCTTCTTATAGTTATTGTTTATTATTTATATTTATTTATTATGTAAAAAATAAATTTATATAGTTTTTACAAAATTGTTAAGAAAAAATTACAGGAATTTAAAATTTACCTGTAATTTTTTTGTTTTTGTAAAAATAGTGTTGTAATTATTTAAAAACATACATTTGATATATATTTTGGTATGTGTTAAAGTGATATAACTGGAGGAATATTATGAATTATTATAATCAAATAAAAGAAGAATTAGTAAACAATCAAATATATAAAAAAGTAAAAGATTATAGTAAAAATAAAAATGATTTAAATACTTATTATAATGTTGGGAAATTACTCATAGAAGCTCAAGGTGGAGAGAAAAGAGCTAAATATGGAGATAGTTTAATTAAGGAATATTCAAAGAAGTTAACTAAAGAACTTGGAAAAGGATATTCAATTAGAAGTTTAAAATACATGAGAAATTTTTATTTGTTTATTCAAAAAGGGCAGACAATGTCTGCCCAATTGACTTGGAGTCATTATGTGGAATTATTAAAGTTTAAAGACATAAACAAAATAGCTTATTATATAAATATTTCAAATGCCCAAAAATTAGCAGTTAGAGAACTTAGATTAAGAATAAAAAATAATGAATATGAAAGACTTTCAATAGAAATAAAATTAGGTGACAGATATAATTATATAGATTTATTGCTTTTTAATTATAAATATAACTGTTTTGTAGTAATTGAATTAAAAGTAACTGAATTAAAAACAGAACATATAGGTCAAATAAAAAAATATATGAATTATATTGATAAAAATGTAAAAAATATTGAACAAGAAAATACTATAGGAATAATAATATGTAAAAAAGATAATGCATTTGTAATGGAATATTGTAGTGATAGTAGAATTTTTAATACTATGTACAATTTAGTGTAAAAAAATAATTTTTGTTATTTTATTTGATTTATATGATATAATATTGTTATAGGCTATGGAGGTATTTATGGCAAAGAAGAAAAAAAGAAAAGAAGAGAAAGTAGAACAAAGTGGTTATATAGTAGAATTGAAAGGAATAGGGCTTGTATTACTTGCAATTATAGGATTGTGTCCTTTTGGTATAGTTGCCGATTTTATAAAAGGTTTTTCATGCTTTTTATTTGGTACATTATGGGCTCCATTTTTAGTTTTTATAGGTTGTATAGGAATATATACAATAATAAAAAGAAAAATGCCTAAAATTTTAACAGGAAAAACAATAGGAATATTCATTATATTGATTGGTGTTTTATCTTGGTTACACATGAATTATATTGATGAAGAAGTAATGGATCCTAACAATTTTAATTTCTTTAAAGATGGAATTGATGTATTAAAAGTAACTATTGATAATGTAATGAGAGGCATAAAAGAAAGTTTTTGGATTCCTGAGACAGGTGGAGGGGTTATAGGAGCTTTATTTATAAGTGTTTTTACAGCGCTATTGACTCTTAATGGAACTAAATTTATATGCATAGCTTTAATATTATGTGGTGTTATAATTTATACTGGACTTTCTATTTTTGAAATAATGAGGAAAACTGGTGATGAAGTTAAAAAGGTAGCTGGAAAGGTTCATGTTCAAAAGAAAGACAAGAAGAAAAAAGAAGATAAAGATGAAGATGTACAAGAAGAAATAAAAATGGAAGAAAAAGAAGTTGCTATAGTGACTTCTACTGAGGATAGACCAAATAAAAGATATGTTTATCCACCAATTTCACTTTTAAGTAAACCAACCAAAACAGATGGTAAAGATAATGAAATTGCTATAAAAAATAATATACCAATACTTATTCAAGTATTAAAGGATTTTGGTATAGAAGCTAGGGTTGTAGATACTCATGTAGGTCCTGCTGTAACTCAATATGAACTTGAGATAAAAGCAGGTACTAAGGTAAGTAAAATTCTAAGTTTAAATAGAGAAATTGCACTTGCACTTGCCGCAAAAGATGTACGTATTCAAGCTCCTATTCCAGGTAAAAGTACTATAGGAATAGAACTTCCAAATAAAAAAATATCTATGGTAAGTGTAAGAGAAGTATTAACTAGTGTTCCAGCTAGTAAAGCAAACTCTAAGTTACTTACTGTTCTTGGTAGAGATATAATGGGTAATCCACAATGGATGGAAATAAATAAAACTCCACACCTTTTGGTTGCTGGATCAACAGGTAGTGGTAAGTCTGTTTGTATTAATAGTATACTTGCTTCAATACTAATGAGAACTAAACCAGATGAAGTAAAATTAGTATTAGTGGATCCAAAAAAAGTAGAACTTTCTATATATAATGGAGTGCCACATTTATTAGCTCCAGTAGTAACTGATCCAAAAAGAGCAAATGTTGCTTTAAAAAGAATAGTTGCTGAAATGGAAAGAAGATATGATGTATTTGAAGAAAGTAAAACTAAAAATATAGAAAGTTACAATGCTTATATAGATAAAAAGAATGAAGGATTACCTGAAGATCAAAGAGAAAAACGTATGCCTTTTATAGTTGTAATAATTGATGAACTTGCTGACCTTATGCTAGTTGCTGCAAAAGAAGTAGAAGACTCTATTATGCGTATTACACAAATGGCACGTGCTGCAGGAATTCATTTAATAGTTGCAACTCAAAGACCTTCTACAGATGTAATTACAGGTGTAGTTAAAGCTAATATACCATCTCGTATTTCATTTGCTGTATCAAGTGGTATAGATTCTAGAACAATACTTGACATGGTAGGTGCCGAAAAATTACTTGGTAAAGGTGATATGCTTTTCTTACCACAAGGTACTAACGCACCACTTCGTATTCAAGGTACATTTATTTCAGAAGAAGAAACTAAAGCTATAGTAGATTATGTATGTAATCAACAAAAAGCTAATTATGATCAAACACTTCTTATGGATGATGAAGAAAAAGGTGCAACTACTATGCTAGATAGTAAAGATGATTATGAAGAACCTTTATATAATGAAATAGTTGATTTTGTTATTGAACAAGGTAAAGCTAGTGCTTCACTTTTACAAAGAAGATTTAGACTTGGTTATAATAGAGCCGCAAGATGTATAGACTTACTTGAAGATAGAGGAATAGTAGGACCACAAAATGGTTCTAAGCCAAGAGAAGTTCTTGTAAAGAAAGATAGTGACGAAGACTAATTTCGACAAAATGAAACTAATGATTAAGCTACAATAAAATTGGTGATAATATGAAAAAATATTTATTTACATTTTTAATAGCTTTAATTATTGGTTTTTTTCTTTCTAATTTTTTTCTAAAACAGTATGATGATTTTGAAGGTATAAAAGTAACAGGGATAGGAGAAAATTTATATTTTGTTCAGTATGGTGTTTTTTCTAGTCTAGAAAGTTTGGAAGAAAATACTATCGCACTTCAAAATTATGTTTATAATAAACAAGACAATTTATATTATGTATATGTAGGAATAACAAAGTTAGAAGAAAATGCTAAAAAGATAGTTAATTATTATAAAAATTTAGGTTATGATGCAATTATAAAAGAATTTGGAATAACTAATAAAGATTTTTTGGAATTACTAGTAAATTATGATGAGATATTAAAGAATACTGATGATGAAACTGCTATTTCTTCTATTATAAATCAAGTATTAATGAAATATGAGGAGGTAGTAATTAGTGGTGGTTAAAATAAAAGATATTCCAAAAGAGGATAGACCTTGTGAAAGATTAATAGAGTATGGGGCAGAAACATTAAGTAATGAAGAGTTGCTAGCTATAATTTTTAAGACAGGAACTAAAGGCAATTCTGCTAAGGATTTAGGAAATGAATTATTAAGTAAGATAGAAAGTATTAAAAAATTAAATGATATTAATCTAGAGTTTTTGAGAAACTTTAAAGGTATAGGAGTAAGTAAAGCTTGTAATTTACTTGCAGCTATTGAACTTGGAAAAAGAATAAATAGAGAAGTAGATTCTTTAAAAAATGTAAAATTAACAAGTTCAAATATTGTGTATAAATATTATAAAGATAAAATAGGTAATAAAAAACAGGAATGTTTTTATGCGGTATATTTAGATAATGGTAAAAAAATAATTGGAGACAAATTACTTTTTATGGGTACTGTTAATTATAGTTTAGTACACCCTAGAGAAATATTTAAAGAAGCATACTTATTAGGTGCTAGTGCTATTATTTGTGTGCATAATCATCCAGGTGGAAATCCATTACCTAGTAAACAAGATTTAGAAATAACAAATAATTTAATAGAAGCATCTAAAATATTAGGAATAAAATTACTTGATCACATAATAATATGTAAAAACAATTATTATAGTTTTTTAGAAAATAATGATATTTGCTTTTAAAACAAATTAAAATGTACTATAATAAAAATAGGTGATAAAATGAAAAAGAAAAATAACAAATTAAAGTATACAATTATAGTAATATTATCATTTGCTATTTTACTTGGTATATCTTCTTATACAATAGATGATGATAAAGATTTAAATTTTTTTGAAAAAGCAATAAAAGATACTACAACATTTATACAAAAAATATTTTATGCACCTATTAAATATGTTAAAGAAGAACTAGAAGTTTTCAATGAAAAAAAAGATCTATATGAAAAATATACAAAATTAAAAGAAAAGGTAGAAAAAACAGATTTATATTATTCTCAAATAGAAGAATTACAAAAAGAAGTAACAGAACTGAAATCTACTTTAGACTTAAATGCTACATTATCTGAATATACATATGTAAATGCAACTGTAGTAAATAGAAATATCGGTTATTGGTATAATAATTTAACAATAGATAAAGGTAGTAAAAATGGTGTAAAAAAAGGAGATGCAGTTATAACTTCTAACGGCTTGATTGGAAAAATAACTAATGTCAGTAATTTTTCTAGTACTGTAAAACTTTTAACTAGTGATGAGATAAGTAACAAAATATCTGTAAAAATAAATTCTAATGATGAATATTTATATGGCTTATTAATCGGTTATGACACTGAATCAAACAAATATAAAATAGAGGGTATAACTAATTCTAAAACAATAAAAGAAGGAGATTTAGTTACTACGACAGGTCTTACAGATTACTTTCCAAGTGGTATTTTAATTGGTAAGGTATCAAAAGTAGTTAAGGATGAATATGATTTAAATAGTGTTGTTGAAGTAACACCTGCTGTTAATTTTGAAAATATAAGTATTGTTACTGTTTTAAATAGAAAGGCAGAAGAATGATTTATATTATAATAATTTTTTCATTTTTATTTGAATCAATTTTTTCTAATATAGTAGTTAATCATAGCTTTTTAACTCCATTATTTTTGTTAACATCTTTATCAATACTATATCCTTATTTTAAAAATAAAAAATTTAATTTTGTTATTGTTTGCATTATATGTGGATTATTTTATGATATAGCTTTTACTAATTCTCAATTTATAAACACAATTAGTTTTGGAATTTGTAGTGGTTTTATAATACTTGCTTATAATTATGTAAACTATAATATATTTAGTTCTAATTTTATAAACATAATTAATATAATACTTTATAGAATAATAAGTTACTTACTTTTATGTATAATCGATTTTGTTAAATTTAATGAATTTAGTTTACTTGAGCGCATATATAATTCTTTATTAGTAAATATAATATATGGAATTATAATATTTGTAATAATAAATTTACTTGCTAAAATATTTAATACAAAAAGAATTGAATAATTCTTTTTTTTAATTATTATATATGATACAATATAAATAGAGTAAAGGAATGGTTATTGTGATAACAAATATAGTTAATGTTATTGTAGTTGCAATAGTATCTGTAGTAATAATAGTTTGTTCTATTGGTATCATAATAGCTAGTAGATTTCAAAATAAACAAAAGAAAAAATATAAAGAAGTAAATAGTTTAATAAACAAAAAGAAAGATGCTACTTTTAGAGTTAAAGATAGTTTAACAAAAGAAGAAATAAATAATATAGATAGTGAAGTAGATGTTGATAAACTAATGACTGATTTATATAACACTTATTTAGCACTAGAAAACAAAATTAAAAACCTCGATGATAATTTTGATGATGTATTAACAGGTAATTTAAAAGAATTTAATATAAATAGATTAGAACTTTTTAAACAACGTGGTTTTATTGATATAACAGATGGAATAGATTTAATAAGTTACTGCATTACAGATTATAATAAAAAAAGTTTAAAGTTTAGACTTACTATAAATTGCTTTTCTTATAAAATGGTTAATAATGAAATAGTAAGTGGAAGTAATTTAGAAAAAATAGAAAAAATAATTTTGTTAGAATATGTAAAACAAAAAGATAAATGGTTAATATCTAGTTATGATAAAATATATGAAAAAAAATTGAGTTATTAAAAACGCTCTTTTTTTATTTCTGTAAAAATTTGGATGCAGAAAAACTATACAAATGTTCGTAAAAAGTATTGACAAATGTTTTTTAGTTTAGTATAATGTATTTGTAATTATAAAGGAGGAAACATAAATGGCAAAAACTGTTAGCACTGATAAAACTTTGGATCAAGTTTTATCAGATATAGAAAAACAATTTGGAAAAGGGGCTGTAATGAAATTAGGTGAAAGAGAACACCAAAAAATAGATACTATACCAAGTGGATCAATTTCATTAGATATTGCTCTTGGTATAGGAGGATATCCTAAAGGAAGAATTATAGAAATATTTGGTCCAGAATCAAGTGGTAAAACTACTTTCGCACTTCATGCAATTGCTGAAGCTCAAAAAAAAGGTGGTAGAGCTGCTTTTATAGATGCAGAACATGCATTAGATCCTGTTTATGCATCAAAGCTTGGTGTTAATATAAATGATTTATTATTATCTCAACCAGATAATGGAGAACAAGCTTTGGAAATTTGTGAAGCTTTGGTTAGAAGTGGAGCAATAAGTATAATTGTAGTGGACTCTGTTGCAGCTTTAGTCCCACAGGCAGAAATAGAAGGTGAAATGGGAGATTCTCATGTTGGACTTCAAGCTCGTTTAATGAGTCAAGCTTTAAGAAAGTTATCAGGTATTGTTAATAAAACAAATACAGTTGTAATATTTATAAATCAATTAAGAGAAAAAGTAGGAATAATGTTTGGTAATCCTGAGGTAACACCAGGAGGAAGAGCTCTTAAATTCTATTCGTCAGTTAGACTTGAAATTAGAAAAGGAGAACAAATCAAACTAGGTAGTGATGCTATTGGAAATAGAACTAATATTAAAGTTGTTAAAAATAAAATGGCTCCTCCATTTAAAGCTTGTTCAGTTGATATAATTTATGGTGAAGGTGTATCAATCACAGGAGAAATAGTTGATTTAGGTGTTGAAGCAGGAGTTCTTGATAAGAGTGGTGCTTGGTATTCATATAATGGTGATAAAGTAGGTCAAGGTAAAGAAAATGTAAAAGAATGGCTTAAGAAGAATCCTAAAATGAGAGAAGAAATAGAGAAAAAGGTTAGAAACTTCTTTGAAAAAAACGATGCTCTTGAAATAGGAAATACTAATTCTGAAGAAGAATAATTAAAAAGAGAAAAAAAGTTTCTCTTTTTCTGTTTATAAAACTAAATTTATTTGATATACTTAATATGGTGATAATATGGTAAAGAAGAAGTTAAATAGAAAAGGAAAATTATTTTTTGGTATTATTGGTTTAATAGTTGTAGTAATAATTGCTACTATAATTTTTTTAGCTTCAGGTTCTAGTAAAGATAATAAAGAAACAAATGATAAAAAAACAGAAAAACCTAAAGTTGAAGAAAAAATTAAAATACTAGATTTAGATTCTAAAACTAGACCATATGCAGTTATGATAAATAACATAAAAACAGTTTGGGGATATCAAAGTGGTGTTCAAGATGCATACTTAGTATACGAAATAATAGTAGAAGGTGGATATACTAGACTTATGGCTGTATACAAAGATGTAAGTTTAGATAGAATTGGTTCTGTAAGATCCTCTAGGCATTATTTTTTAGATTATGCACTTGAAAATGATGCTATTTATGTTCACTTTGGATGGAGTCCTCAAGCTCAATCTGATATGTCAAAACTTGGAGTAAATAATATTAATTTTATGAGTTATTCAGGCTATACTAGAGATAGATCTTTAGGCCTTGCTTCAGAACATACAGCTTTTACAACTACCTCTAATATAATGGAAGGTATTAATTATTATGGTTATAGAACAACAACTGATGAAAAACCTTTATTACAATATAGTGCTAAATCTGTAAATACATCAAATATGGAAGGTGCTGTTCCTGCAAATAAAGTATATATAGAATATTCATCAAGTAGATCTACTTCATTTGAATACGATAGTGTTAATAAAGTTTACAATAGATTTCAAAATAATATAATTCATAAAGATTATGTTACTGGATTACAATATACTGCTAAAAACATAATAACTTATCAGGTAAATAATTATACTATAAGTGGTGGAGGAAAAGGTAGACAAGATCTTGAAAATATTGGAAGTGGTACAGGTTGGTATATATCTGAAGGATATGCAGTTCCAATCACTTGGGAAAAAACTTCTAGAAATAGTAAAACTATATATAAACATAAAGATGGAACAGAAATTAAAGTAAATGATGGAAACACACATATACAAATTCAACCAACAGATAAAAATTTAACTATTGAATAAGCCTTTAAAATAAAGGCTTTTTTAAATACTTTCAAAAAACAGGAACAAAAAGCATTATAATTTTATAAAAAATGTGATATAATGTATTAGTGCTTGAGGTGAAGTAAAGGTATGATTAAATATAACAAAGATGAAGAATACCTATATATTATAAATAATATAATGAAAAATGAAGAGTTTAAAAAGATAGATAATATAAAACATCATAATACAACAAGATTAGATCATTCTATGAAGGTGTCTTATTATTCATATAAAATAGCAAAATCTTTAAGATTAGATTATAAAGATGTTGCTAGAGGAGGACTACTTCATGATTTCTATACTGATAAAATTAGTGAATGTAGTAAAATAAAAGATAAGATTAAATTATTTTCAACAAAACATCCTAAGGATGCTGTAAATAATGCCACTACTTATTTTAACTTATCAGAAAAAGAAATTAATATTATAGAAACTCATATGTTTCCTGTAGATTATAGAATACCTAAATATGCAGAAAGTTGGATTGTGAGTTTAGTAGATAAGGTATTAAGCTTTGGAGAATTCTCTAAAAAGTTCAGTTATAAATTAACTTATGTATTTAACGTATATTTATTATTTGTATTAAATATTATAA
>JAFXHG010000008.1 GCA_017536505.1 Bacilli bacterium
ATAGAATGTATATGTTACACTTTGATTTGGTGCTGTAAACTTAGCGTTTAATCCACTTATTGTTGGATTTGATGAATTATCTATTGTTGCTGGATCTCCTAAATTTGATGGATTTGCTACTACTGCATCTGTTTTTAAACTATTTTCATCTGATGAAAACACTACACTAAATGTATTTGAATTTGGGGTTACTGATGCTTGTGAACTTATTCTTAGTGTACTTGAAAATGCTGCAAACCCTATTGATATTGCAAATACTCCTACTATTGCTATTATAAACATTGTCATTTGTTTTTTTCTTATTCTTCCATACATATTTTTTCCTCCTACTATGTATTCATTATAACATATATTACTGTTTTTAAAAAGACTTTTTTGTTTTTTTTTTTTTAAAGGATAGAAATTTCTATCCTTTTATATCATTAACTCCATCTGTAAATGAATTTACTAATTCATTAAATTTAAGTAAATTGTTTGCCAATTCATTTTTATCTGATTCATATTGAATTTTATCTAAACTCAATTGAGTTCTTTCTTCATCTAAAGAATCTTTTTGTTTTCTTAGTACATCTTCAATATGGTTTAATTCTTCTCTTCTATCATCATAAGCAGATTGAACTTCTTTTTGAACTTTATCTATATTGTCTTGTTCTTTTTTCTTATATACTTCAAACTCTTGTTTTTCCTTTTCCAAAGTTGATTGTAGTTCTTTTAATACATTAAGTCTTCTTTCAATTTCTTCTTTTTTTTCAGTTAATTTTTCTAATACATCTTCTTTATATTTATTTATTTCATCTAATTGTTTTTTTCTAGAATTTTCAAGTTCTGATTGTAATTTTTTCAATTCTTCAAATCTTGTATCTATTTTTTGTTTTAAATCAGTATTTTTTCTAAATATATCTGAAGCATCTTTCACATTAATACTTACTTTATCAAATAATGAATTAATATCTGTTTCTTCTATTTTTTCTTCTACATATTCAGTTAATTTATTTAATTCTTCAATTGGAGTATCAGAAACAGAAATTTCTTGTTCTTCTTCTTTTTGATAATCCTGAATATTATCTTCAGTTACTTGAGTAACCTCTGAGTTTTCAGTTTGAATAACAGATTCAGAAGGAGTTTCAAATGTCATAGTTTGATCTACACTAAATCCATTAAAACTATCTTCTACTACAGGATTACTTTCTTGAGTAACTAATGTTTCTGAATTGTTTTCTAAAGAATCAAAGGATATATTATTATTAATAGTAAACATATTGTTTGAATCTTCTAGTGATTGTACATTATTTTGTACTAGTGGTTCAAAGATTACGTTGTTATTTACACTAAACATATTTGATGTTTCTTCTTCTATAGAATTATTATTTTCTGCCTCTATTTTTTCGTTAAATACTGGTGGT
This sequence comes from Bacilli bacterium, assembly GCA_017536505.1. Classification (GTDB taxonomy): domain Bacteria; phylum Bacillota_I; class Bacilli_A; order RF39; family UBA660; genus UMGS1613. Next base: position 1,404 of record JAFXHG010000008.1, read on the forward strand.
TCAAATAATTGAAAATTATTATTTTCTAAATTTAATTTGTTTGAATCATCTTCTACAAATATATTATTTTCATCTTCTTGGTCAAATTCTGTATTATCACCAATTCTAAATACATCTAGATTAGACTCAACTTCTTTTTCAGTATTTAATGATAATTGCAAATCATCTTCACTTTGTATATTTTCATCTTCTTTTGCTTCTGAAGTTTCATTAGATACTGGTGGTTCAAAGATTTCAAAATCATTATTTTTATCACTATAATTACCTATTCTGAAATCAGGAACTTCATTATTTTCAACTTCTGTACTAAATAAATCTTCGTTTTCATAGTCACTTTCACCTAATCCACTTATAGTATCGTAATTAAAATTGCTTGCTTGTTCTAATTCTTCGTTAGCATCACTACTAAATCCAAATACCTCATTTTCATAATTATTCATATTGCACCTCTTTTTATTCTTCTTCTTTTATTATTGGTTTAAAGCTAGAATTAAATTGACTAATTAATTCTTTAAACCTATCACATTTTTGTTCTATGTTTTTATTTTCTAATTCTATTTTTTTATTAGTTACTTCTTTATATTTTTCAAATTGAGTTTTTTCTGAATCCAAAATTTCTTGTGAATGTCTAATTATATTCAATTCTATATTTTTATAAGTTTCAAATTGTTCTTTATCTTGTTTTAATTTTTCTTTTTGTATTTCTACTTCTCTTTTTATAAGTTCTAATTCATTTAATGAACTATCCATATTTTTCTTAAAATCTGTCTCAGCTTTTAAAAGAACTTGTTTTTGATTGTTTATATATTCTTCATTTTGACTTAATCTTTTTTCTATTTCTTCTGTTCTTACTCTTACATAATTTTCAAAATCTAATTTTTCTTTATCTAATTTTTGTTTTTCTTCTAATAACTCTTTTTCTTCTATACTGTTTTCTTTTTGTTGTTTATTAACATCCTGAATATATTTATTAAAATCATTTATATCATTTGTTAAGTTATCAAAAAGACTATCTAAATCATTTAAAGATTCAGTTTTTGAAACAGAATCGTTATCATAAATATTATTTAATAAATATTCTTCATACATAAAATTCACCCTTTTATTCTATATCTACCCTTATATCATATAAATTGTACCATTTTTTATAAAAAAAAACAATACACAAGTGTAATGTTTTATATTTTTTTGGGATTTAAATCTATCTCAATAGAAATTTTAGAATTTATTTTAGATTTTTCTATTATAAACTTTAATCTATCATATATTTCTTTAATATTTTTATATTTTACTATTATTTGAATATAGTATTTATTATATATTTTAGGTATAGTACAAGGACTTGGGCCCAATACAATAGAATTACTATCACTTAGATAGTCTTTAATTTTAAATGCTTCATTATTTAATTCATTATAATCAGTTCCAATTAATTTTATCAAACAAAGATTATAATACGGAGGATATTTTAATTTTTTTCTTATATTCATATCTTCTTTATAGAAGTTATAATAATCATTTTTAGAAGCATAATCTATACTATAATGATCTGTATTGAAACATTGAATAATTACTTTTCCGGGCTTTGTACTTCTACCCGATCTACCTGATATTTGATTTAAAAGACTATATGTTCTTTCTCCACTTCTAAAATCAGGAATATTTAAAGTAGCATCTCCATTTATAACTCCTACTAAAGTAACATCATCAAAATCAAGCCCTTTTGATATCATTTGAGTTCCTATTAAAATATTATATTTTTTGTTTTTAAAATCATTTATAATTCTTTCATGACTACCTTTTTTTCTTGTTGTATCAATATCCATCCTAACAGTTTTACAATCAAATAATTTATTTACTTCTTCTTCTAGTTTTTCTGTACCCATACCAAAACTATTTATATTTTTACTATTACATTCTGGACAATTAATAGGTTTATAAGTTGTATGATTACAATAATGACAATTAAGTTTGTTACCATTTTTATGATAAGTTAAAGGTATGTCACAATTAGGACATTTTATAGTTGCGCCACATTCTTTACAAGTAATTGTAGTTGAATATCCCCTTCTATTTAATAAAAGAATTACTTGTTCATCTTTATTTAATCTATCAGTTATATCACTTATTAATTCTTTAGATAGTATTCTATACCCTTTTTTTATTTCTTCTTTCATGTCTATTATTTTTACTTCTGGCATCGTTTTATTTACTCTATTTTTTAGTTCAAGTAATTTATAAGTACCAAGTTTTGCTCTAGTATAAGATTCAATCGATGGAGTAGCACTTCCAAGTATAATTGGACAATTATAAGTTTTAGCTCTTTTAATAGCTATATCTATAGCATCATATTTAGGATTATTATCTTGCTTATATGTATCTGAATGTTCTTCATCAAGAACTATTAATCCAATATTTGTAAATGGTGCGAATATAGCACTTCTTGCACCTATTACAATATTAACTTCTTTTCTTTCTATCTTTCTCCATTCATCATATTTTTCACCATCTGAAAGTGCACTATGAAGTATAGCTATAGAATTTTTAAATCTACTTTTAAAAATATTTACCATTTGAGGAGTTAAACTAATTTCAGGTACTAAAACTATTACTTCTTTTCCATCTTCTAATACTTTTTCAATTATATTCATATATACTTCTGTTTTACCTGAGCCTGTAACCCCATGAAGTAAATATGGTATAAACTTATCTTTATTTTCTAAAACAGTATTTACTACTATTTGTTGTTCTTCATTTAATATAACTTTTTTATCATTATATAAATTATTATCACATAATCTATATGTTTCTTCTTTTATCTCTTCTATTACTTTTTTACTTAATAAAGTATTTACACTAGATAATGATATTTTAGTAAGTTCACTTTTAAGTATAACACCCTTCTTTAGTAAATCTATTATTTCTTTTTGATTATCATTTTTAGGTATATAAGTATCATCTATTAAGCTAATATAACTAATATATTTTTTATTTACTTTAAAATTTTTATGAGCTTTTAAAGCTGCTGGTAACATAGTTTGATATGCATTTATTAAATTACAAAAAGTTTTTTTACTAATATATTTACCAAGTTCTAACATTTCATTATTTATTACAGGATTTATATCTACAATATCTATTATTTCTTTTAATTCATAATCTATTTCTTTATCTTTTCCAATATTTAATACAAATCCTTCTAATGTTTGTTTTCCAAAAGGAACAAGAACTCTTATACCTACTTTAATCTTATCTTTTAAATTATTAGGTATTAAATAAGTAAATGTTTTATCAATTTTCTTAGCTTTTAATTCTACTAATACATCAGCAAACATACTATCACCTACTTAATTATAACAAATTTAGAATATAAAAAAAAGTATAACACTTACATATTATACTTTTTATTAAACTTATCTATTCTAGACAATGTTTTAACTTTTTCTATTTCTTTTTTATATATGACAGAAAAATCTATATTAAGTTGATTTATATAATCAATCTCTACTTCAGTTACTGGATACATTGTTAATATATTATTTGTATTAGGTACAACTACAACCTTAAGAAAATTAGAAATTGTTTGATTATTATATCCAACATTTGGAATTGCAAAATAATGTAATTCCATAAATTCTTCTGTATTTACTTTCTTTTCATGATTTATATTTTCTTTAATTATATCAAATAATTTTTTTAAATCTATTTTTTGATTGAAAAGTGCTGTATTTTCATCGTTTTCAGTTAAATGTTCTTCAATATGAGAAAACGCACTCTCTTCATTATAATTTAATATTTGAGCTTTAATATAATCAGATCTTGTTCCTTCTTTTATTTTAACATTCATTCCTAATTGCTTTTTCATTACTAATTCAGAAATAACTACAGAATGTGGTTTTATACACTTAGTATCATAAATAAGTGGTAATAACTCTATTGCTTCTTCATACATATTTAAATAATAATATGTGTAATATAATTCAGTAAGTGCATGTAAATCAAGCTCTAATTTTAAAATATAATTTAAATTATTAATACATTCAGTAAATCTATTTAATTTTCTATATGATTTAGCCATCATAAATCTAACATTTATATCATTTGGATACATATCTAAAAAATTAGTAGCTTCTTTAATAACTGCACTATATTTTTCTTCTTTATATAGATTTCTAATTTTTATATATAAACCTTTTTTATAAAATCTTTTATCATTCGCAATTTTTCTATTCATAAATCCCCCTTAATGAGATGTATAATATCAAAATATTTAATTTATGTCAAATTTGATTTTAACAATAGTACAGCCCGTATTATTATAAAAAAGTTTAAAATCAATAACATCTTTACATTTTCTTAATGTAGTATGAACTTCATTTTTAACTATTCCACTACCCACACCATGCACTATGCATATAATATCATTTTTTAATATTTTATTATCTTTTATAAATTCTAATACTTTTACTCTAGCTGTATCTCTATCTAAACCATGTAAATCTATACTAGGTAAATCATTAATAAATATAACTTCTTTAAGTTCCATTTAAATCACCATGTTTCTATATCTTTAACTCTAAAATTATTTTTAAAAAACTATTCTATCTGACTTAATAATATATTATTGAGTTATTATCTAAGTTTTTTACAGTATTGTGTACAAAGTTTATCAGTGCAATTAGAACATCTAAGTGCAATATTTGTCATTTCAGAGAAACGTTCTGGATAAGTTAAAACGCATAATTCCCAAATAAACCATGATAAGAATGCCATTACAACAAGTGAAATTGCAAAAAAGCCTCCACAAAAAATAAGTGGTGAAAACATCATAAGATGATCCCAATTAAATATGCGACAAGTTGTACAACATTTATTTTTCATAATTAAACGAAATGGGCACCAAATTAAGACACATATTAAATCACATACATAAAAGAAAACCGAAAACATAAATAACCATATTTTATTTATAATATCGAAATAATAAAGCAAACCAATAATTGAAATCAACATTACCCAAATAATAAGCACTCTATATGCTGATGAAGTTGTCTTCCTAATATAATTTTTAAGTGCTTTATAATTAATTTTTTTACGAATAGGTTGGAAACGATTTGCAAACAATTTTTGTGAACCTAACGCTACTTTATTTTTAATAGGTATGATTTGTAGAACCATATCAAATACCCAAATTAACCATAAAAGGTGTAATATATGAAATTCATCAAAAAAATTCATTCCATTCAAAATATAATAAAATTGAGGTTTAAAACACATAATTAAACACAAGACAAAAATAACAATACGTAAGATTAAGCGCACAAAATATTGTTTTCTTGTTTTAGACATTTTACCACTCCTCAGATTTAAACATTTTATTAATTTCATTATCATTATACCATATAAATAAATTCATTAAAATAAAATTACTATAATTCAAAAAAGACTAGATTACTCTAGTCTAATTTATTAATTATTTTCTTTTAATGCAGCTTGAGCAGCAGCAAGTCTAGCTATAGGTACTCTAAATGGACTACAAGATACATAGTTTAATCCTACTTTGTGGCAGAATTCAACACTACTTGGTTCCCCACCATGTTCACCACATATACCTAATTTAATATCAGGACGAGTTGATCTACCCTTTTGAGCAGCCATTTCAACTAATTTACCTACACCATTTTGATCTAATTTAGCAAATGGATCTGATTCATAAATTTTAGATTGATAATAAGAATCTAAGAATTTACCTGCATCATCTCTTGAGAAACCAAATGTCATTTGAGTTAAGTCATTTGTTCCAAATGAGAAGAATTCAGCTTCTTCAGCTATTTCATCAGCAGTAAGTGCAGCTCTTGGAATTTCAATCATTGTACCAATATGGTATTCAATATCAGAATTCTTTTCTTTTTTAACTTGTTCTGCAGTTTCTACTACTACATCTTTAACAAATTTTAATTCTTTCTTTTCTCCAACTAATGGAATCATTATTTCAGGAACAATATCATATCCTTCTTCTTCTTTAACTTCAATAGCAGCTTCCATTAAAGCACGAGTTTGCATACGAGCAATTTCTGGATAAGTAACAGCAAGTCTACATCCTCTATGCCCCATCATTGGGTTGAATTCATGTAAATCAGAACATTTTTCTTTTAAGTGTTCTACAGTAACACCCATATCCTTAGCAAGTGCTATAATATCTTCTTCAGCAGTTGGTAAGAATTCATGTAAAGGCGGATCTAAATAACGAACTGTCATTGGTAATCCTTGTAATTCTTTATACATTGCTTTGAAGTCTCCTTTTTGGAATGGTATTAATTCATTTAAAGCAGCTTCTCTAGCTTCTACTGTTTCACTTAAAATCATTTTTCTAATTTTTGGAATACGAGCTTCATCAAAGAACATGTGCTCTGTACGACAAAGTCCAATACCTTCAGCTCCAAGTTCTACAGCTTGTTTTGTATCACGAGGATTATCTGCATTTGTACGAACTTTTAATTTTCTAAATTTATCTGCCCAACCCATAATTCTTCCAAAGTTTCCACTAACACTAGCTTCTTCAGTTTTAATGTCTCCTTTGTAGATTTTACCAGTTGTACCATCTAATGAAATATAATCTCCTTCATTAAATGTATATCCACCTAATGTGAATGTTTTTTCTTCTTCATTTATTTTAATTTCACCACATCCAGATACACAGCAAGTACCCATACCACGAGCTACTACTGCAGCATGTGATGTCATTCCTCCACGAACAGTTAAAATACCTTGAGCAGCAACCATACCTTCGATATCTTCTGGAGTAGTTTCAAGTCTAACAAGAATAACTCTATCCCCTTTACCACCTTTACCTAAAGCTTTAGCTTCTTCAGCAGTAAATACAACATATCCAGCAGCAGCTCCTGGAGATGCTGGAAGTGCAGAACCAATTACTTCTCCTTCTTTTAATGCTTTAGCATCAAATGTTGGGTGTAATAATTGATCTAATGATTTAGCTTCAATACGAAGTACAGCTTCTTCTTCAGTAATCATTCCTTCATCAACTAAATCACAAGCAATTTGAATAGCAGCATGTGCTGTTCTTTTACCATTACGTGTTTGTAAAAAATATAATTTTCCTTCTTGAATAGTAAATTCCATATCTTGCATATCACGATAGTGATTTTCTAGTTTTTGAGCAATAGCCATAAATTCTTGATAACATTCAGGCATATCTTCTTCAAGTTTAGAAATTGGTTGTGGAGTACGAACACCAGCAACAACGTCTTCTCCTTGTGCATTAATTAAGTATTCACCATAAATACCTTTTTCACCAGTAGATGGATTACGAGTAAATGCAACACCAGTACCAGATGTTTCACCCATGTTTCCAAATACCATTGCTTGAACGTTAACTGCAGTTCCCCAGTCACTTGGAATATCATTCATACGTCTATATACTATAGCACGTGGATTATCCCAAGAACGGAATACAGCTTTAACAGCTCCCATTAATTGTTCTTTTGGATCTTGTGGGAATTCTTCCCCATTCATATGATCACTATATACTTTTTTAAATCTTTTAACTAATTCTTTTAAATCTTCAACTGTCATTTCAGTATCATATTTAATTCCTTTTTCTTCTTTTAATTCATCAATAATTTTTTCAAAGAAAGATTTATTTACTTCCATAACTACATCAGAATACATTTGAATAAATCTACGATAAGAATCGTATGCAAATCTAGGATTTCCAGTTTTTGCAGCAAATCCTTCTACTGCTTCATCATTTAATCCTAAATTTAGGATTGTATCCATCATACCAGGCATTGATGCACGAGCACCACTTCTTACTGATACTAATAATGGATCACTAGTATCTCCAAATTTCTTTCCTTGAATTTCTTCCAAACCTTTTAAATTTTCAAAGATTTGTTCTTGAATTTCTGCAGAGATTTGTTTACCATTGTTATAGTAATCTGTACAAGCTTCTGTTGTAACAGTAAATCCTTGAGGTATAGGTAATCCTAAATTAGTCATTTCTGCTAAGTTAGCTCCCTTACCACCAAGAGTATTTCTCATTTCTGCATTACCTTCTTTAAAGGCATAAACATATTTTGTCATATTATCCTCCTTTTAACAACAAAAATATTATACATAAATAAAATAATTAAAACAAGTATTTTTGGTAAAATTTACATTTTTTTTACAAAAAAAATATAAAGTTTTACATTACTTTATATTTTAATTAAAAAAAGAAGCTTAAGCTCCTTTAATTAATAAAAAATAACCTGCAACTAAAAGTAAAACTACTACTAAGATTCCAAATAATAAAGTTAATTCACTTTTGGATTTTGCTGCTTTTCTCTTTTGAATAGTTTTTTTTGAAGGTCTACCTCTTTTAGCCATAAACATACCTCCTACTTTATGACTAAATTATATCATAACTTTTTATAATTTACAATATTAATCTCTAGGTTGAAAAATTAAAGATAATATAAATGAGAATACAATAGCTGCAACTATTCCAGATGATGTTAAATCAAACATACCCATGAAAAGTCCCATAACACCAAAATTATGTACAGTATCCATAGCTCCATGTATTAATAAATGTCCAAAAGATGTTATTGGCACTAAAGCTCCTCCACCTGCCCAAAGTACAAATTTATCATATATATTAAATACATCTAAGAATGCTCCTACCACTACAAATATTGTTGTAATATGTCCTGGAGTAAGTTTCGTATTATCAAGTATTATTTGACCTAATAAACATACTAAGCCACAAAATATAAAAGCATTAAAATATGTCATTTAATCGCCTCCAAACTAATAGCATGAGCAATACTTGGTATTGATAAGTGTTGATTACACATAGTTGTATTCATTAAAGCACCGGTTGCAACTAACAACACTTTTTTTAATTTACCTTTTTTCATCTTATCTAATAAATGCGTATATGCAACAAGAGGTAAACAAGCTACACCACTTCCTCCCATGTAAACAGGTTGATTGTCAGTATCAAAAATCATACAAGCAGAATCATCATAATTTTTTAAATTTATATTATATTCTTTTTTTATATATTCTTTTAAAATCATTTTACCTACTATACCTAAATCTCCAGTAAGTATTAAATCATAATAATCAAGTGTCCTATTAGTATCCTTTAAATGATCAGATATTACTTTAGCAGCTGCAGGAGCCATAACAGCTCCCATATTAAATACATCGGTTACTCCCATATCAATAACTGAACCAATAGTTGCTGATTCTATTTTTATATTAGATTTTTCTAAAGATAAATAACAAGAAGCACACCCAGTAGTTGTAAAAGTTGTATATCCTTTTTTAGGACCACCATACTCAACTGGATTTCTAAATTGTTTTTCTGCACTATTATTATGTGAAGAAGATGTAACTATTGCATTCTTTATTTGATTAGCTTCTATCATATTACTAGCAAGCATCAAACTAAGTGTACTAGTCGCACATGCAGAATATATACCTATTAAAGGTATTCCTATTTTTGAAGATGCATAGTTAGTGGCAACTAATTGATTTAACAAATCTCCACCTATATGTATATCTATTTCATTATTTTTTTTATTTATTTTTTTAAGTAGTATTTCTACACTATCATTTATAGCTTTAGTCTCTGCTTGTTCCCAAGACTTTTCTCCAAAATATAAATCATCGTAATTTTTATCATAAAGTTTAGAAAATGGTCCTTTTGCTTCATATGGTCCTACAACTGTACTAGCACTATTTATATATACATTATTATATTTAAAAGTCATATTAGCCTCCCATCACAAATAATCTTAAAAGACCAAATAAATATGCACTAACAACACCAAATATAATTACAGAACCTGCAAGCTTAAACATATTAGCTCCAATGCCAGTAACCAAACCTTCTTTTCTATATTCTAAAGCAGCACTCATCATTGCATGGGCAAACCCTGTTATAGGAATAATAAGACCACATTTAGCAAAATTAACCCATTTATCAAAGAAACCTAAACAAGTAAAAAAACACCCTAAAAATATTAAAGTAATAATCATAAATACACTAGCATCTTTAGTAGATAAATTAAAATAATATGAATAAATATCTACTAAGAAATTACCTAGTACTCCCATAAATCCACCAATTATAAAAGCAATAAATGCATTTTTTAGTTTTGGTTCACTTGGAGTATACTTATCAACTATTTTGTTATATTCTTTTTTCTCCATAAAAAAATCCTCCCACTTTTATTGTGAAAAGATTTTTTAATTTTATTCATTTTTTTAATTTTAATATATGTTTGATTTAGTTATTTTTATAACAGGACGAACGCCATAATTATAGTCTTGGTTGAAGACATAAACCATACTATCACCAGTAGAATGTATAACAGTAGGTTTGGATCCATACCAAGTATTCATTGTCCAATATCCCGACACATCAATAACTTCGTTAATTGGATAATCATTAAGTCCACGACCATAATCATCAATCCAATCAAAGTTATTGTTTTCAACTTCATAAGATTCCGACACATATATCATTCTTGCTTTTCCTGTTAAATTAATTGTATATTTATTTGATGTATTGAAATATTCATCATAATAACTTTCAGTATATACTTCATCTAAATTATCTATATTATCCCAACTTGATGTTGCTCTATTTAAATAATTTATTGCTGTTACTGGACCTTCAGTAAGATTACCACTTTCATTCCATTGAACAAATCCTTTATTTGCCACTTCATTTGAATCTACAGGCACTCCATCATCATTTATATTTGAATACATTATTAAATTTAGTTCTATATTATTATCTTCTTTACTTAATAGAAAGAATGTATACCAAACTCCATCTTTTACTTCGCAGGTATATTCATCACCTATTTCATATTTTCCTTCTGGAACATTTCCTGTTGTTGCTGTAGTTACAGGTCTACATATTTTTTTACATTCATTTGATTGATATTTAGGTGTAAATTTATTTGATTTATAATTTATATTTACAGATCCTAACATTTCTTCCCTATCTTTAGGATCTATTACAGAATCACTATCTACATATCCTTTGTCTATTAGATCAGAAACATTAATGCAAGTATTACCTATATTCATACCTTCGTTTAAATAATAAGTTTTAGCTGCATCTTCTATATTTTTTATTTGTAGTTCTGATAATGTACCTTTTGTTTCTGATACAGTAGAATTAACTGATATAACAGTTATTAAAACTATAACTGATAATATTACTATTACTGCTAATAACTCTACTAAAGTAAATCCATTTTTTTTCATAAACATCCCTCTTTATTCTTAATTATATAAAAAGAATTGGAAATGAATTTTCCAATTCTTGTAATATCAACTGGTGTCCCCTTAGGGATTCGAACCCTAGACCCACTGATTAAGAGTCAGTTGCTCTACCAACTGAGCTAAGGAGACAAATTCATTACTAATTAAGTATACCATATTTTTCTTAAAAATAAAATATTTTTTTAATAAAAAAGAAGACTATTTGTCTTCTTTAAAATTCTTTACAAAGTTATATGCATCTTCACACATTTCATTAATACCAAGATTTGCTTCCCAATTTAATTTTTCTTTAGCATAACTTGGATCTGCATAACAAGCATCTATATCTCCTGGTCTCCTATCAGTTATTTTATAATTAACATCTATATTATTTACTTTCATAAATGTATTTACTATTTCAAGTACACTATATCCATTACCAGTACCTAAGTTATATGCATCTACTCCAGTATCTTTTAATACTTTTTCAATTGCTTTAATATGTCCTTTAGCAAGATCTACTACATGTATATAGTCCCTAACACCTGTACCATCTTTTGTATCATAATCATTACCAAATACACTTAAACATTCAAGTTCTTTAGTAGCTACTTTAACTATATAAGGCATTAAATTATTAGGTATATCATTAGGATTTTCTCCTATAAGTCCTGATTTATGAGCTCCAATTGGATTAAAATATCTAAGTATCGCAATAGACCATTCATTATCTGATACATATAAATCTCTAAGTATATCTTCTATCATTAATTTAGTTGTTCCGTATGGATTAGTTGTTGATAATGGAAAATCTTCTTTAATAGGTAAAGTTTCTGGTTTACCATATACTGTTGCACTTGATGAGAATGCTATTTTTTTACAATTAAATTCATTCATAACTTCTAATAAAGTTATTGTAGAATCTAAATTATTTCTATAATATTTTAAAGGTTTTAATACTGATTCTCCAACTGCTTTAAAACCTGCAAAATGAATTACGGCATCTATATCATTTTCATTAAATATTTTAACTAAAATATTTTTATCGCAACAATCACCTTCATAAAATTTAAAATCTTTACCTGTTATCTCTTTTATCTTATCTACTACTTCTATTTTAGAATTAGATAAATTATCAATAACAACTATTTCATATCCTGCATCTAATAATTCAACACAAGTATGACTACCAATATACCCTGTACCACCTGTAACTAATATTTTCATTAAACCACTCTACTTTCTATTTAAATTATACTACAAAAAATAAAAAGAATAAATACATTGTATTTATTCTTTATAAGAAATATCATAATTGCTTGGTCCTTTAATAGATTTACCATCTATATCGAATCTAGATGAATGGCAAGGACAATCCCAGGTTTTTTCTTCTTCATTAAAAATTAAACTACATCCAAAATGAGGACATTTATTATATATTATATGTTTAAATCCATTTTCATCTTTGTATATAGCTAGATTTTTACCATCTTTATTTATAAACTTTATATTATCTTTATACCATGGTTTATTTTTATTTAATTTAGGTCCTAAAAAAGATTTTGTTTGACTAAACAAAATATTAGGTAAATCTATTATATTAGCTAGATTTATTCTATTAGGATTAAAAATTTCTACATATTCATTTTCTTTATTTAAAATCATATCACTTATTATTTTAGAGGCAAGTACTCCATTAGTCATACCCCATGTATTATAACCACAAGCTATATAAATATTATCTTTTAATCTACCTATGTAAGGCATATGATCTGGAGTCATTATATCTACATTAGAATAAGTCATCACTATATCCTTTTCTTTTAAATTAAAAATTTCTTTAACTCTTTGAAAATGATATGAATCATTTTGTTTAATACTCGTATTATGACTTTCAGATAAACTTATTTGATAGATATTATCACCATCTTTATAAAATCTACAGGAATAAGTAGGTTTATTTGAACTTATACAAGTAAAACCTAAATCTTTTTTTACTCTACTTATTGCTATATATGATTTTTCAATATGAGATCTTAAAGGTAATAAAAATGGTAATATAAAATAAGGATAATGACAAGCAAGTAACACTTTTTTAGACTTTATTTTATATTTATCACTATAACAAATATAATAATCATCTTTCTTTTCTATTTTTATTATTTTACTATTTTCATATATATTTATATTTTTTTCTTTTAATATTTTATACAAACCTTCTAAATATTTTATAGGATTAAATATATATGTATCACTTACATAGTAAGATGAGTATTGAGTTATTTTATTAGGTAATTTTTTTTCTTTAATATCTATATCATTTTTTCTTAAAAACTCTATTTCTTTTTTTAGTGGTTCTATTTCACTTTCAATATTTGAAAATACATAAGAATCTACTCTTTTAAAATCACAATCTATATTTTCTTTTTCTATTATTTCTTTTATATTTTTTATAGCTCCTATTTGAGATTTTAAATATTTTTTAGCTGTTTTTTCATTTCTTACATTTTTTATTTTAGTATATATTCTTTCTTGAAAATAATTTATTTTAGCTGTTGTATTTAAAGTTACCCCATGACCTACTTTATTTGCATCCACTACACATACATTTTTGTCTTTTAAAAAGTAAGCACAAGTCATGCCAGTAATACCAGCACCCATTATTAATATATCCGTTTCTATATCTTTATCTAATTTTTCTATTTCTCTTTTAATTTCATTTTTATTCCATATACTCATATAATCACTTAGATAATTTAATCCTTAGAACTTATAATATTAAATACTATATTATAGTTTTATTGAATAACTATCTCCTTTCTATTTTATATTGAACAAAAAGAAAAAAAGTTATACAACTTTTTATCCTTTATATAAACCTCCATTTATATGCATTGTTTGCCCTGTAACATAAGATGAATCGCTACTTGCTAGATATACAAATAAAGGTGCGATTTCAAATGTTTCCCCTGCTCTTTTCATAGGAGCATCTGCACCAAGTGTAGGTATCTTTTCTGCTTCCCAACATGCTGGTTGAAGTGCTGTCCAGAAATATCCAGGAGCAACTGCATTTACTCTTATATTTTTATCTGCTAAATTAGTTGAAAGAGCTCTAGTAAATCCTATTATAGCACCTTTACTAGTTACATAATCTATTAATTCCGGCTCACCATAAAAAGTAGTTACTGAACTTACATTTATTATAGATGCTCCAGGACACATATGCTTAAGAGCTCTTTTAGTTAAATAGAATATAGAATACATATTTATTTTCATTGTAACATCAAATTGTTCATCACTTATATCAAGTAAACTTTTTGTTTGAAATTGTACTCCAGCATTATTTACTAGTATATCTATTTTACCAAAATTTCTCATTGTTTCTTCTACTATATAGTCACAAAAGTTAGGGTCTTTAACATCACCTGCCATAAAAATACAAGTACCACCTAAAGATTCTATATATTCTTTTGTTTCGTTTGCATCTATATGTTCATTATAATAAGGAAGTACTACTTTTGCTCCTTCTTTTACATATGCAATAGCTACTGCTCTACCAATACCAGAATCCCCACCAGTGATAATTGCTACTTTATCTTTTAATTTACCTGATCCTATATAATTAGGATTATCAAATATAGGTCTTGGTTGCATCATATATTCCATACCCGGTTGTTCACATTGACATTGTGGTGGATATTGTACTTTAAACTCTGTACATTTTAATCCATTACCACACTCATCTATATATTTTAATCCATAATCATCTTGACCATTATTATTTGAATAATAAAACTTATAATCCATTAAATCACTCCCTATTAATTATATTCAAATAAAAAAATAATAAGCATAGCTTATTATAAAAATGGTTTTAATTTTTCTACCGCTGTTTCTTGTACTTCTACATATTTTTCTACTAACTTATTTATTTCTTCGTTAGTATCTTTTTGATTTAATAATCTTCTGCCTTCTATAATCCCCATATTAGTTCCTTGCATCAAAAGTTCTGCTATTTTTGATGTACTAGAATCCATCATAGTTTTCATTTCAATTCCATACCATGTCATCATTTTATTCATAGCATTTGTTTTATGTGGTTCATCTTCGCTATATTCTGGATATATTTTATTTATTTCTTCGCTTATTTCTTTATATTCTCTATATTGTCTATTTAATTCTTTTTTTAAATTTTCATCTTCTACTTTATCCATTATAAAATGAATAGCATCTCTTCCCATACAAGCACCTTTACTTAATTCATCTAATACATTTACTTCATCTTTTTCTTTACTCATATTATCCCTCCAATAATATAATGAATTAATATTTAAAAAATTATACAAAAAAAGAATAGAATTTATTCTTTTTTTATTTTATTTAACATTTCTATATTTTATTTTTTTATATAATTCTAATACAGCTAAAACTATAAGCGCTAATAAAAATAGATTTATTAAAACTACAACAGGTATAGAAGTAGTTTTTAAAAATTTCGACATAACTGGTACTTCCATAACAATAACTTGTAAAATTATTGAACATAATACTCCACCTACAATAAGTTTGTTAGAATTAAGTGGAATACTAAATGCTGATATTTTTTCACTTCTACAATTAAATACATGAACATTTTGAATAAACACCATAAATGCCATAATATACCCACGTGAAATATCTATATTCCCATTATTACTCATTAAAGAATACCATAGTATAAATACTAATATACCAATTGTAAGTCCTGAAACAATAATTTCTTGAAATAAATTTTTATCAAATAAAGGTTCTTTAGGATTTCTTGGTTTTTCATTCATTATACCTTTTTCAGCTTTTTCAAATGATAAAGCAAAATCTTGAATACCATCTGTTACTACATTAAGCCATAAAAGTTGTATAGCAACAAGAGGCATTGGTAAATTAAAGATTATTGATAAACAGAAGAATAATACTTCAGCAAGTCCACAAGATATTAAAAATAAAATTATTTTACGAATATTTGCATAAGCAATTCTTCCTTCTTTAACACCTGCAACAATAGATTTAAAATTATCATCTATTATTATCATATTAGCAGTTTCTCTTGCTATATCAGTTCCACTACCCATAGCAATACCTATATTGGCTGCCTTAAGTGCTGGAGCATCATTTACTCCATCTCCTGTAACTGCTACAAATTCCCCTTGTCTTTTTAAAGATTCAACTATTTCTAATTTTTGTAAAGGAGTAACTCTTGTAAATATACATTTAGATTTTACAAACTTATCAAATTTTTCTTTGTCTTTAGATAAATATTCATCAACTTCTTTACCAGTTGTAACACTAGAATAATCATCAGTTAATTTTAATTCTTTAGCAATAGAAAATGCTGTTAAAGGATGATCTCCTGTAATCATTAAAACTTTTATACCAGCAGTTCTACATTCATCAATAGATGCAACAACTTCTTTTCTAATTGGATCGATAAATCCTACCATACCCATAAAAGTTAAATTCTTTATATCTTGTTCACAATAACTATCTTGTTTTTTTACTTTACCATTAGCAACAGCTATTACCCTATATCCATCACTTGCTAATTTTTCATTTTGCTCTTCTAATATATTAGATTTTATTTTTTCATCCACTAAATTTATTTTATTGCAAAACTCTTTTACTTTTTCTAAAGAACCTTTAACAGTACAATAAACTTCATTATCCATTTCATAAAATACAGCTGAATATTTATTTTCTGATTCATAAGGAATTATTTCTAATGTTTTTATTTTATGTGTATCTACTCCTAATTTTTTACCTAATACTAAGAATGCAATATCTATAGAATCTCCAACTTGTTTATTATTATCTATACTTGCTTCATTATTAAGCACTCCATATAAACTAATTTCTTTAGCATATTCTAAATTTTCACCTTTTACTTCGCCTTTAACATTATAACCTACACCAGTTATTTCATATTCTTGATTATTTGGAAGTAATATTTTTTTAGCAGTTTGTTCATTTACTGTAAGAGTACCTGTTTTATCACTAGCTATTACTGTACAACTACCAAGTGATTCTACTGATTTTAATTTTCTTACTATTACATTTTTCTTAGCCATTTTATTAGAAGCTATAGTTAATGCCATTGTAAGAGCTAAAGGTAAACCTTCAGGCATTGCTGATACAGCAAGTGCTACTACCGATAAAAATATAGCATTTGGTTCTTCCCCTTTATAAATTAGTAGTATTGTAATTATTATAGCAATCACAAGTACTAATACACTAATTTGCTTAGAAAATTTTTCTACTCTTATTGTTAAAGGAGATTTCTCTTCTTTTGTATTATTAATACTATCAGCAATCTTTCCTATTTCTGTAGAAAGTCCAACAGATACTACTATTGCCTTAGCTCTTCCTTTTACTACATTTGTTCCTGCAAATAACATATTGTCTTGTTCAGTTATCTGAGCATTTTCAACATTTATAACATCACTATGTTTATTTACTTGTATACTTTCTCCAGTAAGAACAGATTCATCTACCATTAAATTATGTGCTTCCACTATCCTCATATCAGCAGATATTTTATCTCCTGATTCAAGAATTACATAATCTCCTATAGTTAAATCTTCAGAATTTATTTGTTTAACCTCACCATTTCTGATTACTTTAGTTTTTACTGTAACCAATTTTTCTAAAGCCTCTGCAGTATTATTAGCTTTATTTTCTTGATATGTACCCATAATTAAATCTATTAATACTATAAGTATAATAGCAATCGCATCAATAAATTCACCAGCAATCATTGATACAATAATTGCTACTATAAGTAATAATACTATAGGATCTTTTAATTCATTAAAAAATATTTTAAATACACTATCTTTTTTCTTTTTAGGCAAAGAATTCTTACCATATTTTTCTAATCTTTTCTTTGATTCTTTATCTGACAATCCATCTATACTTGTTTCTAATTCTTCTTCTATATTTTTTATATCTTTACTATAAAACATAAAATCACCTTTCTAAAATAAAAAGACTCACTACTAATGTAGATAAGTCTCGTTAATTAAAATAAAGCCAGATAAAATCGAAATGTTGACTTCATTACATAGGTATGTTAACTACTCCCTCATCTATTATAATTATAGCACATGACTCTATTACAAACAAGTATTAAAAAATGAAAAATTTGTGTAATAAAAACCCAAATAAAAAATTTGAGTTTATTTTTAAGTGGTACAAGAAAGGAGACTTGAACTCCCACGATCATAAAATCACTACCCCCTCAAAGTAGCGCGTCTACCAATTCCGCCATTCTTGCATTTTGGTTGCCCCAGAAAGATTCGAACTTTCGCATAATGGAGTCAGAGTCCACTGCCTTACCGCTTGGCCATGGGGCAATATATTATAATTAAATTATAAATTAATAAATTAATTATAACACAATTTTTTATATAAATTTAAACATTTATTATTCTCTTATAAATTTTCTTATTTCACCATTAAAATCTAATACTAAATTATTCTCATCATAAGAAACTATTTTAATAGTTGTTATTGTTTCATCTGGTGCTTCATAACACTCTAATTGGATTTCTTTTGTTTCATCATTATATGAATATGTTTCACACAAATCAGAATCATTAACCGGATTACCACAAGCACAATAATAACTAAAAAATCCATCAGAATAAAAAGTAATATATTCTGTATCATATTCAGTTTCTCTAGTCCAATGTGTATCTGAAAAAGAATATTCGCTGTAATCAACTTTTTTTTGCTTACTCACTCCACAACCAGTTAATACTGGGATAACTAATAATAAAATAATAATAATTTTTTTCATTATTCTGCCTCCTTATAAACTACTATATATATTATAATTTAATTATACCATGTTTTTATTTTATAAGCGAGAGGTCGATTTATTTTTGTTGATTCTTAACACACATTCACACATGCATTCACGGTAGTTGCAAGGTCAAAACAAGGGCAAAAACAAGGGCAAAACGTTTTTGCAAAATAAAAACCCTTGAAAATCAAGGGTTAATTAACATATGGTGACCGGTACGGGATTCGGACCCGTGAATGCATGCGTGAAAGGCATGTGTGTTAAGCCGCTTCACCAACCGGCCATATTTTTATAAGATGGTGGGCCTGAATGGACTTGAACCATCGACCTCACGCTTATCAGGCGTGCGCTCTAACCAGCTGAGCTACAAGCCCATCAAAAAGATATGACTATATAAGTATATACTAATTTTTTTATTTTGACAATACTTTTTTGAAAAAAAATACATTTTTTTCAAAAAGTGTTATAAAATTGGTTATAGTGCATGTTTGTTACTTATTATATCATATATAAATAAAAAAGAAACAAAAATTTGTTTCTTTTTAAAATAATCTAATTATATCATTATAAGTAACAAGTATCATAAGTATCATAAGTAATATAAATCCTATATTATGAATTATATTTTCTACTTTAGGATTAACTCTACTACCTTTAATTTTTTCTATAATTATAAATAATATATGTCCTCCATCAAATGCTGGAAGTGGTAAGAAATTTATAAATCCAACATTTATACAGATTAAACATAGCAAAGATACTATACTACTAAATCCTGCTTTTCCTGCTTCTCCAACTACACTAAATATTCCAACAGGACCTGACATCATATTTAAACTTATATCGCCAGTTATTAAATATACTACAGTAAATACCATTTGTTCAACTGTACTGAAGAATTTTATAAATGCATATTTAATTGCACCTATAAAGCCTTTTGCCTCTTCTCCTGCTATATAAAAGCCATAACTATATCCTATTAATTCATCATCTTTATTTTCTTTAACTGTTATTTTAGTATCTTTTGTTGTACCATCTTTAGACTTTAAAGTAAGTGTTAATTCATTATTAGCTTTTGATAATTCATTTATCATTTCTAAATATGTAGTAACTTGAACTCCATTAACACTAACAATAGAGTCACCTTCTAATACTCCTTTTGTACTAGATTTTGTAATATTTAAATTACTTACTTCAAATCCATAATCTTTTTGATAAATAAGATTTGATTTGCCTATTGCAACAGGACTAACTGTTACATCTTTTCTACTTCCTTTTTCATCTTCTGCTGTAACGATAAAATCTTTTTCTGCTGCTATAGCAATTTCTAAAGAAAGTTTATCATAATTATTTACAAAATTTCCATTAATAGCTACTATCTTATCATTGTCATTTAAATTATTAACAACACTACTATTAACATAAACATTATTTATAGAAACTTTACTAAATAAACCTACAAAGAATAATAATACAAAAGCAAGTATAAAATTCATCATAACTCCTGCTACCATAATCATAAATCTTTGGAAAGCAGTTTTTGATTGAAGTCTTTTTTCTTCTGGTATATTTTCATCTACTTCTACTTCTTCACCTGCCATTTGAACAAATCCACCTATAGGGAAAAGACGTATACAGTAATCTGTTTCATCATTTTTTCTATTAAACTTAAATAATCTAGGACCCATACCTATAGAGAATTCATATACATGAACACCATATTTTTTAGCAAACATAAAATGTCCTAATTCATGTATAAATACTGTAACTCCAAGTATTAAAATAAAATATATCACTGTCATCATATTATTACCACCTTTTTATAAAATATTTAAGAAAAATGTAAATGCTAACATCACAAATATAATACTATCTAATCTATCAAGTACTCCACCATGTCCAGGCATAAGATTTGAGAAATCTTTTACATTATATTTTCTTTTTATTGCAGAAAAGAATAAATCTCCAAATTGCCCTATCAAACTTAAAAATAATACAACAATTGAAACGGCTACTATTGATGCATCTGGATTTATTACGGTTAAATAATAAACTGTACAAATAAATGTACCAACTAAACTACCTATAATAGTACCTTCCCATGTTTTTTTAGGAGATATTACCTCTAATAATTTATTCTTTCCAATTAACATTCCAGAAAAATAAGCATATGAATCTGTAATTATTGTTATTAAAAATAAAAATATTACTAAGTCTAATCCTATTGATCTATACATATGGAATAAAGACATTGAAAAGCCTAAAAAGAATACTCCTCCTAATAAATAAAATGCATCCTTTATATTATATACTTTATCATCGTGATATAAAACCACAGGTAACAATAAAGTTAAAAATAATCCAGCGACCATTCTATAATCAAAACTAAAATCTAAATTACCACTTAAAGTACATCCAAAATAAAGAAGAGTTATCATAATATAAGCAATAAGTCTTATAAAATCAGGAATCTTCTTTTCTTTTTCTTTAACTTTCATAAATTCTTTTAATCCAAGTATTGTTAAAACATAAAATGCAATATTAAAAGGAAGCCCTCCTATAATAAATATTGGTATAAAAATTGCAAATGCTACTATAGCACTTATTACTCTTTGTTTCATATAATCACATCCTATATATAATTATAATATATTAACAAATTTATTACAATAATAAAATTAAAAAAATTGGATTACTCCAATTTTTATAATGAATCTATATTAATTCTTACTCTACCTAATTTTTTTACGTAAGCAGCAGCTTGTACTAATGTACGAATTGAATTAGCAATATTTCCACCTTTTCCAATTACTATACTCATACAATCACTAGGAACTAAAACTTGAATAACTTTATCTCCTTCAGATTCTATTTCCTTTACACTTATATTTTCTACATTAGGTAATAATTCTTTAACTAAATATTCTGTTAAATTAACTAATTCCATAATTATTTACCAGCTTTCTTACTAGCCATTTTAGCTTCATGGAATTCTTTTAAAATTCCTTCTTTACTTAAAATATCTCTAACTGTATCAGTAGGAGTTGCACCATTATTTAACCATTTCATAGCTAATTCTTTGTCAACTTTTACTACTGCTGGATTTTCAATTGGGTTATAATATCCAACTTCTTCTATAAATCTACCATCTCTTGGAAATCTAGAATCAGCTACTACGATACGGTAAAAAGGTCTTTTTTTAGCTCCCATTCTTTTTAATCTCATTTTAACTGCCATAAAGCACCTCCATTCACTGTATATAATATTAACACATGAATGCTTTTATGTCAACCTTTTTTGGTTAACAATTTGTTTTTTTATAAAAAAAAGTACAATAGTACTATTTTATGAAATCATCATCCACTTTATCTATTTCTTCTAAATCTTTTTCAGTCAATTCATCATCTATTTCATCCCATGGTTCTTCATCTTCTTCAATTGCAATTTTAACCTTTGTTTCGCCTACTACTTCAACACCTAATTCTTTTTCTATATCAAAAGTTATACTTTTTCCATCAATATTTACTCCCGAACAATTAGGTTGTTTAAGTGTTCTTACAATTATATCAGTATCATTTGAAAGATCAGCACTTTCTTTTAATCTAACATTAAATAAATCATTATATGATATATTTTTATTTACAACAGTAGTTTTAGAATCATTATCATATGAATACCATATATTAACATCATATGATCCACTTACTCCTATTTTTTCATTGGTTTTATATCCTTTAAATTTATGATTTATTACCCAACATCCTAATACAGTTGTTGGAGTATTTTCTACACTTATACTGTAGTTATCTTTAAAATATTTTTTACCTTTACCAATAACAGCTTTAGTAACTATCTCCTTATATAATGACATATAATCACTCCTCAATTTAATATATGAAAGTATTTAGTAAAAATGCACAAAAAAAGTAGTAAAACTACTTTTTATTAATTAATTTTAATATGCATAATAATATTTTGGATTATAATAATCACCCTTTAAATATGCGTCGTAATTATTATAATAAATATCATTTGTTGATTCTTCTTCAACATCACTATTAAATAGAGAAAATTTACTTAAATATGTTTCTAGATTTAAACTAGAATTAATAGCATCCATCGGTATAGTTAAAGATGTACTACCAAGGTCATAAAACTGAATAGTAATTAAAGCCTTTTTTATTTCCTTTTCATTTATAAATTTAGTTAAATCCAGTTCTAATTTTGTTAATTCACCTTTATTATTTATATATATATCTAAATAATAAACATCATTTAATTCAGTGAAACCAACAAATTCACTATCTGTTTGTGATTTTAATTTATTTAACAATTCATTATCTATAGTTAATTTATAATGTTTTAAGCCTTTTTCTTCATTTATAAATTTATAATGGGCATCATCTATGACATCAAAAAAATTAAAGTTTCTATCATCCTCTATATCAAAATTTTCCAATATTTTATTTTTATCCTTGTAATAAACCCACATATTATCAGTAGATTCAGTTAAACCCAACATATCAATTAAATTTGAACTTGCATATAAAGTTATTGTCTTATTATTTATTTTGGAAAATATATTTATTTCTTCATTGAAATTTGTCTTATCAATTTTAAAAGCAATATCATAATTATCATTATGCTTTTTAATATATTTAATATTTGCATTAAAATCATATTTATCAGAGTTATTAGTTTGAATAGATAAATCAAGATTAATTGTTCCACTATTTTTACTTTTTAAAATAAAATGTGTTAAAGAATCTTCTAATTCTTTTATTGGTTTATTTGAAAACTTACTTATTGAAAAAATTATTAAAAGCATAGCAATTAAACCTATTAAAACTCCTAAAACAATGAATATCCAAGCATAACTTTTATTTTTTTGTTGTGTTATATCAGTTAGTTCAACCTTTTCAATTTTATTACCGCATACATTACAAAAATTTGTATTTTTAGATATATTATTTCCACACTTATCACAGTACATAATCAAAACTCCTTTACCATGTAAAGTATATCATATAAAGAAAAAAAAGTATATAATTATACTTTCTTTATTAATTTACCATCTAAACTCCATGTTTTAACATCAGTAATTTCTACATCAACTATTTTACCTAAATATTCTAAAGGCGCTTCTACATTAACTAACTTCATAGTATCAGTATATCCCATAAGTTTTCCTTCTTTTTCACTTGGTGATTCAAGTAAAACTTTTACTATTTTACCCATATACTTTTGATTAGCTTCATTAGCATATTTATTTATTACTTCATTTAATTGATATAATCTATCATTTTTTTCTGATTCTTTTAAATCATTTTTCATTTTAGCAGCAGGAGTACCAATACGAGGTGAATAGATAAATGTAAATGCTGAATCAAACTTACATTTATTTACAACATCTAATGTATCATTAAAATCTTCTATAGTTTCTCCTGGAAAAGCAACAATTATATCTGTAGTTATAGAACAATTAGGTATTCTTGTTTTTATTTTATTAAATAATTCTAAATATTTTTCTTTTGTATAACGTCTTCCCATAAGTTTTAATATTCTATCACTACCAGATTGTAAAGGTAAATGAATATAAGGCATTATATTATCATATTTAGCAATTATATCTATCATTTTATCATCAAAATCCCATGGATGACTAGTTACAAATCTAAGTCTTTCTATTCCTGTTTCAGCTGTTTCTTTAAGTAAATCACTCATAGTATAATCAATATTTAAATCTTTTCCATATGCATTAACATTTTGTCCTAATAAAGTAACTTCTTTATATCCATCTTCAACTAATTTTTTTACTTCATTTACTATATCAATAGGAAGTCTACTTCTTTGTTTACCTCTTGTATATGGAACAATACAATAAGTACAAAATTTATCACAACCAAATTGTATATTTACCCAGGCCTTATATTTAGAATCTCTTTTTACTGGTATTCCTTCATATACATCCCCTTCAATACTAAATACTTCTATTTCCTGTTTTTTCTTATTTATAGACTCTTCTAATATTTCAGGTAACTTATGTATATTATGAGTACCAAACACTATATCTACCCATTTATATTTATTTTTTATATCATCTACTACACTTTCTTCTTGTGCCATACAACCACATATACCACATATTACATCTGGTTTACTTTGTTTTAAATGTTTTACTCTACCAAGAAACCCAAACATCTTTTTATGAGCATTTTCTCTTATCGCACATGTATTAAGTATTATTATATCAGCATCTTCCATTTCATTAGTTTCAGTAAAACTCATATCTTCTAAAATTGCTTTTATATTTTCACTATCATGTACATTCATCTGACAACCATAAGTTTTTAAATAATAATTTTTATTTTTTCCTATAGTTTTCATATCATCTAATACTTTATAATCATCTCTTATTATTTTTATTTCTCTTTTAGTTCTTACTTTTGCCATCTTTAAATCTGGTAAATTCATAAAATCACTTCCACAAATAATAATAACATAAATACATAATTTATTCAATATAATATAGGGGTGATAAGATGTTTAATGATAATGAAATATTAAGGGTTGCAAAGTTTTTAAATATAGATTTTTCTAAATTTTCTTTTGAAGATTTTAAAAGAGGAATAAATGTTGAGTTAGAACATGGTATGGAGAATATTAATACTAATGTTACTAATAATGATTTAGTTAAAACAGCTAAAATTGCACTTGCGCATTTAAATGAATTCCCTAATTATTATAATAAAGATTATGGGCTTTTAGTTTTTGAAGATTTCTTAAAAAGCAAATTAAAATAATAGGTTACCCTATTATTTATATATATATTTATTTACACTTTCTTTTATATTACTTTTCCCAGCATAATAAAAATCATAAGAAGATCTATTAATTAAGTAATTCTTTATTTTTTTTAATACTTTTTTAAAATCTGAATTTAAATTTTTTAGTTTTTCTTTATTAACTATTAAACTAAGATCTATTATTTCTCTAGCACCTATTTGTACATCTTCTTTATTTATTTTACCTAATTGATATTCAGTATTTAATGTATAAATACCTCTATCAATATTAATTAACATATTGGTTATCAAATAATTTTCATTTATTTTTTCTAATATCTTATTATTTAGATTTAAATATTCTATTTCATTATAATGCGTATCTGGAGTAATAAAATTTTCTTTTCTATAAAGCGTCTTTTTAGGTATATTTTCTACATAAACAACATTTGCATATTTTTCAGATATATTTTTTAATCTAGTATTAATAAATAGATCTGACGCTTTGAGTATTGAAGGAGCTCCACACAAATATACTTGTACATTTGTACCTTTACTTCTATTTTGTTCTTGAATATATTTTAAAAACGCTTCTATATTTACACAATCTCTTTTAATCCCATGTGTAAAATAGTGTTTTCCTCCACGAGTAATATTATCTAAAAAGGATCCAGTAGCGCCATTATATATTATTACATTTGAAGAATCATAATCGTTTATTAATTTTTTTATAGTAGTATCATCATCTAAAGGATATAATTCATCTATATTAGTTTCATCTACACCGGTAGATTTCATTGCTTTTAAATCAAATCTATTTAATCTACAAATTTCTGATAACTTTGTATCATTTAATAAATATCCTAAAATGTGTTCATCATTATTATCTTGTGCTCTAGCAAAATGGTATCTTTTTAAGTCAATTAAATTTTCTTTAAATATATTTTCTATATTTTCATTTCTAAATAGTAATGGTTTAGTATTACTAGTAAATGAAAATCCTGATGAGATAGAATTACCGCAACAAATCAAATTAAATTTTGATATATTATAAGATTTTAACAACTTAGCTAATTTATAATTGTTTTCTTCTAACCTATTTAAAGCTTCTTCTTTTGATAATTTTTTCATGTTATCCCCCTTTAATTGATAGGTATAATAACATTTTATTTAAAATTAGTCAAATTATGATAACAAAAAATTCATAACCAGATCAATTATTAAATCTTTCTCTTTAGGATTAGATTGTGCGATTAAAAGAGTTAGCGCAACTAAAGTATCATTATCTATTACTTGTTTATTATTTTTATACAAAATATTATAAAATTGCAAAAAATATATAAATAGAGTTGCTCTTATTCTTTTATTACCATCTAATTCATCATCAATTCTATTAGCTATATCAATTAATTTAACAGTTTTTTCCAGATATTCTAATCTTTTTTGATTTACTACATATCCCTTTAATAAATACTCTTTTAATATTTTATTTGCCCATTTTCTAAAAATTATATCATTTTTAGATTTTACTCTGTACCCAACTGATATTATTACATCAAGATTATAGAGTTTTTTATTTCTTTTAACCTCTCGTTTACCTTCCTTTTGAACTTCGAAAAAATTCTTCCAAGTTGAATCTTCTTCTAGTTCTTCCTCATCATAAATATTTTTTATGTGTAACTCTACATTTCTTTTAGTAGTACTAAACAATTGTGACATTTGATCTGTTGTCAACCAAACAGTGTCATCTTTTATATTTACATCAAGTTTGACATCTTGATTTTCAAATATAATTATATCGTTTCTCATATATTTTTTCTCCTTTCAAACGAATAATTATATCTTCTTTTATATACATTTATATTATGTTATTTATCTATGTTATTGTAAATAAAAAACTTAACTGTTTTAGTTAAGTTAATTTTTAAAATTAATAATTTTATTTACCATATTATTTATATTATCTTTAGAAAATGGTTTATTTAACATATCTACTATGTCATATGTAAAAGCTTTAGATATTGTTTCCTTAGTATCATCACCTGATATTATAACTATAGGATATTTTCTAAATAAATTATTATTCTTAAAATAATTTAATACCATAAATCCATCACTTTCTGGCATATTTAAATCAAGTAATAAACCGACTATATCATATTTTTTATCAGTAATATGTTTTATTGCCTCTTTACCATTTGAAGCTTTCAAAACTATATATTCATCATTAAGAGCTTTTTCTACAATATTTTTAACTATCATAGAATCATCTGCTACTATAATTGCTTTTTCCATATTATTCATCTCCTAAATATTTTTTAACTATATTTATTATTCTATCTACTTCTATCATTAATTCAGAATAATGTTCCTTTATATATTTTATATCATTTTCTTTACCCTTTAATTCATGATCTAATGATAATTCAGCTAATTTTTTAAACCCTAAATATTTACTATCACTTTTCATAGCATGAGCAAGTATTGCATAATTATTAGAATCTTCGTTTTCCATATACATTTCCATTTTAGGTAATCTATCATTTGATTCATTTAAAAAATCTTTTAATGTATCATTATAAATTTCTATATCGCCTAAAAGTTCAATACTACTTTCTACATCAATATCATTTTCTTTTAAATAATCTATATCTAATTTATCCATTTTTTCTTCTTTCTCTTCTTTTACAGCTTCAATTTTTTCTATTTTATTACTGATTAAAAATTTTGATAACACTTTTTTAAGCTCACTATGTTCAATAGGCTTTGATAAATATCCATTAAATCCAACTTCTAAATATTTATTTTCTCTTCCTTGAATAGCATCTGCAGTAAGTGCGATTACTGGAGTATTAAAACCATCTATTTGTTTTAATCTTTTTAAAGTTTCAACACCACCCATTTTTGGCATCATAATATCTAAAAGAATTATATCATATTTATCATTATTCTCTATTTTATTTAAACATTCAAAACCACTTTCACATGGAGTTATATCAAGATTATATTCTTTTAAGATTTTAGTACCTACTTTTATGTTTAATTTATTATCATCTACTAATAATACTTTTTTATTATCAAAGCTTATTTCCTCTTCAACAACTTCTTCTTTTTTATATAATCCATTTCTTATTTCTTGAGTTAAATAAATTGTAAAAGTAGAACCTTCCCCATATTCACTTTGTACAACTATTTTACCACCCATCATTTCAACAAGTCTTTTAGTTATAGCAAGACCTAAACCTGTTCCTTCAGTTGTTGTATTTTTATCTTCATCAAGTCTTTGAAATTTATTAAATAATTTATCTATTTGTTCAGTCTTAATTCCTCTACCAGTATCTTTAATAGAAATAATTAATCTACATTTATCTTTTTCATTAACACAATTAACATTAAAATTAATTTCACCTTTATCAGTATATTTAGCTGCATTAGTTAAAACATTAGTTATAACTTGTTTAACCTTACCACTATCACCATATAGTACTTCAGGTAGGTCAACTGCAAAATCAGTTTTTAATTCAATATCTTTTTCACCTATTCTAGGTATTATAAGTTTAACTAAATTATCAAGTATTTCTTTTAAATTATATTCAGTATTAACTATTTCCATTTTATCTGCTTCAATCTTACTTATATCAAGTATACCATTTACTATTTCAAGTAAGTTATTTGAAGCCATTACAATATCTTTAGCATCTTCTTTAGCTTCTTCTAAATTAGTAGCATTTTCAATACATTGACTAAATCCAACTATAGCATTTAATGGAGTTCTTATTTCATGAGACATATTACTTAAGAAATCAGTTTTAGCATGGTTTGCTTTTTCTGCTTGGTCTTTAGCAAGTTCTAATTGGTTTATTAACTTAACATCTGGATTTTCGATTGTGTGGAACATTATTGAAACTGTAAGAGTTTCTACATAAGTCATAATTAACAATCCCGGATTATTTTTCTGTATTAATATACCAAGAATAATCATAATAATAAATATATATACAGGAATAAATTTTTTATTTT
The DNA here is from genome assembly GCA_017536505.1 of Bacilli bacterium. Taxonomy (GTDB): domain Bacteria; phylum Bacillota_I; class Bacilli_A; order RF39; family UBA660; genus UMGS1613. The sequence goes on from JAFXHG010000008.1 coordinate 31,335, forward strand.
TAATATTTTGCTTATCTTTTAAAATGAATAATATCATAAAAAATATAAATATACCACACATAATATATGTAAAATTAACACTTGGACCTTCCGTATATCGAACTGCAAAATTATTTTTAATAATCAAATTACACTCTAAATAATAAATAATAAAAGAACACAACAAAAATATTAAATAAGCTGACTTTTTATCTTTACGCATATTCAGCTTTTTGTTTTTTTCATTAGATACATAATAAACATACATAGTTAAAATTAATGTCCATAAAACATTGTAAACCAAATATAATTTCAAAATAAAATCACTTAAAAATGGATTAACATTTACAATACTTGCAGCATACGTACATAACAATTCTATAATTAATCCACAAAAATTAGATATTAACAAATATTTATAAATTTTTGTTTCAATTGATTTTATTGGTTTCTTTATAAAAAATATTATTGTTGTTAAAGCACTAAACGCTAAAGCACTTACTGGAAAATAAATACTACTACCCATCATTTCACCTCTATTATCATGATTTATTATATCATAACATAACAATTATTAGCAACATAATACTTAAAAATATTTTTTTCTAAACAAAAAAGCAAATTATTTTCATTTGCTTTTTTAATTTTCTTTCTTTTTAACAAGTTGCAACTCATTTTGTTTTTCTTCATTATATTCCTCTTCTGCCATAGATTTAAGTTTTTCATAATCAATTTTTTCAGCAGAATTAGTTCTTGGTAATTGATCTAAAAATGTTACACTTTCTGGAATTTCATAATCTTTTAAAATAGTTTTTTCTTTAGTACAAGGATCAATATATGGAGCATAACACATATCTATTATATAATCTTCTATCTCTTTAGAAGGTACAACACCATCTTTTAACACTACATATGCTTTACTCTTAAATAATGTGTCTTCATTTGGTTTTGGTACAACAGCACAACTATCTACCACATCTATTGAAGATAATACACTTTGAACCAATTCACAATATACTTTATTAAAAGTATTATTTATAAAAAATCTTGATGCCCTTCCAACTAAAGTAAAGTATCTATCTTTTCCTAGTTGACCTATATTTCCTGTTTCATAATATATTTTACCATCAATTTCTCTCATTATTTCTTGTGTTAATTCAGGTCTTTTATAGTATCCTTTAAAAACATGTTTACCTCTAGTACATAATACCCCTGTTTCTCCATATTTTACTTCTTTTCCTGTTTCTTGATCTATTATTAAATATTCAGGTCCAACAACTAATTGTCCAACAGTTTCAGGTCTATATGGTACATTCATAGCATTTGTGCTACATCCTAAAGTTTCACCAGTTCCCGAAGAGTTACTAATAGTTGTAGTAGCACCATGATTTTTGAAAAATTCAATTGCATCAAGAGATTGCGAAACAGATAGATAATCACCACCTGACAAATATATTTTCAATCCTTCTAAATTCTGATCTTCTGGAATATATTTTTTAGTTAATTCCAAATGTGCAGGACTACCAAATACCAAATGTGGCTTTTTATCATAATAATATGAAATATTTTCAGGGCCTAAATTAGGCGTTAATATAACTTCTCTACCACTTAAAAATGTTTGTAATACAGAAGCACCAAATCCATAAGGATACATAAATGGTACTATATTCATCCATCTACTGTCATCTTCAGTAACATTAGGAACATGAGTAGAATTTTTTAAATATATGCAAGAAGCAATTAAATTTTCATTTGTAAACAAAAGACTTTTAGCCTTACCAGTAGAACCACTGGTATATAAAATTAAAGCATCATCTTTCCCACCAAAATACCTCTTAGAAACATTCTTTTGATATTTACTAACACTCTCTAATTCATGATAGGATAAATCTTCCTTACTACCAACAGAATAATTACCTATTTGATTAAGATCCCTACTATTTTTTAGTTGTTCTTTCATTGTTATAACATGTTTTACTTTAGTGTCTCTTTTTATTTCATCAATATATCTTTCAAATTTATCAGTCGCTATAAATATTGGAGATTCGTATAAATTTAAATAATTTTTAATTTCCTCAATTGAAGCTAACGGATTTAAATAAGTAGTAACCGCTCCTAACATATTTGTGGCATTAAAAACAGGTATTGCTTGATAGTAATTTGGCATAGCAACCACTACTATATCTTTTGTTTTTATACCTAATTCAAGTAATGATTTTGCTACTATTAAACTATCTTTTTGAAATTCTTTAACATCTACTTCCAGATCTAAACAATCCACTATTTTATGATTACCTTGTAATTTAAACATTAAATTCATGACAGTTGAAAAAGTTAGTGATGGAATTATTGGATGTCTTTCAAAAAAGCTCGTACCTTTTAAATGAGTTTTGTCTATAGATGGATAATTTGTTTCTTTTTTCATATATTTCCCCCAATCAACTACTATTGTTAATACAATTACATTTTAACATATTTGAAATAGTAATTTCAATAAAAAATTGTTAAAATATAATAAAAAAGATAAACAATTTAATGTTTATCAAAAATTATTAATTATATAATAATATTTTTTGTTTTTAATTCAATTTATTTTGTTTGAAATTATCTTTATTATGTTTAAAACCTAATATAAAGATAAATTTTAATATTATTTTTTGCTTTTAACCTCATTAAATACTATTTCAGCTAATTTATTAAATTCATCTTTATTATCTATTAAATAGTGTAAGTCTAGAAGAAATTTTTTATATCTTTTATCATCTACATAAAATTTATTAGTAGCATAACCATTTTTCCCAAATTTCTTAATAGCATGATCATAAGATTGTTCTATAGCTTTATTCATATCTAAATTATTAATATCTGTTACTTGAAAGAATAAAGATGAAATTAAATATGTTTTTATATCTACTTTTCTATCAGCAGAAGATAATATTTTACCATATATATTTCGAGGTATATTAGTTGAAGATGCTCTATGATCTTCTATTGCTTCTTTAATTATTAATAATTCTTCTTTGTTAAAAAATTTATTTAAAAATTCATCTTTATAAGCTACATCAGCAGATAATATCTCATGTTTATCTCTATTTATATGACAAGCAATATCATGAAAACTAACACAAGCATATAAAATATTATAATTTATATCATAGTTTTTACTTATTTCAAATGCTCTTTTAAGTACAAAATCTATATGATCTTTGTTATGCCCTTTATCATTTAAATTATATTCAGGTAATATATTGTTATTTATATATTGTTTTAATTTATTATCTACTTTATTAATACATGAATTTATATATTCTTTATCAAATTCTATATCTTTTAAAAATTTTTTCATACGTACCTCTTTATTTAATTAATTTTTTAATAGGGCATTCTACTAGTGTGATTGTTTTGTTATCAAAATCTACTTCTACATCTGTTCCTATAGGTAATATACCTATTGGCATTGCATGTCCAAAGTTTATATTATAAAGTACTGGTAAATCTTCTTTATTAAAATCTTTTAATACTTTCTTATATACTTCTTTATATTCTTCGTAGTATTTTTCTGCTTGTGGTTTACCAACAATTATTCCTTTCACTACATCAAATATTCCTTGAGCACCTAAATTCATTAAATAACATTTTAAGTAATCAGGTGTAGGTTTATCTTCACTTGTTTCTAAAAATAATATTTTATCCTTAAATTCATGTAGTGTTGGCCAAATAGGTGTTCCCACATACATAGGAAAAGCATCAATACATCCTCCAAGTAATTTACCTACTACTTTACCATTACCTTGTAATACTTCATAACCATGGGTTTCTTTTTTTAATTTTTTTTCGATATTTATATTCTCTTCACCCCAAGGTACAAAATCATCACTCCAATATTCACTTGATTTTATTTCATAATTTTCTACTCCATCAAATAATACATTTTGTGCTGCTTCTTTTGTATAATCAAACATCTTAACATATTCAGCAAAATCAGTCATAACACAAGGACCATAATAAGATACTAAACCTGCCTTTTGCATCATAAAATGATTTGCTGTTGTATCAGAATAGCCCATAAATATTTTGGGATTATTTCTTATAACATCATAATCTATAAATGAAGCTATTCTTATTGTATCAATTCCACCTATTGCACATATAATACCTTTAATAGTTGGATCTTTAAATGCGTCCATTAAATCTTTAGCTCTAAGTTCAGGATGTTCTTCAATAAATTTCAATCCTTTTAAAGCATTAGGCATTGCCACTACTTCAAGACCAAATTCTTCTTCTAATCTTTTTTTACCTAAATAATATTTATGTATAAAATTCTCTTCTCCAATAAGTCCTGAAGATAAACTAACTATTGCTACTTTATCTCCCTTTTTTAATCCTTCTGGTTTAATCATAATATCACCTTATATTATATTATATTTCATCTTTATATTTTTCTATATACCATTTAGCAAACTGATCTTTAGCATCTCCCCAATATGAAGCTTCCTTTTCATAATTTATTTCTCTTAATTCACTCAATGTTTTTGTTTCACCATCTGGTATATAAAAGAAATCATGCCATCTACCTACATTACCTTTTGGTTCATATGAGATTGTACCAGTCCCACCACCAGTAAAGACTATAGGATCTTCTCCAGGCTCACAATAAGCAAAACAGTGTTCTAATCTAGCTTTTCTATTTTTTTCATTTTTTAATAATTCTAAAAATTTTTCTACACCTATTTGTTTATCAAAAAAGTGATTATATGGTCCTGGAAGTCCACCTAAAGCATCTAAATACAATCCTGTATCTGATTTAAGTACAGCATAACCTAATTTATCAGCAGCATATTTAGCACTAAATGCAACTACCTCACCACAAGTTTTAGCCTGTGTTTCTAATATTTCAAAATCCGGATTAACAATCTCTAAATTAAATCCATATTTTTTACCAAAAAACTCATTTGCTTCTGCTACTTTATATGGATTTGTCGTTAAATATATTAGTTTTTTCATATTATTCCTCATTTTTATAAATTATCTTCTTCAATAAATTCAAAATTGTCTTTCATAGTTAATAATTTATCTTTTAAATAATCTGGCTTTATTTTTTCATTTTGTAAATTATTTATATCGATCCACTTATAAATAATGTTTTTACCTTCTTCTATTCCATCAAATTCTTCTTTATTTATTATTTCATTGTTATCATCAATATTTAGTAAATAACCTATTATGTATTGATGTTGATCTAAATTATTAAATTTAAAGAAGTACTCTACAAACCATAATGGTCTCATAACTTCTACATCTTTAAGCCCTATTTCTTCTTCAAGTTCTCTTGTAATTACATCTTTAGCTCTTTCAAGTACTTCTATTGCACCTCCTGGAAGCGCCCAAAATTCATCACCTTTTCTTTTTTGAAATAATATTCTATTGTTTTTTCTTAAAACCCCAACTGCTCTTACGCTAAATTTTACATCTTCAATCATTAATCTTATATCTCTTTTACTCATATATCCTCCTTTTTTATTATATAATATTTTTTGCTATTTTAAAATCTTTTTTAAATATTTATATACACCATCATTATTATTTGAATCGATAATAGTATCTACCATTGTTTTTATACTATCAGTAGCATTTTCTACCGCAACACTTTTTCCCAGTAATTTAAACATAGATATATCATTGTAATCATTACCAATTCCAATTGTATTTTTTAAATTTATCTTAATTAAATTTGATAATATAACGCATGCATTACCTTTGGAAACATCTCTGTTAACTACACTGTACCAATATTTGTCATTTTCTAAAGTTTCTATATTTAAAGTAAATGATATATCGTCTAAAACATCCAATTTCTTTATAAATCTTTTTAATACAGAAAGTTTACCAGAAATAATCATACATTGTTTTACTTTATATTTTCTTAAAATAATTTCAGTAGCTTTAGGTCTATTATCATATTTATCAGCATTTACTGTATATTCTTTATTATTAATTGCTAATATTAATTGAATATTGTATTTTAAAGCCAAATTATAAATATATAAAATACTGCTCTTAGAAATCCCTTGTGTATATATTTTTTTACATTTATCATAATCATAGATTTCTGCTCCATTTGATGAAATAAAATAAGTATTTAAATTTAATTGATTACATATATCAATAACTTTATTTCTAGGTCTAGCACTAGTTAAAATTATCTTATTGTTTTTTTGATGATGTTTTTCTATTACTTTTTTAATTTTATCATTAAAAGTACCATTATCTCTTAATAAAGTACCATCTATATCTAAAAATATTAATTTGTTCATATTTCACCTTTTATTTATTTTTTTATACTCTAAATCAAATTCTTCCTTAGTTATACTTTCGCTTATAAATTTATTTAATAATTTTGCTTTTTTAGTTACAATATTTTCTTCATCTAAATTAATTTTTATTTTAAAAATTTTCTCTATATTAATTATAATTTCATTTTTAATTTCTTTTAATTGATCTCTTGGTAAATATAACAATGATTTTAATATATAATTCATAATGCTTAATAATTGAATATTTTCATCTATATATAATTTTTTATAATCATTTATTTTAGCATTATTAACTTGTTTTATTTTATCTTTGTATAATGATGGAACAAAATCTATATATATTAATTCATTATTATTTAATATAAAATTTTTCAAATTGCAATCTACACAAACATTACAATTTTGTACTTTTTTATATATCAACAACAATTTCTTTATCAATTTTAATTTTTCTTTTATATCTACTTCTTGATTACTCATTATTTCTTGCAAGTTATATCCTTCTATGTTTTTTTCTATTAATATAGTTTTAGGAAATGTGGTATAAAAATATATTTTAGAAGTTTTTATACCACATTTATTTAAATCCTTTTGATATTTTATATATTTTTTAAAATCCATTTCTTTTATTATTAAATTAGAAAAAGAATCTTTATTTGCATCTAATTTTATAACAAAATTTCCAATCTTATATATTTTATTGAAACTTCCTCTTCTCATATTTTTTTATTTCCTTCATATTTAGTTTATAATAATCTGTATCTATTTGATTATTAGATATGCACCAATCAAGAGCGGTATATGAATCAAACAAATTATAAAATCTAACTTTATTTTCAAAATCATTAGGCAATTCTCTGTTTTTTTTATATCCTTCTAATATTTTATTGAATTGTTTTTTAGTTAACAATCTTTTTATTTTTATAAAATCAAATACTGGATCACCATTTTTTACACTTTCAAAATCTATTAAATACAATTTATCGTTTATAATTATATTTCCCGGTCTAAAATCCATATGAAGTAAGGTTAAGGGATAATTATTTTTAATTTGTTCATTTAATTCACGTAATAAATCTATATATATTACTTCATTATTATTTAAATAATTTTGTAATTTTATATGAGCATTTTCTATTCTTTCATATAAATATTCGTACCACATATCAGAATCATTTATAGTTCTTAACGAATGAAAATTAGATAACATTTCTCCAATGCGAATTAAATCCGATTCTTTTATATTTTTAGAATCATTATCTTCATAGCTTATACCATCTATAAATTCCATTATATTATAATAAATACCTTCGTATATTCCTGTTTTTATTAATTTAGGAACATTAAGATTTTTACTTAAATATCTTAAAGCAGATGCTTCTACTTTTCTTTTTTCATCAAGTTTTAATATTTTAAATATATATTTGTTATTCTTTAAGGTAATTAAATATACATTTGAACTATAAGAATTACCTAATTTTTTTATATCTATTATTTCATTTGATTTTTTTAAAATTTTTTTAATCTTTTCTTCCATATTATCTCTCCGTTTTTTTATATTCAATATTTTTTTTTGTAATTATACTAATTATTTTTTTTATAAAATACATAATAAACCCTAAAGGTCTAAATATAAACCATAGTGGTGATAATATTATGGATAAAATAAGTTTTACTTTATTTTTACTTTTCATTTTATAGTGTCTTATTACATAGTAAGAGCTTATAGACCATAATATAGGAATTAATATCATAATTAAACTTAACAATGATATTTTTAGATTAATTAGAGAATATATATAACCAAATATAAATATAAAAGGTACTATAGCAAATTCTATCAAATTAAATGTTCCAAATATAAACATTTTTAATTTTCCATAAACATTTCCTTTAATAGCAAATATTTCATTTAAATAAGTACAAATACCTTTAAAAATTAATGTAGCACTTCCTATATATCCTTTAATATTATTAGGTATTAAAGATAAATTTATAGAAGGTAACAAAGTAAATCTATAACCTTTTATTGATAATCTATATCCTAAAGTCAAATCATCTACAAATATTGGAAAATAATTATTTTCTACTAACACTTTATGTTTAATATGCATGCAAGCACCCATACAATATTGTGGTATTTTTAGTTTAGTAAGAGAACATATCAATAATTTTAATTTTTCAATTGCTATTGATCTTACCAAATGTTGAAAAGTATATATCATCATAATTATACTTTTATTAGAGATTTCATTAAAATTTTTTATATTAAGTGGAATCTGATTAATTACATCAGGTTTATTTTTACTAATATATACCTTATTTAAATTTTCAAAAGTATTTAGTTCAGGTTGAGAATCAAAATCAAAAACAGAAATATAAGTGTCATCATTGCATTCTTTTTTAATTTTTTTCAAGGCATAGTTCATTTGAGAAGATTTGTTACCAATTGTTTTAGGATAGTGATAATGAACAAACCTCGAATCATTAATTTGTTTTAATTTGTTTTTTACAACTTGTGAAGTAGTTAATCCTTTTATTTTTTTATCCTTATACTCCTTTTCTTCTTTTTGGGTAGTAATTATTAAAAATTTAATATTACCTTTATATTTAAATTTTCTAAACCATTCAATCGTGCTATCTACTATTTTTTGTTCCTTAAAAGCAGGAAGTAATACATATATATCAATATAATTTTTTATCTTTATATTTTTTAGTTTTTTCGTATATATTTTTTCTAAAAAATAAGTTATTATAGGAGCAAAAGTTGCTAGAAAATAAATGGTTACTATTATTTTAATCAACATCATAAAAACCTTCTTCTAACTGATTATTTAACATTTTAATACCTTGAGCAAAAAACGCTAGTTGATGTTCTTTACTTTCACTATGTAAAGGTATCATTGATAGGAAAAATAATCCTTCTATTATTTCTATATCATTAATATTAATTTTGTTTTTCTTCAAAATTTTATCATATGTTTCATAGTCATTTTGCTTATAAAAATCTAATTCAATTTTATTTTTATTATTTGTTACATTAAATAAATCATTTATAATTTCATCATATCTCCCATGATAACAATGTCTTAATTTAGCAATATCATATCTATAATCACCATACATAGTATCTATACAAAAATTCCCCCTTGGATCAATCAATTTATATATCATGCTTCTTGGAGAAAACAAAATATTAGAAAAAGCTGGATCCCCATGTATAATAGATATATAATTAATAGAATCCTCACAAATTTTATCTATTCTTGTCTGCAATTTTTTTAATAATTTATTTACGCCAAAATATTTCTTATTATTTATTATTATAGTTTCAGATTCTATTAAGTCTTTTCTATCCCAATCATTTAATCTTCTTTTTGTTTTACTTATAAGCATTTCATTCATAAAATCCTTAAATGATAAGCTATATATTTTGTTTTTTAAATATATACTATTTAATTTTTTAAATAAATTTTCAAATATATATTCTTTATTAAATGAATATAATGGATAAAAAGTAAAGTATTCATTTAATGTTAAATAATCATAATACTCTATTGCATATTCATTTTCAAATATATTATTATGATAAAATTTAGGAGTTAATTTATCATAATCTGTATTGTTAATCTCTTTAAACCAATTAATTTCTGATTTTATTTTTTCATATGTACTTTTTTTATGCAATACTGTAAGTTCATCTAAATACAACGAATTAAAATTTCTACAGTTAAATGAATTATTAATCGAATTCCTATAGTTTTCCAAGCTACCTATATCTTGCCAATCATAAACTTCCTTTACATGCATAGTCTCTTTTTCCATATATCTTAAAAAGTAATCAGATAATTCTATTTCACCAGTTTCTTTTGTTATTTTTTTACTCAACACTTCCTTCAATAATTCATAATTATTAAAATAATACAAACCTATAGCTGCTAAATTTGAATCAATTACTTCTACTGGCTTATTTACTAATTTCGTGATTAACTTATCATTATCACTTTCTACAATACAATATTTTTGTTTATCATCTTTTTTTACTTTCTGTACTGCAATAAAACTATTGCTATAATCACTTGGATACGAAACAATTGTATCACCAAGTAATAAAATTACTTTTTTATTAATATATTTTTTTGTTAATCGCAAAGCTTCTCCTGGACCTTTAAAATCTTTCTGGATAACATAATTAAAATTTATATCTAAATTTGAAAACGAATTACTCATAAAATTTTCTAAAATTGATTTATTTTCATTATTTACTACAAAAGTAATATCTCTTAACCCCTTATTAATTAATGGAACAATCATATTATATATTGCCGGCTTTTGTTTTATACTTAGCAGACATTTAGGTGTAGTTAAAGTTAATGGATACAATCTTGTTCCTTTTCCAGCCATTAATACTATTAATTGTTTATCATTGTACATATTTATCTCCCTTCTATTTTATAAATAAGTTTTTTACTTATCTCATTTTCTATACCTAATTTTTGAGTATATATATTATTGTGAAAATCACTACCACAGCTTTCTAGCAAGTCAAATTTTGAAGATATATCTCTATAAAAATTAAATTGTTTGTTTGTAGTTTTACTTGTATTTAATACTTCTATACCATCTAAACCTATTATTTTTAAATTCTTTACTAATTTAAAAAGTTCTTCATCAGATAAATTTAAAGTTGAAGGATGTGCTAAAAACGATAGCCCTCCACTTTCTTTTATTAAATTAATTATTTCTTCATAACTTAATGATTTTGTTTTTTCATATTTATATGAATTTTTTCCTGTATATAAATTGCCAGCAATCAAATGATTTTCAGCATAACCTTTTTCTACCAAAATATCTCTAATAGATCCTTTAGATATTTGTCTATTTTCATTTAATAAATCAGATAAATTAATATCAAATTTATATTTTTCTCTTAAATTAATTATCAATCTCTTGCATATCTCAATATTTTCTTTATCTATATTTTCTAAAACAGATGCAATAAAATCAATATTCTTAATATCATATCCAAGTATATGCATATCCTTAAAATTTGAAACATCAAATTCTATTCCATTTATTAGTTTTAGTTTGTTTTTAGTTTGTCTTTCAATAAATGAATTATAAATATTTAAATTAGATATATAATTATGATCTGTAAAACTTGCATATTCAAAATTACTATCTATCATTTTTTTTATTAAGTCGTATCTATCATACTTTCCATCTGATTTATTACTATGAACATGTAAATCATAAATCATATTTATTTATTTTTCCTTTACTATTAATAATATTGTTTTTTATAAAATTATTTAGTTCATCAAAAGTAATAGAACTTTGCTCAATTCTGAAAGTTGGAACATTATTAAGTATACTAGGATTTTGATATTTTATTTTTATTAATTCATTCATAAATTGTTTATCTTCCGGAACAGCATTATCAAACATAATATTATTTCCTAATGCTAACACACAATCGTCTATTCTTGAAACATTTATATTTTCAATATTTTGATTATACTTAGGAACTATAATACTTTTTAAAATACCACTTGATTTAGAATAAACATCAAACATTTTAGATATATCAGACGATTCAACATAAACTTTTTTCTTTTCTCCATCTATTTCTATTTTTTTGTTTTTAAGATCAAACCCTGAATATTTGAGAGCATCCTCTAAAATAATACCCATAGAAAATGGAATACCATGTACTATAAATTCATCATTAATTTTTTTTACTGCTATTCTATCATTAGCAATAAAATCATATCCTCTATTAAGTAGATTTATCAATGTAGTCGTTTTACCACAGCGTTTATTCCCAGAAAAAATTATTGCCTCATCATTTTTTGATACACAAGCACCATGTATAATAATAAAGCCATTTTTTTGTAATACTTTTATATAATAATTAGTAAATATTCTTTTTACAAAATCTTCTTTAGTTTTATTATATTCTTTCATAAAAACATATAAATTATCGTCTTTGTGTGCGACATAATTATATTCTGTTTCATTTATTTCTTTAAATTCAGTTCCCAATGGAATGGGATTTTCATATACTAAATAACTTATATTAAAATCTGAACTATCATTAGTTAATTTAAAATAATTTCCATATTTTTTTATTAAATCATATATTAATTCATCATTATTTGAATTAATTCCAATTTTAATATCATTACAATTAAATACTATTGTTTTCATAAATCAATACCTACCTTACTATTCTCACATATAGAATATAGTGATTCTAAATCAAAATTGATTAACTCATTTGGTCTTATTGCTTTATCATCAATGTAAAAGCCGACTGGTCCAGGCCACGGTTTACCTATTAATAATTCATCATATGGAATATCCCATTTTTCTAACCATCTAACAAGAACTGGCTTAGTATAATTATTTATTTTTTCTAAATCTCCTTCATAAGTTCTCATATTTCTTGAAGTATATAAAATAATTCTAAAACCTAATTCTTTTAATTCTTTTATTTTTTTTATCATTTTTTCATACGGAATTAAATCCTCATAGTTTTCATTTTTCTTCTTTATTGGACATATAGTTCCATCAATATCAAATATCATTGAATTCATAACATCACCTTTAAGTTCCTTCCTTAATTAAAATATACTATTGTTTTTTTTTAATGTAAACTATGGATTTTTCATAGTAATTATAATTAAAATTTATTAAAAATATTCTTTATATTGGTATGATTTTTTGTTATTAGAAATATTTTATATAACATATATAAAATATAATTATTATAAATTTTGGTAATATTTGGTATAAATTTTTATCATAAAAAAAGAAACTATTTTACTAGTCTCTTTAATTCTAATATTTTATTTAATACTTCATTTGCAGAATCAAATTGTATACATCTATCATCTGTATATTTAATTGAAGTAAAGTTATTTACTTGTATAGTTTTTAAATTACTATTAATAGCAGCATCTATCCCTCTTTTTGAATCTTCAATAGCTAAACAATATTCTTCATTTAATTTTAAACACTCAAGTGCTTTTAAATATGCGTCTGGAGCTGGTTTTAAATTTTCTATATCTTCTCTTGCAATTATAATGTCAAATAAATCTTCTAATAATAATTCTTTTATTAAAATATCTAAATAATATCTTCTACATGTTGTCACAAGAGCTAATTTATATTTTAATTTTTTTAATTCTTTTAAAAGAGTAAAATTTTCAATTGATTCTTCTTCAAATATTACTTTTCTAAATTCTTTTTCATAGTCTCTATATATTAAAGACATTATTTCATTATCAGAAATATTTTCTATATTGGAATAATTTTTTCTAAGTTGTTTCAATAACATTGCATTTTGTTCTAATTCATATTTTTTATAATCTTCACTGGTTATAGAAATATTATACTCATTAAAAAGTATATTTTTAAAACTTTCAAAAAATGCTTTTTCACTATTAATTAACGTTCCATCTAAATCAAGCAATAAAGCTTTAACATTAGTTAATTCTTCTAATTTATAATTCATTTATCATCACCAATAACATTCTATTATTTATTTTAAAATTGTTATTAATAACAATACTACTGTTAATAGGAATATTATTTTTAGTTAAAACACTATTAATATTATCATTATTTTTTATATATATTATTTGTTGTTCATTTATGTTTAATTTTTCTAAAAAACTTTTACAAAACAATTCATTAACTTTAGTAAAAAAATATTTTTTTTGAGGTAATTTATATAATAACTCTATAGTAACTAATAAATCATTATTATCAAATATTAAATTTTCTAAATATTTATTTATAAGTGGTAATATTTTTTTATCTATATCTTTATTTTTTTTATATTCTCCCCATTTAACATTAGATCCACAAACTTTTGAAATTTCATTTTTATATTTTTTATAAAAATCCTTCTCATATCTTAATAATTCTAAATCTAAATTAGTACATAAATTTAAAATATCTTTATTTCCTTTTAATTTTTTTAATAAATGTTTTGCAACTATATCTCTATATGGTTCATTTGATTCTTTTAATTTTAATTCATCAAATTTAGAAACAAAATCATTTAATTCTTTTTTTAGTTCTTCTTTTGTTGTATTTTTATAATCTGATACAATTTCAAACTCAACAAAACCACCTATTTCAGGAAGACTATCTATCATTATACTATAATTATATTTTTTACCTTTTAATTCATATGTCATTCTATTTTTTATAACTTCTACATAACTATAATATCCCAATGATGTCAATAGATTAACACAATTTTCATAATCGTCTATATTTAGACTTATATTATTTTCTAACTTACAAAACACACCCATTAAAGAATCAGATTTTCCTTTATATGTAATTTCCATTTCTTTATTATCTATTTTTCTTATTCTTAAACAAGTTCTATTTTTAATATAAGCACTATTTATATCAGTAAAATATTCATCGATTTCTTCTGATTGATTAGTCTTATTAAATTTTAAATTTTCTGCCATCTTAATCAAAATTTCTGGTTGCATACAATAATATTTTTTTTCAGTTTCAACTTTCATACTAATCAACACCTTTCTTTGAAATTTTAGCTATCTTATAAGTTCCTAAAATATTTTTAAATGTTTTATATTCTATATTATGATTAGTAAAATTATTATTAACAACATTAATAAATTGATCTTCATTTAAATAACAGTTGCCTACATCCTTTAAAAATTTAGTATACAAATATTTATTTAAAAATTTTGGCATTCCTTTATATTCTTTAGGGTTCATTATTTCCACTATGATAATGTTATTTGAAATTTTATCTAAAAATTTTAGAGCATTATTTATGTTGGTTAAATTATTCAAATGGTGTAATGTATTTTTACAAAAACTTACATCATAACTATTTTCTTTTATTTTATTTAATTCAATATTATCATTTGTATAAATAACTTTATCATCCTTATTTAAATTTAAATAATTTAAACAAATATCATTACCTACAATAGTAGTATATTTTTTCTTTTTAGCCATTATAAATATATCAGAATTATCTCCACAAGAAACATCTATTATAGATTTTTTATTAGGTAAAAGTTCAAATAATAATTCATGAAATTCTTTCTTACAACGTTTTTTTTCAGTAAAAATATATCTTTTTAAGATTTTTTCGTGAAATTTATACCTATTAATATATTTTTTGCCCATGCTTATTTCTTTTTTTATATTTGAAGAAACAAATAAAGTAAAAGATTTTTCTTTATGATATTCTATTAATTTTTGATATTCAGTTTTTAAACATTCCTTAGTATATTTTTTTAAGATAGTATTCGAATTATTAGTTTTTAAGGCTATTATAAGAGTTTTGTTACAAAAACAAACTGGATAAAAATTTATTATATCTAATTTATATTTATGATTAAAAACATTAATTTTATTTAAGATATCTATATTTTTATTCTCTGTTAAAAATTCTTCATTTTCTAAATAATAATAATATTTTTCATCATATATTAAAAACAATATTTTTTTATTACTAATATTTATATTTAACACTTCTAAATCATATTTTTCTTTATAAAAATCATATACATTCATCTTCATAATTTATCTCTTCCTTAATAAATAAATTTGCTACATTAGTTAAATAATTATTTATGTAAACTAAATTTATTTCCATTTTTGGTAACTCTTCTTTAATTTCTAACATTTCTAAAATTTTTGCATCTACTAAATATTGAATTGCAGATTTTACAACATATCCAACTCCTAAATTTCTTCTTGTTGCTTCAATTATTAATTCTTCAGTTCCAAATTCAAGTATAGGATTTATTTCAACATTTGCCTCATTAAAACACTTATTTAAATTTTTTCTAAGGGAACTGCGTGATACTGGTAATATTAAATTTTCTTTTTCCAAAGATTTTATATTTTTAATTTTTGATTTATTATTTACTGATTTAACAAAACAAGTACTTAAAGAACAAATCGGTTTTATTTCCACATTGTTATAAACAGTCTCTATTGGAGCTGAATCAACTATAAAATCAATTTTTCTTTCTTGCAAACTTTCTATCAAAGTACTTGTTGATAAATCTAGTAACTCTATAGAAATTTTAGGATGGTTTAATCTAAAATCAGCTATTTTATCCATCAAATAATTTCTAACTATGTGAGATTGTATTCCAATTACAATTTTTCCTTCTTCTATATCATTCATGGAAACTAATACTCTCTCACAAGATAATAATAAATCTTTTGTTTCTTTTAAATACTTGTATAATGTTTCTCCAGAGGGAGTTAGTGATATACCTTTATTTGCTCTATAAAATAAAGTTATACCCAAATCTTCTTCTAATTTTGACATACTTTTACTAATAGCAGGTTGAGATATAAAAAGTTTATTTGATGCATCTAAAAAACTTTTTGAATTTGCTACTTCTAAAAATATCTTTAAAGAATTTAAATTGATATTATCCATACTATCACCTCTTATAAATATTATATTATTTTTTGTTATAATGTCAAGTAACAATATTTTATATTTGATATAACTCTAAATTATAACAGAAAAAATAAACAAACTTATTTTGTTTATTTTTTTGTTATGACTTTTTCTAAATATATCTTTTTATCAAAAGAACCTCTTTTTTTCACTTTTTCTTTAGCTACTTCAATTACATCATCTAAAGTTTTACCTTCTAATTTGACAAGCGCTTTAATAACTTCTAACATATCTGCTAATTCTTCTAATCTATCGTTACCACTAGATTCTATTACTTCTTTATATTCTTCATATAATTTTTTCTCTAATTCATTCTTATACTTTTTATCATCTAAAATATTTATTATAGGATTTTCTCCGTTAGATTTTATTTTATCAGGTATTTTATCTCTAACTAATTTATTATATATTTGCACATCATCATCTATATAGTTACTTACTACACCCATTTCTCTAATTATTTGTGATTCAAAAAATCTCTCTTGAAATTCAGTCAAAGCAATAATTTGTTCATCAGTATAATTTTTATTAATTGGTGCAACTACAAGTTTATCATCGTCATCATTTATTCTATGTATATAAGCAATTACTTTTCCTTTGAAACTATCTACAGGTTCATAACAACCTAGTACATAAGCATCTAATTCTTCTCCATCAGGACTTATTGTATTAGGTATATATCCATAATTTAACATATATATAAATCCATGTTTAGGATGAAGTGTTCCTAATTTTCTATCCATTATAACTTCTACTTCTTTTCCAAGAAAATCTTTTGCATTCGTTATTTCTTTCATAGTTCCTCCTTATCATTTAAATATTCAGCTAATTTTAAATATCCTGTACTGCTTTCCCATAACTTCCATCGATCTTCATCTTTAAAATTACCCATCGTTTTAGTTTGTCCTTTTGGTAGAAATATAAAATCCCAACTCCAGCCATATTCACCACTTTTTTCTAAAGCTATTTCCCCTTCGGTTTTAGATACTATCACAATGGGATCTTTACCATATTCGCAGTAAGCCAAAGCTTCTATAAAGTATGCATATCTATCAGTAATACCTTCCATAAGTTTGAGTATTCCATCTTCACCTAACGTATCATCTACATAATGCGTATATGGGCCTGGAAATCCATTAAGTGCTGGAATAACTAATCCACTATCATTTTTAAGTACATTAGTTTTTAATTTATCACTAGCATACTTAGCAGAATACTTAGCAACTTCTTCCATAGTATCTGCTTGTATCTCTATAGTTTCCATTTTTACATTATTAATTTTAAAACCTAAAGGTTCAAGGGCTTGTTTAGCGGAAGCTATTTTAGCCCAATTACCTGTTACAAATGTTATTTCTTTCATACTTACTCCTTTTTTAATAAATTTTCAAAAGCTAGGATATTACCTTGTCTAAATTCATTATTTTTAATTAATTCTTTTATTTCTTTAATACTTAACCACTTAACAAATTCTACTTCTTCTTCTTGAACTTTTATATCTTCAATATTTATGTTTTTTTCTAAATAATAAGTATCTTGAAAAGCAAATTCTCTTTTTATTGTTTCTATATGTTTTAATTCGTTAAAATCTATAAATAATCCTAACTCTTCTTCTATTTCTTTTACAACTGTTTCATCTGGAGTATATCCAGACGAAACAAGTCCACCAGTAGTTGCCCAAACACTACCTTTTTCTTTTGAAGTTTTTTGAATCAAAAATTTATTTTCATCATTTTTAATAAATACTATAACTATTTTTATATATTTACCTTTTTCTAGTTTCATATCTTTAGATCTTAGTACTTTTTCACCAGTTAAATTTCCTTTTTCATCATATAAATCTAAATATTCCATTATATCAACTCCCTACACTAGAATATCTTTTCATACCCTTATAAAATATTATAACACTTGGAATTAAATAAACAATAGTTATTAAAGGTGAAATTATAAATATTTTATTATTTTCTTTACTCAATAAATATAATAATGGATAGTAATTAACAAATCCATATGGAATTATATACGTAAAAACAAATACAAATCCTTTTTTAAATATACCTATTGGATACTGTGCCATGTGCTTTCCTCCATCTGTAAATACATTTCTTACTTCTAATCCTTTTACAGTAAAAAAGCAATAAGAAGCAGCTAATATAAATATGCTTAGAAATAAAATTACTGAAGCAAAAAGCATAAATATTAAAGTAATTATTTTATCAAATTCCCATATAACATCAAGATTTATAATAGATATTATAAGGATTATTATAGATTGAATTAACCTAGATGCTTTAACAAAACTAACTTCATTAACAAATACTTGTAGAAGAATATTTTGTGGTCTAAGTAAAAGTCTATCAAAAGTTCCATTTATTATTAAATCATCAAATGTATCTATACCTCTAAAAAATGTTTCACAAAATGAAAATCCAAATTGTATTATAGAAAATGTAAGTAATACTTCATACATTGTAAATCCTTTTATATTTGAAAACTTATCAAACAAACAAATAATTGTAAAATAATATCCAAAGAAAACTATAAATTGGGATATAAATGATAAAGCAAAAGATAATTTATATTGCAATTCACTTTTAAAATGTATTTTCATAAATTTAAAATATAAACCCATATTAACCTCCTTGTATTACAGCTTTCTTTAAAGCCTTTTTCATAAGTATATTCCCTATTATAATTAATATAATTATCCAAATAATTTGAACTAATATACCAATTAATCCTTCAGTTATTGGTATATTACCAACATATAATCTGAATGGGAAATCACTTACATATCTAAAAGGTAATATGTTTACTATAGATTGAAAATAACTTGGAAAAAATGGTATTGGAATTGTAAGACCTGATAATATATCGGATGTTACCATAAACATATTTACAATTCCTTTTTCATCCAATGTAAATAAACAAATAATGTGATATAAAAGTGTGATTACCGTAACTAAAACAGAAGCTAAAGCAAGTGATAAAATAAATATTAATAATCTTGGTATTGTAGTTGTAAGATTTAAATTAAATGGGCTTGGCATGATAATTGCTAATAACAGTACTGGTAAAAATCTAAGCAATACTTTCGAAAGTCTTTCTCCAAATAATTTTGAGAACCACATTAAATATAAGTTTTGTGGTCTACATAACTCATAGGCAATATTACCTGACTTAATCATATTTATTATTTCTTTATCTTTATACCACATAAATATTAAAGTAAAAAAACATTGATTAAGCCACAAATAACTTACTAACTGAGATAATTCCATAGGTAAGTTTGATGAATCAGATTCATAAAAAGCTATATAAACTGATATATATACAAGGCCAAAAAATATTTGAGTAGCAATTCCTGCAAATGCAGCTGATCTATATTGAAGTCCTGTTTTAAACTTTAATTTAAAATACGTTATATAAGATGTCATATTTTAAAATCCTCATATAATTTAACAATTAATTCATCAATATTACCATTATCTATGTCAATATCACTTATAGATATTTTAGATGATAATAATTTTATAAATTCATTTATTTCTATCTTCCTTATATCTATTATAAATTCAATGCCATTTTCAATATTTTTTTGTTGTATAACATAATCTTCTTCTATTTTTAATTTATCTTTACTTATTACTGTTATTTTTCTCAAATAGTCATATTTCTTTTTTAATAGGTTAAGTGAACCATCGTATAAAAGTTTTCCTTTTCCTATTAAAATAATTCTTTTAGCCAGAGCTTCTATATCTGCCATATCATGAGTTGTAAGTATTACTGTAACTTTATTTTGTTTATTTATCTTTTTTATAAATTCTCTAACTATTTTTTTAGATACTGCATCAAGTCCAATGGTAGGTTCATCTAAAAATAATATTTTAGGTCTATGAATAAGTGAAGCTGCTATTTCACATTTCATTCTATTACCCAAACTTAAGTTTCTTACTGGAATATTTATTATATCTTTTAAGTTTAAAAGTTCTATTAATTCGTTTAAAGTTTTTTCATATTCCTTATCATTTAATTTATATATATCTTTTAATAAATTAAATGAATCAATAGCTGGTATATCCCACCATAATTGACTCCTTTGTCCAAATACAACACCTATTTTGGATACATACTTTTTTCTATCTTTCCAAGGTATCATTTTGTCAATTATAATATTACCACTATCAGGAACAAGTATCCCAGATAACATTTTTATAGTAGTAGATTTACCCGCACCATTAGGTCCTATGTATCCTACTATTTCACCTTTCTTAATAGAAAATGATATATCATTTATAGCTTTTATATAATTATATTTTCTATTGAAGAAAGTTTTTAAAGTACTAAATCTTCCATTAGATTTTACAGGTACTTTAAAAGTTTTATTTATGTGTTTAACCTCGATGAATGACATTTTTATTCAACTCCTTCCTAGAAAGAATCAACAATTTATCACTCATACACTCCTTTCTTATTATTTTATATAACGCAAAAAACCACATTTTTAAATGTAGCCATCTAGTTGTTTTTTAATAAATTGTAGATTCTTTGCAAAACGTCCCTTAAAATATATAATAAAAAAAGTATTTTGTCAATACTTTTTTATTTTTTCTTTATTAATTTTAATATAATTACAATTATTAATATTAAAGCTATACCAATTCCTATATATAAAGGATAATTATAATATTTTATATCAGTACCCAAATAAGCATCATAAGTATATATAATTTCTTCATTATTTAATATTTTTACTATACCTAACTTATCTCCTTTTTTTATATCTTTATTTAATTCTTCTATACCTTCATACTTATAAGTTAGTTTTTCTTTACTTATGTTTTTTTCTAAATATAATTCTATATCATCTTTTGATACTATATCATAGTTTTTTGTCTTACTATTTTTTACTTTTATTGTTTTTAATAATTCTCCTTTGCTTAGTATATTTATATATCCATAATTATTAGAATAATATTCATAAATATTGATTGTATCAACTAAATTATTAACTGTCCTTACTTCAGCACCGAGTGTTATAAGGAGATAATCTACATCATCTATTGTTGTGGTACTAGCAAGACACATGCCTGCATCATAGGTAAAACCTGTTTTAGCTCCTTTTATTATAGAAGAATCTATATCATATAGATTACTCGTTGTTATTAATGTTTTTTCTACTTTTTTATTAATACTATTTATTGTATGGTAATTAGTATTAAATATTTTTTTAAATGTTTCATTTTCTAAACTGTATATTAGTATTTTGGCTAAATCATAAGCAGTAGAATAATTATTTTCACTATCCATTCCTATTGGGTTATCAAACTTAGAATTAGTTACTCCTATTTCTAAAATTTTTTGATTCATTAAATTAGAAAATTCTTCTATACTACCACTTTTGTCTATAGCAAGAGCTTGTGCGGCATCAGCTGCACTTGGCAACATTAAAGCATAAAGCATATCTAAATATGTTAGTTTATCTCCTACCTTAAATCCTGCTTTAGCATATCCTTCTAATCCTTTTAACATTTCTTTAGTTATTATTACTTCTTTATTTAAATCTTCAGTATTTTCTATTACTGTAATAGCAGTTACTATTTTAGTTAAAGATGCTATTTGAACTACTTCTTCACTATTTTTTTCATATATAACTTTTTTATCATTCATATTATATAAAATCGCATTTTTAGAATTTATTTCTAAAGCATTTATATTTATAAATAGAAATAAAGTTATAAATACTAATAATATTTTCTTCATATTATCACCATAATTATTATACATTAATAATTAAT
>JAFXHG010000033.1 GCA_017536505.1 Bacilli bacterium
AGAAAATTTCTTGATTATATTATTTCATTTATTATATTTGGTTTATTTAATACTTCAACTAATTTATCAATTTCTTCCTTTGTGTTATAGAAATATAAACTCATTCTACAAGTATTTTTGATACCTAAATCATCTTTTAAAATTTTAGCACAATGATTACCAGCTCTAACACATATATTATATTTGTTTAAATATATAGCTAAATCTTGAGCAAATATATCTTTAATATTAAATGTAATTATGCTACTTTCTGATTCATTATTATAAATAATTATATCTTTAACTTCTTTTAATTTATTTAATGCATATTCCTTTAACTCTTTTTCTTGTCTTTCTATATTTATTATACCTATTTTATTTAAATAATTAATAATACTTCCAAACGCAATTACATCTGCAATATTAGGAGTACCTGCTTCAAGTAGATATGGCATCTTTTTATATTCCTTTTCTCCATCAAATTCAAAAGATACATTCATTCCTCCACCATATATGATTGGTTTAATATCATTTAATAATTCTTCTTTTATATATAAAACTCCTACACCTGTTGGACCACACATTTTATGAGCAGAAAAAGCTAAGAAATCCATATCTAAATTTTGAACATCTATTTTCATATGTGGCACAGATTGTGCTCCATCTATAACAACTTTTATACCTTTACTATGGGCATATTCAATTATTTCTTTTATTGGTCTTATATCCCCTACTACATTTGTAATATGCGCAATACTTATAACTTTTGTATTACTAGTAATTGCTTTTTTTACATTTTCTAAAGTAACTTTATGATTTTGATCTAAATCTATATAGTTAACTTTAATTCCAATGTTATCAACTAATTCAAACCAAGGAAGTATATTTGAAGCATGTTCAGCTTTTGTTAATAATACTTCATCTCCTTTATTTAAATGATGTTTAAAATATCCAAATACTATTTTATTTAAAGCATCTGTACAATTATTTGTAAATGCTATTTGATTTGTATTTTTAGCATTTATAAATCCTTTAACTAATTCTCTTGTATTTTCATACATAACATTTACTTTTAAACTTATATCATAGTCTCCTCTATGCGCATTCGCACTATAATTATTATAATAATCAGTTAAACTATCACTTAAAATATATGGTTTTAATGTAGTTGCCCCATTATCAAAATATATTATATCTTTATTTAATATAGGAAAATCTTCTCTATTCAAGAGTTTCACCTCCAATACTTTTCTATATTTTTATTTATCTCCTTTAGTATTTTTTTATTATTAATATCGCTAGTTAAAAATCCCGATATCAATAATTTTAAAGCATTATCATAATCAATTCCTCTACTTTGTAAATAAAACATTTCTTCTTCACTAAACTTACCTATTAATGCAGAATGAGAAGCTTCAACATCATTACAATCTATATATAAATTAGGCATTATTTCACTTTTATTATTTGTTAAATTTATTATTCTATTATTTTGATTAACTATACATCCTGTTATATCTTTTGGTACAAAAGATGATACTTGATAAATAATTAATCCATCTTTAATACATACCCCATTATTTTTTATATTACTTACTGTATTTTTAGCATCATGGAATATGTGATAATCATAAGTTTCTTTTTTATTACTTATAGTTTTAAAATTATAATCTATTCTAGCATTCTCACCATTTAATCTAGCAATTATCATTTCTTTTATACTTTTAATATTTTGAAATTTAAATACATTTACTATAGAATTTTCTTTTAAATCATACTTATATTGTATTTTACCATTATTACCTTTAGTAATTATATTTAAATTTAATCTTACATTTTCTAATACACTTATATTAAAATTTAACTTAGTTTCTTCTTTTAATTTAATTTCTATATCCAAATTTGAATCTTTAGTTACTACTATTTTTACTTCATTTATACCAAATATACATTCTTTTCTATAATATTCTATATGTATATCTTTAGATACGTTAGCTAATTCTAATATATCATCAACTACTCTTATTTTATTCATTTTTAAATTTTTCCTTTATAGCACATACACCAATAGAAGTAACTTTTTTTGAATTTATATTCTGAAATCCATTTTTTTCAATTTCCTTAACTAAAGAATAATCTCCTGACTTAATTATTTTTCCTTCACTTATTATATGTACATGAGTAGGTTTAATATAATCAAGTAATCTTTGATAATGAGTTATTAAAAGCATTCCAGGGTTATATTCTTTGTAATAATCCATAATAGACTCCCCTACTATTTTTAGACTATCTACGTCTAACCCAGAATCTATTTCATCAAGCATAACCAAAGAAGGTTTTAACATATACATTTGAAGTATTTCATTTTTCTTTCTTTCTCCACCACTAAAACCTTGATTTATACCACGATGAATCATATCGCTTTTCATATCTAACATTTCAACAGATTTATCTAATTCTTTTATAAAATCAAATAATTTAAAGTTTTCTTTTTCTCTAATACTTAAAGCACTACGAAGAAAATCTGCATTAGTTACTCCTTCAATTTCCATAGGTAGTTGCATACCTAAAAATATTCCTAATCTACTTCTTTCATCAACACTCAATTTATTAATTAATATATCATTATAATAAATATTACCTTCTAATATCGTGTAATTAGGATCACCCATTATTACTTTAGTTAAAGTACTTTTACCAATACCATTAACACCCATTAATACATGGATTTCTCCTTCATTTATAGTTAAATTAAAATCTTTTAATATAGTTTTATTATCTACTGTAACAGTTAAATTTTCTATTTTTAGTGTATTCATAAACTTCATCTCCTTCAATATTATACTAAATAAAATATAAAAAAGGAATAATTTATAATTTTATTTGATTAAAAAATTAAGTTTTAATCATAATATCATGAATATTCGCAGTATTCACATAAGAGCTTTAGCTCTTTTTTGTTAGTGACAACACTATAAATATTTGATACAATAAGTAAGGAGATGATTATATGGATTGTATTTTTTGTAAAATAGCAAATGGTGAAATACCTAGTTTCAAGGTTTATGAGGATGATATTGTTTTAGCTTTTTTAGATGTTAATCCCGATAGTGATGGACACACACTTATAATACCTAAAAAACATTTTACTGATTTAGATGATATTGATTTAGAAACTTTAAATCATATAAATAAAGTTTCTAAAAAGGTTAAAAAACTTTTAGAAGAAAAACTTAATTGTATAGGTTTATCACTTCTTCAAAATAATGGTAGTGCTCAAGAAGTTAAACATTATCATTTGCATTTAAAACCTTATTATGAAGGTATTAAAACTATGGAATTAGTAAAATATCCTAAAAACATAAAAGATGCTAAAGAAATTTATGAAAAAATAAAAGAGAATTAAATTCTCTTTTGTTTTTTATTAAAAAATCTATTTATTTCATTAATAGCACTTAATTCAGAATCAGATCCATGTATAGCATTATAAGTTATATCAGTACCAAATTCACCTCTTATAGTTCCTTTGGGAGCTTTAGTACTATCAGTAGGTCCCATTAATTCTCTTAATTTTTCTACTGCATTCTTACCTTCTAAAATCATAAGAATTACTTCACCAGATAACATATAACTTTCTAATTTTGGATAAAAAGGTTTATCAGTTAAATGTGAATAATGTTCTTTTAAAATTTCTTCGTCCAACATTCTTACTTCATATTTTTTTACTGTTAAACCAGCTTTATATATCATTTCTATAATTTTAATAGCATTCTTAATACCATCAGGTTTAATTATAGCAAGCGTTTCTTGAATCTCCTGCATTTCTTTCATATTATCCCCCCAAGTGATGTATATATTATCATTTTTTAATAAAAAAAGCAACTATTTAATAGCTGCTTTTCTTGAGAAATTAAGTCTTCCGCGTTTATCAACACCTAAACATTTAACTATAATTTCGTCTCCTTCTTTAACTATATCAGTTACTTTTTCTACTCTTTCGGTATTTAATTCTGAAATATGTACCATACCTTCACATCCAGGCCAAACTTCTACAAAGCATCCTGAATCAATTATTTTAACTACTTTTCCATTATAAATTTTTCCTTCCTCAGGAGTTCTTACTATGTCTTTAATCATGTTAGCTGTTTTTTCAATTATTTCTTTATCAGTATGATAAATAACTACTCTACCATCATCTTCTAAATCTACTTTAACAGCGTTAATATCATTAACAGCCGTAACATTACTTGCTTCAAGAATAATTCTAGTAATTGTTTCTCCACCTTTACCAATAACTTCTTTAATCTTTAATGGATCAATCATGAATGTTACTGTTTTTGGAGCATACTTACTAACTTCTTTACGAGGTTCTGGTATTTGAGTTTCTATTTTATCAAGAATTTCCATTCTAGCTTGTTTAGCTTGAGCTAAAGCTTCTTTTAATATATCTTTAGTTATACCTTTAATTTTGATATCCATTTGTAAAGCACATATACCATTTCTTGTTCCTGCAACTTTAAAGTCCATATCACCTAAGTGATCTTCCATACCTTGAATATCTGTTAATATAGTATAATCATCACCATAAGTAATTAATCCCATAGCAATACCAGCAACTGGAGCTTTAATAGGTACACCAGCAGCCATCAAACTCATACATCCAGCACATATACTTGCTTGAGATGATGAACCATTAGATTCAAGTATTTCAGATACTACACGTATAGTATATGGGAATTCTTCTTCAGAAGGAATAACTTGAGCAAGGGCTCTTTCTCCAAGTGCACCATGTCCAATTTCTCTTCTTCCAGGAGCTCCATATCTTCCAGTTTCTCCAACAGAGAATTGTGGAAAATTGTAGTGTAACATAAATCTTTTTTCAGTTTCTAAATCAAGTCCATCAAGTATTTGATGTTCTCCTAAAGCACCTAAAGTTGTAACACTTAAACTTTGAGTTTCACCACGAGTAAATAATGCTGAACCATGTGTTCTTGGAAGTAAATCTATATCAGTTGAAATTGGTCTAATTTCAGTCATTTCTCTTCCGTCTGCTCTTTGTTTTTCTTTAACAACTATAGTTCTAAATATTTCATATTCAATTTCTCCAAATACAAGTTTTACAGAAGTTAATAATTTCTTTAATTCTTCATCATCTAAATCTTTATTTTCTTCTTCATATTTGGCAACTACTTCTTCTTTTAAAGAATCAATCGCATTATATTTAGTTAATTTATCTTTAATACGTAAAGCTTCATCTAATCTTTTACCACAATATTCAGTAACTTCTTTTCTAAGTTCTTCTGTTATTTCAAGTACTTCATATTCCATTTTTTCTTGACCAACTTCAGCCATTATTTCTTTTTGGAATTTACATAATTCTTTTATAGCCTCATGACCAAACATTAAAGCTTCTAACATATCATCTTCAGATACTTCTTTTGATCCTGCTTCAACCATGTTTATAGCGTCAATAGTTCCTGCAACAGTTAATTCTATATCAGAAAGTTCTGCTTGTTCAACAGTTGGGTTAATAACAAATTCTCCATTAACTCTACCTACTTTAACACCAGCAATTGGTCCATCAAAAGGTATTTTAGAAATACTTGTAGCAAGTGAAGAACCAAACATAGCTGCCATTTCAGGAGCATTATCTGGATCAACTGATAAAACCGTATTTACTATTTGTACTTCATTTTTGAAGTCTTCAGGAAACATAGGACGCATTGGTCTATCTATCATACGCGCAGCAAGTGTTGCAGCATCTGTAGGTCTTCCTTCTCTTTTTATAAATCCACCAGGTATTTTACCTACTGAATATAATTTTTCTTGGTATAAAACCATTAATGGGAAGAAATCGCTTAATACATTTGCAGTTTTACTTACTACAACAGTTGATAAGACTACTGTATCTCCATATCTTACTACAACAGCACCACTAGCTTGTTTAGCAAGTTCCCCTGTTTCTACTACTAATTTTCTTCCTCTAAAATCTAATTCGAATGTTTTTTTCATAAATCCTCCTTCTATTCAAATTAAAGACACTCAAAAAAGAGTGTCTACGTTTTTATAAATTTTTATTATTTTCTTAATCCTAATTCTTTAACTACTTTACGATATCTAGTAACATCGTTTTTAATTAAATAATTAAGTAAGCTTTTTCTTTGACCAACTTTGTGTAATAATCCACGTTTAGAATGGTTATCTTGTTTGTGTGTTTTAAAGTGTTCAGTCAAAGTATTAATTTCTTCAGTTAAAATAGCAATTTGAACTTCTATAGATCCTGTATCATTTTGATCTTTTCCAAATTTTTTAACTAATTCTGCTTTTCTTTCTTTTGTTAAAGCCATGTTTATTCTCCTCTCTTTATATATTCGCTTATACCTAGTAAGAAATTGGAGATTTTCCTCACCAAGAAATAAGTACATTAATAATATACACTATTTTTAAAGTTTATGCAATACTAAACTCTTATTTTTTCATTTTTCATTTCTATATGTATTCTTTGAATAATGGCCATAGTAGCTATTAAAGATAATGTAAAACTACCACCATAACTTAAAAATGGAAGTGGCACACCTGTAAGAGGTATAATTCCAAATAATCCTCCTAAATTTATTAGAATGTGTAAAAAGAAATATGTGGCTACTCCTATACATATATATTTATGATTTATTTTTTTTACTCTCATAGATAACTTAAGTATTCTAAAAATTACAATTAAATAAGCTATAAATATCAAAGAACATATTAATACACCATTTTCTTCTGCTATAATAGCAAATACCATATCTGTATGAGGTTCAGGTATATATGAATATTTTTGAGTACTCTTACCTATTCCTACTCCAGTAAGTCCACCATTATTAATAGCAATAAAAGCATTACAAACTTGATATCCAGTATCCTCATATTTAGAACAAGGGTTAAAGAAATTATTAAGTCTAGATTCTTGAGCACCAGATAAAATATATCCTGATATTGATAATCTAACAATTAAAAGTATAGCAAGTATACCAATAGATATTAAACTAGCTTTAATTTTTTCAGATCTTGATATTGGGCTAAACACAAACAATACTCCAAAGATTCCAAATAAAATAATAGCTGTACCAAGGTCTTTTTGTAAAAATACAAGAATTGGAAATATAAGTGCGAAACCTATTATCCTCCATATAATCATATCATGTTTTTCTTTTATATCTTTTAATTTTTTAAAATACATTTCAAACATCAATGACATTGAAAGTATAAGTGTAGGTTTAGCAAGTTCACTAGGTTGTATTTTCATGAATCCCAAATTTATCCAGTTATTAGCACCTCTTGTAGCAACCCCTTTAAGTATTAAAAATAAATTCATACCAAATACTACAATATATATTAAAGGTAATAATTTTTTATAATTTTTTGTTGGAATTTTTATAACAATTAAGAAAGCTACTAAACTTATAATTAATATAATAACGTGCTTAAAAAAATAGTAAAACATATTGGCATCTGCATTTACTACAGCTTCACGACTAGAAGCAGTTACTATATTTAATGTACCAAATATTATTAGAACTAAAGTTGTAAAAAATAAAACTTTATCCATGTCTGAAAAAGTTCTAATAGCTTTTTTCATTGCTCCCATATATTCACCTACTCTAAATCTATAATAGCACATATTTTTAAAATTCACAATAATTAGGTATTTTTAATTAACAAAAAGTATCTAATTTAATATGATATATTGACTAGATTGGAGGTAACTTATGTATTATTATGGTGGATACCAAGGATATGGAGGATATCCATATTCTGGATGTGGATGTAATCAAGGATGTGGTGGATATGGTAATGGTTATGGATATGGAGGAGCTATAGTATTAGTATTATTTATATTATTAGTTATTGTCATAGGAGCAAGAGCTTTTGATAATAATAGATAAAAGGTAATTTCCTTTTATCTTTTTTTGTGTTATAATACTTTCTGGAAGTGATTTTATGTTTAAAAAATTAGATATATTAGATGAAAAAGATAATAGATTAAGAAAAGTTAGTGTAGATGCTAAATTACCTTTATCTGATGAATACAAAGCTCTAGTAGAAAGAATAATTACAGAATTAACATATAGTCAAATAGAAGAATATGAAAAAAAATATAATCTAAGACCTGGAATGGGACTAGCCTTTCCACAATTAGGTATAAATGAAAGAGTAATCGTAATTGTACATGAATATGATGATGGTAAATTTGACAATTATGTAGTTGTTAACCCTAAAATAACTAGTTCTTCTAATGAACTAATCGCTGCTGAAGCTGGTGAAGGTTGTTTAAGTGTTAATAGAAACGTTGAAGGCCATATACTTAGATACGCAAGAGTCACTGTTGAAGGTTATGATGTAGACGGAAATAAAATAAAAATTAGAGCTCGAGAAGAATTAGCAATTGCTTTTCAACATGAGATTGATCATTTAAATGGAATACTATTTTATGATAGAATAGATAAAAACAAACCTTTTTATTCAGAAGATGAAATAAGATTAATATAAAAAAAGATAATTAAATTATCTTTTTTTTGTAGCATTTTTACTATTTGAATAAAGATTTAAATCTATATAACTTTCTTCTTCGGTAACAAAGGTATTTTCTAATTCTATAATATTATTCTTTTTAGTAGTTAAACCATTATTAATATTTCTTAAATTTCTTTTTTGAGAACGAATTATTAATCTAGTTTCTCTTATATCTTTTTTAATTTCTTTTAATTTACTTTTTAAAGATTTTAAAAGTTCTTTTTCAACATTTATTGTTTTTACTGTACTTCCTTGTTGTTTTTTTAATTCAACCATTTCTTTAGATATATCATCTACTATTGATTCAAATAGTTCACTTGTTAATAAAATTTCATTTTTTTCTTTTTTCATATTATCCCTTTCTTTCTATAGCATTTGCTTTAAAAAAGCCTGTTACACCATTTTCATTACCTACTACATAAGGAAATTCAGAATTAATTATAATATTTATAATTTGTCTTTCCCATCCTATTGCTCTTTTATTATAAGCATTAGAAGAGGTTGATGAATTAGAATAATTTCCAATTACTTTTACAACATCTCCCACTTTATATGTCGTATTAATAGTATCATTTTTATATTCAGCAGTTAACTCTATATCATCATATATTTGTTCATTGTTATATAGATTATTATTTAAAGACCAACCTATAAATTCATAATTTTCTTTGTTTGCTACTGGTAACTCACTAAGAGTATCACCTTTTAATATTTTTTTTGATTTTATTGTTTCATTTGTATTTGTATTAAAAGTAATACTTATATATTCTTCTTTAATCCATTTTGCAGTCAAAACTGTATCCTTTTTTATTCTAGAATCAAAATTATATGTCTTTCCATCTAATTGCCATTCTTTAAAAACATAGCCTTCTTTGGTAGGTTCAATTGGTTCTTCCACCTTATCATTTCTCTTTACATATTTGGTTAAAATAACTTCGTCAGTACCAGTTTCAAAATATACTGAATATTTTCCATTATAATAAAGTAAAGAAGCTATAATAGCCATCATAAATAAAACTATAAATATAATTATTACAATCAATCTTTTTTTATCCATAATAATCACCTGAACGTCAAATTATTATACATACATTTTGTATTTATGTCAAATATTAGAATATATTTAATTATGAAAAAAATAATACTTTTAATACTATTTAGTACTTTAATTTTTTTAATATTAATTAATTCATATGAAATAATGGAAAGTATAAGATTTTCTTTTTCATTATGTATAAATAATCTTTTTCCTTCATTAATACCTTTCATGTTATTATCTAATATATTGATAAAATATAACTTTGTAAATGAGCTTAGTGATATATTTAAAAATATTATGACTAAAATATTTAAAGTAAATAAAAGTTGTTCTTTTGCATTTATAATGAGTATATTAAGCGGTACCCCTAGTAATGCTAAATACTTGAAGGATTCTTTAGATAATAATTTAATAAATATTAATGATGTTAAAAAATGTTTAAATTTTTGTCACTTTACAAACCCTATATTTATATTAGGAACTATAGGATATACCTTTTTAAATAATAAAAAATTGGGTCTAATAATATTAATTTCTCATTATTTATCAAATATCATTATTGGAATATTTAATAAAAAAGATACTAATTATAATATTTATAATTCAAAACAAATAAAAATTAAAACTAATTTTATAAATATATTAAAAGACTCAATAAATAATACCATTTCTACTCTATTTTTAATATTAGGTATTATTACAACCTGTATAATTAGTACTTGTATATTAAATAATATAATTCCTATAAATGATAATTTCAAATTCTTATATGGTTTAATAGAAATAACACAAGGTTTAAAATATTTATCACTATCAAATTTTAATTTACAATTAAAAACCATTATATCATCTTTTTTAATTTCTTTTGGAGGCTTTTGTATACATGCTCAAACATTTGCTATTTTAGATAATAAAAAAATAAGGTACTACCCTTATTTTATATCTAGATTGATACATGGAATATTAGCTTCTATTTTATCACTATTAATTTTAAGATTAACTAATATTATATAAATATACTAAATTAACACCAAAATCTATATCAGGATATAATTCATTTTTTATAGGAATCTTTACAACTAAAATATCATTATCTGTATTATTTAAACTAGGATTATCTACCTTAGTTTTATCCTTTAATTTATATACATAATCACCAAACTTTATTTCTTTTTCAGTAACACTTAATCTAATTTCTTCTTCTTTAAGATTAAAATCAACACACAATAAATAATTAACATCTTCAATAATTTCATAGCTTACTAAATTATTATCATTTATTTTAGAATTTAACACATTACTTAAATTACTTTGATTTATATATAATTCTGTTTTTATATCAGATTTTGAATATACATTTTTTATAACCACTACTATATTTATTAAAAGAACAACAATAACAGAAGTAAGAGCAAAGGTTGTTATTAATTCAACTAAAGTTAATCCTTTATTATTCATATATATCACCAAACCTTAATGTTGCATACGTTCCATTTTTAAAAGAAGCAATTACTCTATATGGTTCTTCCCCAGTATTATCTATTTTATTTAAAAAAGCTTTTAAACTTTCAGGATAAGAAACTTCAATATTTTTATTATCAATAATTGCTTTTTTTGCGAGTGTTATGACAGGACGTACTGAATAATAAACTATTATATCATCGATGCCAAGCATATTAGAATTATTATTAAATGTAGTGGTGCCTACTATCCATCCAAAGGACGCACCCGCTCCTCCAGCAGCATTTGTTGAAGTCCAATATGATTCACCACTACTTAACCAAGAAGGTAGAGTACTCGAAGGAGGTGTCGAAGATTTTTCCCATTCTAAATCTCCTGATACTCGTGCAATTTGATATGCAGTAGGAGCGGTTACATCAACATTTACCCAATTAGAAGTATTTTTTGTAATTGAACTATAAACCCCGTCAGCACCACAATTTTCGCCATCATAATAATTCTCATATGAACACCAAGTCGTTGTAGCATTCAAATTACTATCCATTATTAATGATACTTCTCCTACACCTGTTGTTCCTGTATCCTCTTTTATTAATGTTGTATTATCTCCATCTTCTAGTACATAAAAAATTCTATTAACTCCATCTCCTGGATCACAACTATATTTATCCCCTATTGTTATTGTTCCACTCTTATCAGCATCATCTACTAATTCACAAACAAGATTTGAATAGCTATCAAAATAATTATCATAATCATCTATGTTATTAGCAATTATAATATTTTCAATATTTTCTATTTCAAATAAATTTTCACAATATTTTTTATCGGAAAAGATAGAACAATCACTGATATCAATATAATCCACACTATCAAGTGATTTTTCCACATATGTTTTAGCAGCAGTATCAGAATTAATATAATCTTTTATATCCTCTAAAGCATATAATCCTTCACTAGTATTATAGATATATGAATCATCATATGCATTACTTAAATTTGAAAATTGAATAAATAAAAATATTAAAACTCCTGCCACAAAAGCAGTCACTACTAAAGTTTCAGCTAACATAAATCCTTTATTATTCTTTTTTTTCATAAATATCCCTACTCTATCTTGAAATTATTACAATAATATTATATAATACTTTTAGGATAAAATCTAGTCCTGATGGAAATAAAAAGGGTGATAAATATGTTAAGAACTTTTGATTTTGAAAAAACTCCAGTTGTAGAATTAGTAAATGATATTCTTGTGGATGCTACTAAAAGAGGTGCTTCAGATATACATTTTGATCCTCAAGAAGCATCATTAAAAACACGTATTAGAATTGATGGGGAATTAATTGATTATACAGAAATACCTGTTAATATAGCTAAAAATTTAATAACACGTATTAAAATTATATCTGGAATGAATATTACTGAATCTAGATTACCACAAGATGGCGCTATTAAAGCAACTCTTGAAGATATAGATTTAGACCTTCGTGTATCAGCTATACCTACTAACAAAGGAGAAAAAATAGTTATTCGTATCTTAGACTATTCACTTAGTTTAGCTGGTCTAGAAAGCTTAGGATTTAGTACAGAAAACTATAAAAAAGTTTTAAAAATGATTTCTATTCCAAATGGTATTATATTAGTTACAGGTGCTACTGGTAGTGGTAAATCTACAACAGTTTATTCAATTTTACAAAGATTAAATAAAGAAAATACAAATATAATTTCTGTTGAAGATCCAATAGAAATGGATATTGAAGGTATTAATCAAATACAAACAAATAGTGAAATTGGTTTAGACTTCGCTACTGTTCTTAGATCTATATTACGTCAAGACCCTAATATAATAATGATAGGAGAAATTCGTGATACAGAAACAGCTAAAATAGCAGTTAGAGCTTCAATTACTGGTCATTTAGTTTTATCAACACTTCATACAAATGACTCGTTAAATACAATTGAACGTTTACTTGATATGGAAGTTGAAAGATATTTACTTGCAAGTGCTCTTACTGGAATTATATCTCAAAAACTAGCTAGAAGATTATGTCCACATTGCAAAAAATTAAGACCTACTAATGATTATGAAAAGAATATTATTAGAAAAGTTGTCGGAAAAGAAGTTAATGAAATATATACAGCTGTAGGTTGTGATGAATGTAAAAATGGTTATAACGGACGTATTGCTATTCATGAAGTTTTATTGATAGATCAAGATATCAAAGATGCAATAAGCTCTAACGTAAAGAAAGATAAATTAAGACATTTAGTTTATAATAGTGGTGTTATTTCATTATTACAAGATGGAATCAGTAAAGTATTAGAAGGATTTACAACTTTAGAAGAATTATTAAAAATCATTGAATTAGATGATGATGGTGGAAGACAAAATGGTGGATTACAAAATGCAATCAAAGTAGATGAATTAACTAAAGAAGATGTTCTTGTTGAGGAAGTAAAAAATGATTCTATCGTAGATGAAATATTTATACCTATTAAAGAAGAAATTAAACAACCGGAAATAATTCCTAATACAAATGAAAATATTGTTACTGAACCAATTCAACAAACTGAAGAAATAAAAATAGAAGAAAAACCTAAAACTTCTAAATCTTCATTATTCAGTTCTAAAAAAAATATTTTTAAATAAGTCTATGGACTTATTTTTTTATAAATTAAAAAAAAAACAATATTTTCATATTGTTAATAAATTTAATATTGTATTTATATCTAGTTTGAATAAAACAATCAATATAGCAGATATTGCTAAAAATGGACCAAAAGGTATTTCATGAGAAGATTTATTTTTTAATATTACAAGAGATATTGGAAGACCTATTATAGCAGCAATAAATACTGAAATAATTGACATTGGAAATCCAAACATCAATCCGAATACTGCTAATAATTTTATATCTCCCCCACCCATTGATTCTTTTTTAAATATAAAATCTCCAAGTAGTTTTATAAGTAGCATAAATATGAATGAACCTAATGAATGTAATAATGAAATACCTACTCCTTCAATTCCTATATTAAAATATTTCACTATTATTATCAGACCTGAAAAAACAATTAATACACTGTCTGGAATAATCATAGTTTGATAATCACTTATTATTATTATAAGTAACATAGAAATAAATATTATAGATAATAAACATTCTAATGAAAATCCATATACATAATAAGAAAGAGCAAATAATATTCCACTTGTAAATTCAAATATTGGATAAAACCAAGAAATTTTGTCTTTACACTTTTTACATTTTCCTCCTAAAAATAAAAAAGATAAAATTGGTATTAATTCTAAAGGTCCCAATTTATGATTACATTTAGTACAATGTGAAGAAGGATATAGTAATGATTCCCCTTTAGGAATCCTATATCCCACTACATTATAAAATGAACCAAATATTGTTCCTATAATAAAGAACAATAATAATATGCTAAAATACATCAAAATCACCCTAAATTCTGTACTTGTTGATACATGTTAAACATTGGTATTATAACAGCTAGTAATATTGCACCTACTGAAAATGTTAAGAAAATAATCAAAATAGGCTCTACTAGAGCTTTAATTCTAGAAACTGTATTTTTATGTAAACTTTGATAATAAGTAGAAACTCTTGACATCATTTCTGCTAATTGACCAGTTTTTTCCCCAGTAACTATCATCTCATATGCAGGAACTGGGAATGCCCATTGATCTTTAAATGCTGCAGATATTTTATCTCCTCTAGCTAAATTAGCTACTGTATCTAATATCATCATTTTATATATTTCATTATTTGTTACTCTATTTAGAATATCCATACTATCTGTTATATAAACATTATGTGCCAATAATGAAGCAAAAGTTTTTGAGAACATTGTAACTTCATTATAGATAATAACATCTTTTATAACTGGTATATGCATAAAAGTCCATTGCATTAATGTTCTAATAACTTTAACATTTTTATATAAATAAACTATAATAAGTATAAAAATAAGAAGACCTAAAAGCAACCATAAAATATTATTTTCTAAAAAATCACTTACATTAATTACTATTAAAGTAAATTTTGGAATTGTAGAAGATTCCATAGTATTATAAATATTTACAAATTTAGGTACAACATACATCATAACAAATGTTACAACAGCTAATGTAAATACAAAAACTATTGTTGGATATGTAAGTGCACTTATCATTTCTTTTCTAGCTTCTTCTGCTTCAGTATAATAATTTACCATATCATCTAAAGCCTCTGGTAATTCTCCAGTAAGTTCTGATGCTTTAACCATGTTAATTAATAATTTTGGAAAAGCAACTCCTCTTTTTTCAAGAGCTGAAGAAAAACTTTCACCTACAGTAAGGTCGTAAGTAACATCCCTTAATATTGTCTTATATGCTTTTTTATTAACTTGTCTAATTAATATATTTAATGAGTCAACTAAAGTAATTCCAGATTTAATATATGTTGAAAGTTGTGTAAGTAAAAATATTAAATCTTTATTTTTAATTTTTGTTCTATTTCCACCAAACTTACCATATAACAATTGAATCAATTTACTTGTTCTAATACTGTAAACAGCAAGCCCCTCACCTAGCAAGAACGATTGTACATCTACTCTAGAAAAAGCATCAAAATATCCTTTTATTTTTTTACCATTCTGATTTATTGCTACATATTCCCAAGTAATTCTTTTTCCTTTATTTTTATCATCATCGTCTTCTGCAGAAAAATCAACAAGCATAGTATTAGTATCAAATGCTTTTTTATTTTTAGCTTGTTTTACTAAGGCTATATTGTCAAATTTTTTCTTTACACCTTTAGGTATAGCAATTATAGCTGCTAATACTACATTTATATAATATCCCAAATTCTTTTTTTGAATTTCTATATTCTCGTTTTTATAACTAGAAGTATCTATTTCTTGAGTTTTCTTATGTTTTTCTTCTTTTCTCTTTTCTTTTTCATATATTTTTTTACTTTCTTGTCTTAATTTATCTACGTCTACTTCTTTAGTTTTTAATATAAATTTACTTATTATTATAGCAATAAACATAAATGGCCAAAGTAATCCATACCACACATATTTAAAGAACCTATAAATATATACACAAATTCTAACAAAAACCCAAACAAAACCAGTAGCTATATCCGCAATAAAATCTAATATACTACCGGGAAATTTTCTTGTTTTATTAAGTTTCAATTGGATACACCACCGTTCTCTTTATTCTTATACATATAAATTATAACATATTTTTAAAAAATATAATACTTTTTTTAACTAATTTCATATAATATTTTAGAAA
Organism: Bacilli bacterium; assembly: GCA_017536505.1. Lineage (GTDB taxonomy): Bacteria > Bacillota_I > Bacilli_A > RF39 > UBA660 > UMGS1613. The sequence continues at coordinate 16,350 of JAFXHG010000033.1, forward strand.
AACAAATTAGGAGGAATTTATGAATTATTACAATCCTTATTTTTATTCATTACCTACTACACTTTCTACACCTAAGGTAGGGTTATTTTCAAAAATATTTGGTGGTTCTGGTATTACATTAGGAAAAATAATTAATGGCACTCAACAAGCCTTAAACTTTGCTAATCAAGCAATACCGCTAGTAAAACAAGTAAGACCTATGATTGGTAATGCTAAAACTATGTTTAAAGTTATGAATGAATTCAAAAAAACAGATAAACCTAACCAAAATACATATCCAGTTAATAATAAAACTGTTATAAACAATTCGAATAGTTCCACTGAAAATATTAATGAAAATAATTACACAATCAACGATGAAGGCCCAACATTTTTCATATAAAAAAAGAAATTAGCATTATACTAATTTCAATCCTAAAATCATCAATTTATATTTTAACCTTAATAATATTTTTTTCTTAGATATATTATTTAAAATATTTTTATATTTTTTAATAATATATTTTTTATATTCTATATTATTTTTTAATATTGGTCCTAATAATATATCTATTTTATTATATTTTTTTATTCCTTTTATAAATTTTATTATTATATACGGTTTATTTTTATCAATTAAGAATATTTCGCTATCAATATAATATCCTAAATTTATTACTTCTCTTCTTAATATATCTATATTATTATTAGATGAAATAATTAAAGTATTAGAAAGTTTATTAGTCTTTAATATTTCAAGTATAGTAAATGTTCCCATACCACTAATTACTATATTATCTTTATCTTTAACTTTAATATCAGTAAGACCATTGGTAAGTTTTGTTTCTATTTTGTTTTCTAAATCATACTTTTTTATATTTTTTTTAGCTATTTCTAATGCATTCTTATTTATATCAGTAGCAATACATTTATTATCATTATTTAAAGTCAAGTAAATGTCAATATATGCATGATCACATCCAACATCTATAACTCTAGCTTTTATATCTACTAAAGTGGCTACTGCTTGTAATCTTTTCGATAAATTCATTAGTCACCCATATAATCTCTTAATTTTCTTGAACGAGAAGGATGTCTAAGTTTACGAAGAGCTTTAGCTTCTATTTGTCTAATTCTTTCTCTAGTTACCCCAAACATTTGACCAACTTCTTCTAAGGTTCTTGGTTTTCCATCTTCAAGACCAAATCTAAGTCTTATAACTTTTTCTTCTCTTTCTGTTAAAGTTTCAAGAACTTGAGAGATTTCTTCTTTAAGCATTTCATTTGTAGCAAATTCTTCTGGACTTAAATTTCTTTCATCTTTTATGAAGTCACCTAAATGAGAATCATCTTCTTCCCCAATTGGAGTTTCTAAACTTACTGGATCTTGACTAATTTTATATATTTCTCTTACTTTTTCTACACTAGTTCCCATTTTCTTAGCTAATTCTTCTTCACTTGGCTCACGATTTAATTCCAAAGTTAATTGTCTTTGTACACGAGCAAGTTTATTTATTGTTTCAACCATATGAACAGGAACACGAATTGTACGAGCTTGATCTGCTATTGCACGTGTTATAGCTTGTCTAATCCACCAAGTTGCATATGTAGAAAATTTATATCCTTTAGATACGTCAAATTTATCTACAGCTTTCATAAGCCCTATATTACCTTCTTGTATTAAATCTAAGAATAACATACCACGCCCAACATATCTTTTAGCAATACTAACAACTAAACGAAGGTTAGCTTCTGCAAGAATATTTTTAGCTTCTTCATCACCAGCAATAATTCTATCTGCAAGTTCACTTTCTTCTGCTAAAGTTAAAAGTTTTATTTGACCTATTTCTTTTAAATACATTCTAACAGGGTCATTTATAGTTAAGTCTTTAGTTAAAGCATTATCATCAAGTAATAATTTATCTCCACCTTCATCGCCTTGATCAGATTCAGATACTACTGCAATATTATTTTCATTAAATGCATTATATAAATCATCTAAACTATCAGCATCTAAATCCAATCCTTTTAAGGAAGCTGCTAATTCTTCATAAGTAATATATCCTTTTTCTTTACCTTTTTTTACTAATTCATTTTTTCTTTCCTCAAATGTTTTTATTTCATCTATCATTTTCTTCTCTCCTTCTTTTGATTTCAAGTGCTTTATTAGCTAATTCTAATTTTTTCTTGTAATCAACTTCACTTCTTAGTTTGTTTTTATATATATTAGCTTGATTTTTTTCATTATATTCTTTTATATTATTTAAATAATCATCTATTTCATCATAATTCACTTCATTTGGAAGATTAAGACTTGTTATCTCTCCGAGTGCTTTTATAGATTCAATATCATCATTTAAATAAGTAATTAAATCTGCACTATTAACAAATCCATGTTCTTTATAAAACATATCAATTTGAAAAGCTAAATGTCTATATACTTCAGTTGGCATATGAGTTATTTTCTTTTGATACATTTTTATAACATCATTACTTTGTAACATATAATATATTAAATATTGTTCAGACTTAACATATTTATTTAATTTTTTTATTTCTCTTTTAGGTTTAACTTCTATATTTACTGTTTCTTTTTTAGTTAATTTACTTTTAATTAAATTAACTTCTACACCAGTTTCTTTACTAAGTTTATTAATACTAACTTCTTTTAATATATCATCATCTATATTATCAATTTCTTTAATCATGGTATTAATGTAACTTGCAAGTTCTTCTGTATTATTTAAATTATATTCACTCTTTAATAATGACTCTTTAAATTCCATTATATTCATAGCATTATTTATTTTATTTAAAAACACTTCTTTACCATTTTTAATAATATAATCATCAGGGTCACTATTATTTTCTAACCTTACTATTTTAGGAATTATACCTAATTTTTCTAATTCTACTATAGCTCCCTTAGTAGCTTTTAAACCTGCATCATCACCATCAAAGCAAAGTATTACATTAGTAGATAATTTCCTTACTAGCATAGCTTGCTCTTTACCAAATGCAGTACCTAGTGTAGCTACACAGTTTTTTATTCCTATAGTGTACGCCCTAATAATATCCATAGGACCTTCCATGAGTATTATCTGATGTTTTTTTCTAGCTTCATCTTTAGCTTTATGATAATTATATAATAATTCTCTTTTTTTAAATATATCGGTTTCTTTAGAGTTTACATATTTATTTTCAGTTTCACCATTATAAACTCTACCATTATATCCAATTACCTTACCATTTAAATCATACAAAGGAAACATTATTCTATTTCGATATACATCATTTAATGTATAATTATTTTCATTAACTAATCCACTTCTTATTAATGTTTTATCATCATACTTTTTAGATTTTAATAATTTAGTTAACATATCTTTTTCATTTAAAGATAATCCAATACCAAATTCTTTTATAATGCTTTCATCAAGATTTCTATTTTTTAAATAATCTTTAGCTTTTTTACCTAATTCAGTATTAATGTTGTTTTGATAAAATTTTTGACTTAATTCATAAATATCATATAATTCTTGATGTTTATTTTTTTCTCTAGCTTGTCCAATATCAACATAGACATGTGCGATATCCGCACATTTTTTTACTGCTTCAAGAAAACTTATATTCTCATAATCTTGTATAAACTTAAATACATTTCCAGTTGCGCCACAACTAAAACAAGTATATATTTGTTTTTCTTTAGAGACACTCATACTTGGAGAGTGGTCATCATGGAATGGACAAACTCCAAAATAATTTTTACCTTTAGAAGTAAGAGGTAAATAATTAGATATAATTTCTACTATATCTAAGTTATTTCTTATTTCATTTAAAGTATTATTATCTATTTTCATACTATCACTTCCAATTGTCCCTATAATTAATAAACGACAAAAAAATCAATTTTCCTTTTTTTTATTTCAAATTTATAAAAAAATTGTATTTTTTTCTATTTTATAGTCAGTTTTATACTTTAATTCACGAATTAATCTAAATAAAGCCTCGTCTTTTTTCTTGGCCTCTATCATAACATCAAAATCTTTTTTTGTAAACTTTATTTTTTCTATAAAATCAATAAAATCATCTACATTTATATAATCATTATGACTTCTTTTATTCTTTTTATCTTTTGGAGTAGAAAAATGTATTTTAGGTATATCATCTTTCCAAGTATTAAATATCCTTTCTATATAGTCTTCTATCTTTTCATTATTTTTATTTACTTTAAAGTGGTGATAATCAAGTACCATAGGTATATTTAATTTTTCACATAAACTTAAAACATTTCTAATGTTATAACTTTTGTCATCGTTTTCTACTACTATCAGCTTTTGTAAATCTTTATTTAATTTATTAAACTTATCTATAAATCTCTTAATACCTAATCTTTTTCCTCCTACTTTACTACCTACGTGTAAAACTATTTTAGAATCAATTTCCATGCTTTTATACATTTTTTGATAAAATTCGAGTATATTAATGGTAGAAGTAACTACACTATCATTAACACTATTTAAAACAGTATAAGCAGAAGGATGTAGATCTACTCTTAAATTATTTTCTTTTATTATATTACCTATTTTTTTATAATATGATTTATATTGATTTATAAAATCATATTGTACATCAGGATGATTTACTAAAGGAATAAGTTCCGAAGTCATTCTAAAAAAAGTAATATCATTTCTAATATTATATTTTAATATTTTTTCTAAAGATTGAAAATTACTTTTAATAACGCTATCTAATTTTTCATTACCTTTATTTCCTAATCTTTTATAATTTGTATAAGTTAAAGTATGTGAAGAAGTTTCATCAATAGTAGCAGGTACACATGCATATCCTAATCTAATTTTCATATTATCACCATTTATTATTATAAATAGAAAGGAGTTTTTTATGAATTTAAAAAAGTCAAGAATTATTAGTACTATAGGCATATTTTTGCTTTGCTTTTTATTTCACTTTATATATGACTGGATACCAAGTAGTATAACAGCTATATTCTTTCCAGTAAATGAATCTATCTGGGAACACATGAAAATGTTATTTAGTGCGATTATATTTTATGGAATTATAGATTATATAATTCTTCAAAAGTTTAAAATAAGATACAATAATTTTTTTACTTCATTATTTGTATCAGCACTTACTATTATCCCAATATATTTAATTATGTTTTTACCTATATATCATAAAATAGGAGAAAATATGATTATTACTATTGGAATCATGTTACTAGCTATTATAATATCACAAATAATAAGTTATAAAATATTGAAAGGAAAAGACTTTGATAAATTAAATATTGTATCTTTAATATTAATCATTATTTCATATATTGTATTTGCATATCTAACTTATTATCCAGTAAAAACTGAGTTATTCTTTGATACTAAAGAAGAAAAATATGGACTAAATAATTATAATATTTAGTTTTTTTATAAAAAAAAAAGAGAGTCAACATTAGACTCTCAAATCTATATATAAACACCTTACCTTATGATAAGATGAGGTGTAGCAAAGTAACACACAACTAATACCCTACTCTTAGTATATATAATTTAATAAAAATATATACATAAAATTTATCTTTTACATAAATAATATATTCTTAAATTTTATTTTTGTTAATAAATTAATACTTTTTCTAAAAAAAGAAGGTACAATTAAATAACTATTTACAAAAAAACTACATTTTTAGTAGTTTTTTTACAAATATATATTTTTATATATAAATTTAACCAACGATATATAATTTTCATTTATCTCTTTATAGCGACATCTCGTAATTTTTCATCAGAAATTAATTCTTGGTTATTTGTTATCAAATCAAATTGTTCTTGTTGTTTCTTTAATTCCTTTTTTCTTTCCGCTAATTCTTTATTATATGAAGCAACAATTTGTTGGGCATTTTGATATTTTGTCCCATCTATTTCAAAATTATTAAATTTACAAATACATCTTTTTCCACATACTACTTTAGCTACATCATCAATACTCATTCCAGGTAATGCTTCAAATATTATCATATTATTCTCTCTGACATAATCACTTTCTTGAGTTGCACGAGGATTAGCTAAAATTGAAATAAATTCATCTTTCGATATATTTTCTGAAAGTATTTGTTGTTTTGGAGTATTTATAGCATATTGATTATTTAATCTTCTTTGGTGCTCGACATAATTGATATATTCAATAGATGCCTTTTTATAAATATCATCAATTATTGGAGTTATTATTTCCGGAGTACCTTCTATAGCAATGCTACTTTCAGTCCACGGTTTTACACCTTCTTTATCCCAATACAATTCAGAATAATTAGGATTAGTTGTGGCAATAAACATATTTTTTTGATTATTATGGATTGAATATTGAACTTCTAGATATTCATTTGGTACTTTATGCTTCATCATAGCATTTATAGTTTTTTTCATATCCAGAGGAAGTGAATCAATTTCAATATCTAATCCATTAGAAAGTTGTAATAAAATGTCTTTAAAAAATTGTTCTCCAATATTTTTTGGTACTCTAATATCAAATTTAGAAATTACTCCGGGTTGATTAACGAAGGTCATGTTAACACCATTTAAATTATAATAGCGGTTTATTATTTTAATAATTGTTTTTATATTTTTTTCACTTAATTCAAATTGTAAAAATGCCATATCATGAACTTTATGTCCTATACAGCAAGCCTGTGTGACAATATTGTTTTTTAAACAATAAAGTAACAACTCTTCCAAGCCTTTACTTCCTTCGGCCCATTGTTTTGCAGCAATTTCATAATCATATACTGATACTTTAGATACATCTATTACATGTCCATTATTATATTCTTGCATTATTAACACCACCTATTATATTTATTATATCACATTAATTCATATTTAAGGTAGACATGTTTCTATTTTTAATTTATTTTTCTTTATTTTAAACATAATACTACCATCCTGATCTGTTCTATATATTTTTGTATCTTCTAATACATTTAATACTTCTTTATTGGGATGCCAATACCTATTATTTTTTCCTACACTAATAATTGAATAACTTGGATTAATATTATTTATAAATTCTTTACCAGAGCTTGTATTACTTCCATGATGCCCTACTTTTAATACATCTATATCTTTTAAATTATATTTTTCTATTAAATCTTCTTCTACTTGTACTCCTGCATCTCCCATAAATAAAAATTTGTAGTTATTAAGTTTTGTATAAACAACATTTGAATTATCATTTTCATTTGTGTAGTCTTTATTATTTAAAAAATATAATTTATTATTATCAATATTTAACTCTTTAATGCATGAATAATATGGTATTTTCTGTTTATTTAAAACTTTAATAAGTTCTTTTTCTAAATCATTAAATTCACCACAATTAAATATAACTTTCCCTACTTTAAAATTATTAATTAAACTTATACTACTTCCTATATGATCAAAATCTCCATGACTAAGTAATAAAAAATCTATATTTTTTATGCCTTCGCTTTTTAAATAATTTATAATATCTTTAGAAGTATCATAATTATATTTACCACCCGTATCAATCAAAATATCTCCTTTATTAAAAGGCAGATGGATAATTAAGCTATCACCCTGTCCTACATCTATAAAAGTAATATACGGATTGTTTTTTATATAATTGATATTAGTATGTATAAATATAATTATTATAACTAAAAATATATATCTGTATCTTCTTTTATAAATTTTATATAATATTAAAGTAATAATTAAATAATATAAAATTATTATAAATATATTTACTTTACTAAATATTATCTCTATTTTAAAGTTACTAATAAGTAAAGATAAATTTTCTAATATATTAATTATTATTTCATATATAAAATCTAGTTTAGGTATTAATAAAACAATTAAAGAAAAAGGAAATATTATTATAGATACTAAAG
>JAFXHG010000034.1 GCA_017536505.1 Bacilli bacterium
ACGGGTATTAGACCTACTAAACTCGCTTATATGAGCATTGCAAACGGCGAAGATTTATGTAAAACGCTCGAGGATATGCGCGTTTCAACCGAAAACATAGCGCTGGTTGCCGACACTTTAAAAACGCAGGAAAAAATAATACTAAATTAATTAATAATAAAATTTATGAAGAAAACAAACTTAATGAATTAAAAAATGAATTAGTATTTGCTACTAAATTACTTAAAGAAAGTCCAGATGGGATATTACTTGCTTCTATGTTAATTGCTAAATATAGAGATGAAGTATATTTATTTATGGATGGTTATAATAAAGATTTTAAAAAGTTAAATGCTAAACATTTAATGACTTGGAAATTAATTGAAAAATATTCTAAAGAAAAATTTAAAAGATTTAATTTAGGTGGAATGACTAATCCTACTATAAATAATGAAAAATATAAAGGGTTAAATGAATTTAAATTAAGTTTTAATGCTAGATGTGTTGAATATATAGGAGATTTAGAATTAATAACTAATCAAACACTATATAACTTATATAGAAATTCTAAACCAATTAGATATATTTTAAAAAGAGATAAATAATCTCTTTTTTTTAACAAAAAAACTCAAGAAATTCTTGAGTTTTAATATTTATTGGTTTAATTATTTGATAATTTCTGAAATTGATCCAGAACCAACTGTTCTACCACCTTCACGGATTGAGAATTTAGTTCCATTTTCAATAGCGATTGGAGCTATTAATTCAACTGTCATTTCAACATTATCTCCTGGCATAACCATTTCAACACCTTCTGGTAATTCAATAACACCAGTAACGTCTGTAGTTCTGAAATAGAATTGTGGACGATAGTTGCTGAAGAATGGAGTATGTCTTCCACCTTCTTCTTTAGTTAAAACATAAACTTGTGCTTTAAACTTAGTATGAGGTGTAACTGTTCCTGGTTTAGCTAATACTTGACCACGTTCAACATCTTCACGAGAAACACCACGTAATAATACACCAGCGTTATCTCCTGATTCAGCATAATCAAGTGATTTACGGAACATTTCGATTCCTGTAACAACTGTTTTCTTAGTTTCTTTTAAACCAACGATTTCAACTTCGTCATTTAATTTTAATTGTCCACGTTCAACACGTCCAGTAACAACTGTTCCACGTCCAGTAATTGTGAAAACGTCTTCAATTGGCATTAAGAATGGTTTTTCAGTATCTCTAGCTGGAGTTTCGATCCATGCATCTACAGCATCCATTAATTCCATAATTTTAGCTTCGTAAGCAGCATCTCCTTCAAGAGCTTTTAATCCTGATCCACGAATGATTGGAGTATTATCTCCATCATATCCGTATTCGCTTAATAATTCACGAACTTCCATTTCAACTAAATCTAATAATTCTTCATCTTCAACCATGTCACATTTATTTAAGAATACAACCATACGAGGTACTCCAACTTGACGTGATAATAAGATGTGTTCACGAGTTTGAGCCATAGGACCATCTGTAGCAGCTATAACTAAGATAGCTCCGTCCATTTGAGCAGCACCAGTGATCATGTTTTTAACATAGTCAGCATGTCCTGGGCAGTCTACGTGAGCATAATGTCTGTTAGCAGTTTCATACTCAACGTGTGCAGTATTAATTGTAATACCACGTTCTCTTTCTTCAGGTGCTTTATCGATATTTGAATAATCTTCGAATTTAGCTAATCCTTGTTTTGATAGAACACTAGTAATAGCAGCTGTAGTAGTTGTTTTACCGTGGTCTACGTGTCCAATTGTACCAATGTTAACATGTGGTTTTGAACGATCATATTTTGCTTTTGCCATAAATTTTTCCTCCTTTTATTTAATTACAATAATATTTTATATCAATTAGCAAAAAATATCAATAGTTTTTTTTGTTTTTGTTGTGAAATAAGAACTAAGTCCTTATTTCACACAAAACTAATTTCCATTTTTCTTAATTACTTCTTCAGCAATATTTCTTGGAACTTCTTCATAATGATCAAATACCATTACGAAGTTTCCTCTACCTTGAGTATTACTTCTTAAACTAGTTGCATACCCAAACATTTCTGAAAGTGGTACCATTGCATCAATTGCAAGTGCATTACCACGAGATTCTTGTCCCATAGGACGTCCACGACGAGCTGTAATATCTCCCATAACATTTCCTAAATATTCATCTGGTACAACAACTTGTACTTTCATGATTGGTTCAAGAAGAACTGCTTTACATTTATTTTTAGCATCTTTTAATGCTAATGAAGCAGCAACTTTGAATGCCATTTCAGATGAGTCTACTTCGTGGTAAGATCCATCATATAAAGTAGCTTTAACATCTATCATTTGGAATCCAGCAAGAACACCAGTTTTAAGTGCATCTTGTAATCCCTTATCAGTTACTGGTATATATTCACGAGGAACTACACCACCAACGATAGCGTCAACGAATTCATATCCTTTACCTGGATTTGGTTCAAATTTAATTTTAACATGTCCATATTGTCCACGTCCACCAGATTGTTTAATATATTTACCTTCACATTCAGCTTCTTGAGTGATTGTTTCACGATAAGCAACTTGTGGTTGTCCAATATTTGCTTCAACATTAAATTCTCTTTTCATACGATCAACAATGATATCAAGGTGTAACTCACCCATTCCAGCGATTATTGTTTGACCAGTTTCATGGTTTGTAGAAGCTCTAAAAGTTGGATCTTCTTCAGATAATTTTTGTAAAGCTGTAGCCATTTTATCTTGGTCTGCTTTTGATTTTGGTTCAACAGCAAGTTCAATAACTGGTTCTGGGAATACCATTGATTCTAGAATACAAGGATGTTTTTCATCACATAATGTATCTCCAGTTGTAGTATTTTTAAGTCCTACTGCTGCAGCTATATCCCCTGTCCATACTTCACTAATTTCTGAACGGTTATTTGCATGCATAAGTAAGATACGTCCAATTCTTTCTTTTACATTCTTTGTAGCATTTAATACATAAGAACCACTTGATAAGTGTCCTGAATAAACACGGAAGAATGATAAACGTCCAACAAATGGATCTGTCATGATTTTAAATGCTAATGCTGAGAATGGTTCTTTATCAGATGGATGTCTTTCTGTTTCATTTCCATCTAAATCAACACCTTTAATAGATTCAACATCTACTGGACTTGGTAAGTAGTCAACTACTGCATCTAGTAATAACTTAATTCCTGTATTTCCTAAAGCAGTACCACACATTACTGGGAAGAATTCAACAGCAAGTGTACCTTTTCTAATTGCACGTTTAATTAAATCTACACTTATTTCTTCTCCTTCAAGATATTTTTCCATTAATTCATCATCAAATTCAGCAACAGCTTCAATTAAATCATTTCTTCTCATTTCTGCTTCATCTTTTAATTCAGCAGGAATTTCTATAATTTTTGGTTCTTCTTGTTGTTGTCTATCATATTGATATGCTGTCATAGTAACTAAATCTATAATTCCATTAAAATCTGCTTCTGCACCAATTGGCCATTCAATAGGTTTAGCATTAACACCTAATCTTGAATCAATTGTAGATAAACTATATTCAAAATTAGCACCCATTTTGTCCATTTTATTACAGAAAATCATTCTTGGAACTTTAAATTCAGTAGCTTGTCTCCAAACTGTTTCTGTTTGTGGTTCAACACCTGCTTGCGCATCTAGAAGTGCTACTGCACCATCTAATACACGAAGTGATCTTGAAACTTCAACTGTAAAGTCTACGTGCCCTGGAGTATCTATGATATTAAATCTATGACCTTTCCAGTAAGCAGTAGTTGCAGCTGATGTAATTGTAATACCACGTTCTTGTTCTTGTTCCATCCAGTCCATTTGTGCTGCACCATCGTGAGTTTCACCAATTTTATGGATTTTACCAGTATGGAATAAGATACGTTCAGTACAAGTAGTTTTACCTGCATCGATATGTGCCATTATTCCCAAGTTACGAGTATTTTCTAGACTATATTCACGAGCCATACTTTATTTCCTTTCTTATTACCATCTATAATGAGCGAATGCTTTGTTAGCTTCTGCCATTCTGTGAGTTTCTTCACGTTTTTTAACTGCTGCACCAGTTCCATTAGATGCATCAATTATTTCATTAGCTAAATTATCAGCCATAGAGTGTCCTCCACGTAATCTAGCATAATTTATTAACCATCTGAATCCTAAAGCTTGTTTTCTTTCTGGTTTTACTTCAACTGGTACTTGATAGTTAGCTCCACCTACACGGCGAGATTTAACTTCTAGTTGAGGCATTATATTTTCTAAAGCTTTATTTAAAACATCCATAGGTTCTTGATTAGTTTTTTCTTTAACTATATCCATAGCACCATAAAAGATTTTTTGAGCAGTTCCTTTTTTACCATCTATCATAATAGTGTTAATTAATTTTGTAACTACTTTTGAATTATATATAGGATCTGCTAAAACGTCTCTTTTAACTGCACGTCTTTTACGCATTTAATTTCCTCCTTTATTATTTATTATTTTGCTGCTTTTGGTTTTTTAGTACCATATTTACTACGTCCTTGACGACGTTTTTCGATACCAGCTGTATCAAGTGTTCCACGAACAATGTGATAACGAACACCGATTAAGTCTTTAACACGTCCACCACGTATTAATACAACACTGTGTTCTTGTAAATTGTGTCCTTCTCCTGGAATATATGCTGTAACTTCCATATTGTTTGAAAGTCTAACACGAGCATATTTTCTTAAAGCTGAGTTTGGTTTCTTTGGTGTCATTGTTCCAACACGAGTACATACACCACGTTTTTGTGGAGCTGTTTTATTAGTTTGTACTTTATCTTTACTGTTATATCCAATATTTAAAACAGGTGATTTACTCTTTCTAGTTTTTTGAGATCTTCTCTTTCTAACTAATTGATTTATTGTTGGCATATTTGTCTCCTTTCTTTCCACACCTCCAGGTGTTTCATTTTTACCCTAATTAAAGATTTGCATAAGCAAATCCAAATTAAAACGCATAAATAATATAACATTTAATATTATGTTTGTCAACACTTTTTTATTAATAAAAAAGAAAGTTTTACACTTTCTTAATAATTGTTTGCTTTTCTTTCAAAATAGCTTTGTGGGTGTTCACAAACTGGACAAACTTTTGGAGCATTCTTACCTACTACAACGTGTCCACAATTACGACATACCCAAATAGCATCACCATCATTAGAGAATACTAATTCATCTTCGATATTTTTTAATAATTTTTTATATCTTTCTTCGTGTTCTTTTTCTATTTTAGCTACTTCACTAAAAAGATAAGCGATATGATTAAATCCTTCTTCTTTTGCTGTTTCAGCAAATCCTGCATACATATCAGTCCATTCATAATTTTCACCTTCAGCAGCAGCAACTAAATTTTCAGGTGTTGATTTAATAGCTCCACCTTCTAATAATTTGAACCACATTTTAGCATGTTCTTTTTCGTTATTAGCAGTTTCTTCAAATATAGCAGCTATTTGTTCATAACCATCTTTTTTAGCTTTACTAGCAAAATAAGTATATTTATTTCTAGCTTGACTTTCGCCTGCAAATGCAGCCATTAAATTTTGTTCAGTTTTACTTCCTTTTAATTCCATAAATCTCTCCTCTTTCTTCCTATATTATATCATTTCTTCTTATTTTTTTTCAATAGTTTTAATACTTCTTTATATAATTTATCATTCGCTTCTTCTAATGTCATATTTTTTACATTAAATGGTTTTCCAAATATTATTTTTAAACTTTTGCTTCTAAATTTATATTCACCAGTTATAGCAAATGGAACTATTGTAGCATCTGTTTTTTTAGCTAAACTTACCGCTCCATATTTAAAGGGTTGTAGTAATTCTTTCGTTCTATTTCTAGTACCCTCTGGAAATATTCCTATTGCACCTTTATTTTTTAATACTTCAAATGCTTTTTCTTTAGCATTTGAATCTTTTTTACTTCTATCTACAGGAATGCATCCGTTCCATTTAAAAAACCAAGCAACTTTTTTATCATCAAAGTATTCCTTTTTTGCCATATAACATAGATATCTTTTAGTAGATAATATTGTTAAACATTGATCAAATAAATGAACGTGATTTCCCGCAACTACTATAGGACCACTTTTAGGTATATTTTCTTTTCCAATTATTATAGGTTTATAATATATTTTGAATATAAATCCCAAAACTACTTTACATATACTATAAAACATAGGAGTTTTATTATACATCATCAGCACCTACATCACTTTGTAATTTTTTAAAATCTACTTTACCTAACTTTGTTTTTGGCAATTTTTTTCTAAATATAAACTCTTTTGGAACCATATATTTAGCAAGATTCTTTTTACAATATTCTTTTATTTCATTTTTTACAAACAAAGAAAAATATCCTTCTTTTAAAACTATAAAAGCTTTTGGTACTTCTTGTTTATATGGATGTGGAACTCCTACCACGGTACACTGTAATACAGCAGGATGTGATTGTATAACTTCTTCTATATGAGATGGATATACATTATATCCACTTGTAATAATCATTCTTTTTATTCTACCTTTACAAAATATAAAACCATCTTCATCCATATAACCTAAATCACCACTATGTAACCATACATGTCCATCATCGTGTATTTGTAAAGCTTGATTAGTTTCTGTTTCATTATTTAAATATCCCATCATAAGTGCTTTAGTATTTATACATATTTCACCTACTACATTATATGGATTAGTTTTTCTTGTAGATGGATTAATTATTTTTATATTGTTACCTGGAAGTGGTATTCCTATAGATCCACTTTTATTTATATCAGCAATACCTAAACATACAGCTGCAAGTGCTTCTGTCATGCCATAACCTTGAGTTATTTTTGCAGTAGAATTATGTTCTTTAAAATAATTATTTACTTTATCCTCTAAAATTTTAGGTAACATATCCCCGCCACATATAGCCATCTTTAAAAATGACAAATCTAAATTCTTAATATTATCATTCTTTATAAGTGCTTCAAAAAGTGTTGGTACACCAAGTACTACGCTCGGTCTATTCTTCTTAAACAATATATCAAACTTTCTAGCATCAAATTGTGGAACTAATATGGATGTAAAACCTATAGACATTGTAGAATGCATACATACACTAAGTCCAAATCCATGAAAATTAGGCATAATAGCTAAAACACTATCACCTACATTTAAATATTTTAAGAATATTTTTTCTTGTTCAACAGCCATTAAGAATGCTCTATTTTGAAGTACTACATTTTTAGGTTTACCACTTGTTCCACCACTGTGTAAAATAACTGCTGGTGTATCTTTGCCATATTTCTCAGTAATTACGAGTTTACTAAAGATCGACTTGCTGATAAATTTTTTCCATGACATATAAAATTTATCTCTAGGAAATTTTTTATATTTACCTATATTTATTAACTTATACCCTACTTTTAATAATAAATTCATTGAATTAGAAGGAGATACATATATTACATTTTTTAGTTGTGTTCCTTTTAAAGTATTTTTAATCTTATCATAAAATATATCTACCATTACTAAATATTTACTTTTTGTAGATACTACAGCTTCTTTTATTTCTTCTTCTGAAGATAAAGGATGAACCATATTAGCTATAGCACCTATTTTATTTAAAGCATAAAAACCTATTATTACTTCTGGTATATTAGGCATACAAAATGTTACTACATCACCTTTCTTTACATTCATTTCTTTAAAAGAAAGTGCAGCTTTATCTATTTGATTAATAAATTTTTTATAAGTAACATTTTTACCTAAATACCTATATGCATAATTATCTGGATACTTGTTTGCTGTATTTTTTAGTTGCTTATATAAACTTATATTAGGTATTTTAATATCCATTTCTTCATCAGTATAATATTTACTCCAAGGCTTTGGAATATCTTTTCTCTTTCTAAATATATCAAATATGCTCATTATTATTCACCATTCCTACTACTATATTTCTTAAATTTTCATTTTCTTTTTCCAAATTATCACTTTTTATTTTTATAGGTTTACCAAATTCTATTTTTAAATTTTTAGAAAATATTTTAAAATTTCCTGTAATTGCAAAAGGTACTATTTCACTATTAGTTTCATAAGCCATTTTAACTGCTCCTAATTTAAAAGGCAGTATTTTACCTTTACCAAAAGTTCCCTCTGGAAATATACCTATAACTTTATCATTTTTTAAATACTCATATGCCATTTCTAAAGATTTACGATTTCTTTTACTTCTATCTACGGGTATTAATCCAAAATTATTAAAAAATATTTTTTTTATACCTTTAAATAATTCTATTTTAGCTAAAAAATGAATATTTCTTTTTGTAGAACTAATTAAAATTGCTCCATCCAGATTATTATTGTGATTACCAGCCAATATAACTTTTCCACTTTTTTTAATGTTATTCGCACCTACTATTTTAGGGCTATATAATACTTTAAAAAGTAAAGTTATTATGGGTCTTAATAATTTATATAAAAACACATCATCATATCTTTTCATATATCACCACATTATTAATTATATCATGAAAAAATAAATTAAACAAAAAAATAAGTTTAACTTTTTTCATCAAACTTTTTTCTCTTATATTATTAACTTGCACAATTAATAAATATATGTTAAAATGTATGTAGTGAAGGAAATCTTCATATAATAAAAAAGGGAACATTCAGTTTTGCATTGCTGAATGCCTACCCAATATTATTGGTGTTAGACATTTAAGTTTTTTTCAAACTTAAGTGTCATTTTTTTATTACTATTATCATAGTGATAAGAAGTAGTAAAATGATAGTGATGTATCTAAGAACTTTTATCACAAAAATTCTTTTCTTCATCTTATCACCTCCTTCCGGAGGTAGACACTCAACGACTGATATCCCCTATATATAATTATACTATTCGTGCAACATAAAAACAAGCGAACAAATCAATTTTTATAATTAAAAGAGAAGTTTTTAAGCTTCTCTATTTTTTATTTTATCATTTATTAATTTAATAAATTCTTCTTTAGATACAGTAATAGTTTCTTCACTACCATGTGTTCTATAACTTATGTTTTTATTATCTACTTCTTTTTGACCTAGTATTATAGAATATGGTATTTTCTTCATTACTGATTCTCTCATTTTATATCCTAGTTTTTCTTCTCTATCATCTAATTCTACTCTAAATCCAGTTTCTTTTAATTCTTCAAAAACTTCATTAGCATAACTTAAGTGATATTGATTATTTACTGGTATTACATTAAGTTGTATTGGAGCAAGCCATACTGGAAGTACTCCTTTAGTTTCTTCAAGAATGAATGCTGTAAATCTATCAAATGTACCAAAGATTGCTCTATGTAAAACTACTGGAGTTTTCTTAGATCCATCACTATCTACATAAGTTAATTCAAATTTTCTTGGAAGTAAGAAATCTAATTGACAAGTAGAAAGTGTAACTTCTGGTCCTACTGCAGGTTTAACTTCTACATCAAGTTTTGGTCCATAGAATGCAGCTTCACCTACTGCTTCAAAATATTCAACTCCAAGTTCATTTAACACTTCTCTAAGTTTTGCTTCTGCTTCATTCCACATTTCATCATCATCAAAATATTTTTCTTTATCTTCTGGATCTCTTAATGATAATCTAAACTTATATTCTTTTAATCCAAAATCCTTGTATACATCAAGAATTAATGAAACTACTTTTTTGAATTCTTCTCCTATTTGATCTGGTCTTACAAAAAGGTGAGCATCATTTTGACACATACATCTAACACGTTCTAATCCTTTAACAGCACCACTTGCTTCATATCTAAAGTCAGTAGCAAACTCACCTATTCTTATTGGTAAATCCCTATAAGAATGTAATTCATTCCCATATACTAACATATGATGTGGGCAGTTCATTGGACGAAGAACAAATTCTTCTTCATCAACTTTCATAGATGGGAACATATTTTCTTTATAGTGATCCCAGTGTCCAGATGTTTTATATAAATCAACTGTTCCTACACAAGGTGTATATACGTGAAAGTATCCCATATTTCTTTCTTTTTCATATATATAATTTTCAAGTTGTTTACGTATAGTAGCACCATTAGGTAACCATAATGGCATTCCTTTACCTACTAAATCATGAGACATAAATATACTTAAATCTTTTCCTATTTTTCTATGATCTCTAAGTTTTGCTTCTTCAAGTTCATTTAAATAATTATTTAAGTCTTCTTCATTTTCAAAGCATACACCATATATTCTTTGAAGCATCTTATTTTTAGCGTCACCTTTCCAGTAAGCTCCACTAAATTTAATTAATTTAAAATACTTCATTGATTTGGTTGTAGGCATATGTGGTCCACGACATAAATCTATAAAATCATCTTGTTTATAAGCTGATATTATAGTTTCTTCTTCATCCATTTTTTCTATTAAATCAAGTTTATATAAATCATCTTTAAACATTTCTTTTGCTTCTTCTTTAGAAAGTTCTATTCTTTTTATTAGTTTATCTGATTTTGCAATCTTTTTCATTTCTTTTTCTATTTTAGGTAAATCTTCTTCTGTTAGTACATCATCACCTAAATCAACATCATAATAAAATCCACTTTCTATTACTGGTCCTACCCAAAATTTAGCATTTGGGTATAAATGTTTTAATGCGTGAGCTAGTAAATGTGCACAACTATGATTTAAAATATTTAATTTTTCATTTTCTTTAATATTTATCATTTTAATCCCTCTTTCTTTTTACTAATTTTTTTCTTTTTTCTACCATTGAAAATAATATTTCATCACTATTTTGTTTAATTTTATCTAAAGTTACTACAACCTTATCTCCTGTTTCATAAACCTCACCATTTATTGTAACTTTATTTCCTTTAAAACTACTCTTTGGTAATTCTATATAACCATATAAATTATTTATTGTTCTAACACACAATACTTGATGTGATATGAACTCTATTTTTGCATCTAATGTCATTCCTATATATTTTGAAATATATTCTTTTAAAAGTATTTTCTCTATACTTTTTTCAAATTTTTCTGCTGACACTTCTGTTTCATTACAATGTTCAGACATTCTCTTATAATCATCTAAATATAAATCTATATCATTCATATTTCCCGTTATAATCTTATCAATCATATAATGATTTAATAAATCTGGAAATCTTCTTATTGGTGAAGTAAATGTTCCATAATAATCAAGAGCTAGTGCATAATGACCAATATTATTTACTCCGTAATTAGCCCTATTCATACATCTTAATATTAATTTAGAAAAATACATAGCTTCTAATGATTCTTTATTTTTACAAATAGTTAATAGTATTTTTTGTAGTACTTTTGGATTAGATACATTTTTTATAGTTGCTATAAAACTTTTAAATCCAACAAGATTTCTTTTCAATTTACTTATTTGATCAATCGTTGGACCTTCATGATTTCTATAAATAAATGGCAATTCATAATAGAAAGCAAGTGATGTTATTAACTCATTTGTTATTAACATAAAATTCTCTATTAAGAATTCTGCAGGTCCTCTGTATGAATCAAATACACTCTCTACATCACCTTTTTCGTTAAAATTAAATTCTTTAAAATTATTTTCAAAACATAAAAATCCACGTTCAACTTTTTTAGTTTGTAAAAGATTAGATAACTCATTCATTTTAACTAGTATATCTACATATGGAATATAATCTTCTTCTACTTTATTTTTTGTTAATACATCATTAACTTTTCCATAAGACATTTTATAATTGCTTTTAATGATACTATTAAATACCTTAAAATCTAATACATTACCTTCTAAATCAAATTCTATTTTACAAGTCTTTGCTAATTTATCTTCATTTGGATTTAATGAACATACTCCATTAGATAATTCCTTAGGTAACATAGGAAATACACTATTTGCAGGATATACACTTGTTCCTTTTAAATACGCATCTCTAAATAAATATCCCTTATATTTAATATAATGAGTAACATCTGCAATATGTACATAAAGATAATATTTATTATCTTTAAACTCTAAAGATATTGCATCATCTAAATCTTTAGCTGATTTACCATCAATAGTAAATGTCGTTAAATCCCTTAAATCAACTCTTTTATTTTTTTCTTCTTCTGATATATCACTAGAAATATCATCTAATTCTTCTAAAGCTTTTTTAGAAAAATCTACATAAAATCCTGAATCATAAAAAAGTGCTTTTATATATGAACTTAAATCACTGGAATTATTTATTTTCTTGATAAAAGTAGCTTTATTATCTAATGATAAATCAACCAAAATTCTATCACCTAAATTAAATTCACTATTTTCTTTTATGTTTAAATCTATTTCAAAATCAACTGTACCTATAGGAGAAAATCTTTTTACACCCTGTATATCTTTATATTCAAATACGTGTTGATTATTTTTTCTTTCTAATATTTCTACAACATTTCCCATTTTACTATCGCTTATTTGAACGCTTACTAAATCTCCAGGATATGCCCCATTTAATTGTTTATCTGGAATATATATAATTTTTTCTTTTATCTTTATATAATAATAATTTTCTGTATAGTTTTTTCTTACGTTAGCTTTATAGAAAGTTTGAACATTTTCTATTTGAGGAGGTGTTACTATTCTAACAACAGTACCAATTTTTTGTTTAGCATGTTTTTCACCTTTTTTTATACTAACAAAAACCAGATCATCCTCTTTAGCGCCATTTAAATTTTTATTAGGGATATTTATTATTAAACCATTACCTAAATTTAAATAAAATTTATTTTTAGAAGACTTTTGTATAATGCCTTCTTTTAAATAAAAATCTTCAGCTTTATATACATAGTTGTTATTATCATCACCTAAAATTTTGCCTTCTTGTTCTAACTCGTATAAAGCCTGTTTTAATACTTCATAATCATCTGAAGAAATCTTTAAAATATAAATTAATTTATTTATATTTATTTTTTTATTATAAGTACTAAAAAACTTAACTAAACTTTGTTTTAATAAATTCATATAAATCCCCCAAAAATAAAAACGCCTATGCTCCTATATAAGGAGCGAATAGACGTCTTCGCGGTACCATCCTAATTTGTGGCTTAATTTAAATAACGGCTTTAACCGGTATATCTTTCGATAACAACTCATAGGTAGTAATTATTAAATTGTTTATTTACTCACACCAAACGTAAACTCTCTTTAAAA
Organism: Bacilli bacterium; assembly: GCA_017536505.1. Classification (GTDB taxonomy): domain Bacteria; phylum Bacillota_I; class Bacilli_A; order RF39; family UBA660; genus UMGS1613. Next base: position 13,259 of record JAFXHG010000034.1, read on the forward strand.
CATAGTATTAATAATATTGTCCTAATCACAGTTTTTGCATTTATGTATACTAGTTTAACACACTTTTTATAAATTGTGAATACTTTTTTTAATTTTCTTTTGAACTGTATAAATTTAATATCTTATTATAAATTCCTGGTTCTATTTTATTTAAAACATTTATTGTTAATTCAAAAGACTTTTTATATTCACCTTTATAAAATAACTTTTCAGAAATATTTAAATGATTATTTAAATCATTATTACTACTTCTATATCTATTACCATATACAATAGCTTTTTCAGCAAATCTAGCATTTTTCATTAACTCTTTAGTCTTGGTATATAATTTTAAAACTAAATCACGAGCTGTATCTACTCTAGTATTTAATACTTCAATAGTAATAGGTTTTTTATCTAATTCTTTTACTATCTCTCTTATAGCTACATTAGCTTCGTTAAGTTCTACATAATAATAATCAGGTATTATTGGTAATTTATAATCTCTCATTTGTAATTTTGAATCTTTTAAAACTAATTTAATTTCCTCTAATTGTTGTCTAGCCCTAACTTCATCATCATGCATACTACCAATTATATTTAATAAATTATCTAATTTTTCTTCAGTATGAGATAGATTATTAGAAAGTCCCTCTACTTCTTTTACTAACTTAGAATAAGCAAATGAATTATTAAAGTTAGTATGATCTTGTAAAACTTTATAATTAGTATTTAAATTATTTACTTCTTGTCTTATATCATTTAATACATTTATATCTTCTTCATTTAAATTATAAATATTTTTAATTTCTTCTATTTGATTATATATATCATCTACTACACTATTTATTTTAGTTAACTTAGTACTAAATGATAATAATTTATCTTCATATGTTTTTCTATCTATTTTTTCGTTTTCTAAATCCTTAAATACATTATCAAAATATTCTACTAAAACTTTTAATTCAAGTAAACTTTGATTCATATCTAATTTACTTGTTCTTTCAATAATCTCTTCTACTTTAGTATTTATTTCTTTAAGATTATATTCAACATTAAGATAATCTAGTGGATATCCTTCTTTTATCATTTCTTGGTAGATATTTTCTACTTCTTGTATATTTTTAGGAATAACATTATCAGTCATAATTACTATTGAAGGAACCTCTTCTATAACTACCGCCATATGATTTAAAAGTTCATCTATTATATTTAAAATTTTATCTACTTCTGTATATTCATTATTATCCATTATAGATTCAAAATCTTCAAATCTTTTAGCAATTACCTCAAATTGTGTATTAATAACCTCTTCAAATTTTCCATATTCTGATTTAGCATCTATGAATTTTTGATATAAAGTTCTATATCTAGCTTTATAACCCGTAATTATAGTACGACTTCTTTCTTCACTAGAAGTTAAATCTTTTATTTCACCAAATAGAAAATCAGAATTAGTACGCACTTTATATAATTCCATTTCTAATTTAGCAATTTTATACATAGTACTTTTATAATCCATTTGTGATAAAGAATACTCAGCATCTAAAATCATATCTGATAATCTTGGAATTTGTATATCTTTAATTTGTTTTAATCTACTAGACCATTCATCATACAAAGCTTTTAATTTATCATTATTCAAAAAACTTTCTACTTTAGCAAGTTCAGGAACAATTGGTGAAGTAGCTAATTTATTTTTTTCTACTTCCAATCTTTCTAAAGTCTTTACAAATTTTTTATTTTTTCTACCTTGTATAAAGTTTAATAACCCTATAATAAGTCCAGCGCATATTAGGAATAGTGTTAACATAATAAGTGTTAAATTATCCATCGCAATCACCTATTATAATTATAACACACTTTTTTGTTTTTCGACAATGTTTTTTTCTGGAAAAGAAAAAAAGAAAAATTATTTTTTTCTTTTATATAAAACATGCTTATAATTTATTGTTTCTTCTTGTTTAGAACATATTTCTTCCCTATCCCAATCTTCTTTATTAAAATTAGGAAAATATACATCAGCATCTTTATCACTAGCATCTATTTCTGTTAAATACATTTTAGTTGCTAAATCAATAAATTGTCTATAAATAGATGCACCGCCTATTATAAAGACATCTTCATCTAATTCTTGATATTTTATTAAAAATTCTCTGATACTTTTATAAATTTCTATTTCATCATTTTTTATTTCATCAGGACATAGAACAATATTTTTTCTTCCTGGTAATACTTTAGGTAAAGAATCAAAAGTATTTTTTCCCATAACAACAGGATGTCCCATTGTAGTTTCTCTAAAAAACTTCATATCACCTTTAAGTTTCCATACTAAATCATTATTTTTTCCAAGTTCATTATTTTTTCCAATTGCAGCTATTATATTTATATCCATATTATCACCTACTGAGCTATAGGAAATTTAATTTTTCCCATATGCTTATATTCTTTCACTTTAATATCTTTTAAATCTTTTGAATTATCATAATCATAAAAATCTTTTACTTCTGGATTAACCCATAAATATGGTTGTTCTTCTGAAAGAGCTATATCAATTGCTTTTAAATCTTTTTCTTCTATTTCACTTAAGCTATTATTTTTTTCTTTAACATAATCTAAAATTGATTTTAATTCAAGCAATCTACTTTTAGACATAGAATTGAATTTATTCAATATATTTTCATTTTCTAATTGCTCTTTTATTCCGTCGATTTGATTTACATATATATGAGCATCCTTAATAGACCAATCAAGAGTACCTGGCTCTAAACCCGTTGATTTAGCAAACAAACTAAGAAGTGTTGCATACTGAGTAACATTAAAAGGTAATCCAAGTGGTACATCACAGCTTCTTTGATGAACCCAAGCATTTAATTTGCCATTTGTTACATCCCATTCACTAGACCATACACAAGATGGTAAAACAGCTGTGTTTAACCATTCATTTTGCCACAAAGACATAATAAGTCTTCTATCTGTTGGATTATTCTTTAAAGCATTTAATAAATTATCTGTTAATTTATATCTATCTACAATCCATCCATAAGCTGTACCTATTGTGTGAGCAAATTCCTTTCCAAATTCTTTTTCAGATGTTAATATTTTTTCGCCATTACCATTTTTATATGTTCTGTAAATACCATCTGGATCTACCATCCATTCATCCCATACATGATTATTTCTTTCATGCAACCATCTAACATCATTACTTTGCGCTTGATATATCCAAAGTATTTCAGTAATTGCATTCTTAAAAAACAATTGTTTTGTTTGTAATATTGGAAATTCCTTACCTAAATCAAAATGAAAATGATGACTAGGTACTTTTATAGTATTAATTCCAGTTCTGTTTTCAACCTCTACTCCATCTGTTAAAATTCTTTTGCATAATTCTAAATAATCTTTGTCCCATTTTGTCATATCTTAACCCTCCTAAACTAATTTTATATTAAATTAACTATTAAAGTCAATATTTACTTGACAAAACATATAATTAATTATATAATTAATCTTGCGAATTAAAGCAATCTTTGATTTTTATAATGTGTTTGTTCCAAATGGATTATTAGTAACTAATTGCTTATTAGTGAAAATATTAAAACAAACTCCCTATAATTAGGCAAAGATCGTCTTTTCGTAAAGAAAGGAGAAAATTATGGCAAGATACACTAAATCAAGTTATCGTATAAGTCGTCGTTTAGGTTTCTCAACATTAGAAACTGGAGAAGAATTAGCTAGAAAGCCTTATGCTCCAGGTGCTCATGGTTCTAAGAGAGCTAAAAAATTATCTAACTATGGTGTTCAATTACAAGAAAAACAAAAAGTTAGATTTATGTACGGTTTAAATGAAAAACAATTCAAAAAGACTTTTGAAGATGCTGGTAAAATGAAAGGTGTTCATGGTGAAAACTTATTCAAATTACTAGAAAGTAGATTAGATAACTTAGTATATCGTATTGGTTTTGCTACTACAAGAAGAGGTGCTAGACAATTAGTTAACCATGGACATATTACTGTTAATGGTAAAAAAGTTGATATCCCTTCTTATAGATGTAAACCAGGTGATGTAATCGCTATTAAAGAATCTGATAAAGAATTAGCAATCGTTAAATCTTCATTAGAAGCTTTAAACAAAAGAGTTGATTTCGTTACTTACGATGAAGCTAAAATGGCTGCTACTTTCGTTAGATATCCAGAAAGATCTGAATTAAATGGTGAAATTAACGAATCACTAATAGTTGAATTCTACAACAGATAAAAAGACTTCGGTCTTTTTTTCTTTGACTAGACAATTATTAAATTTAATAGTATAATTATATAGTAAAATAACTTATAGAAAGGAGGTCAATTTTGAAACTAATTAATAATACAAATGACACTAAAATATTTGCTTTAGGTGGACTTGGTGAAGTAGGAAAAAACATGTATTGTGTTATGACTGGTAACGAACTTATTATTACTGATGTTGGTATTACTTTTCCATCTGATGATATGCCAGGTGTAGATTATATCATTCCAGATTTTACTTTTCTTAAGAAAAACGAAAGTAAAATAAAAGCTTTGTTTATAACACATGGTCATGAAGATCATATAGGTGGTATACCATTTTTATTACAAGCAGTAAATGTTCCCGCTATATATTGTCCTAATCAAGCAGAAGGTCTTATTAGAAAAAAATTAGAAGATAGAAATATCAATTATAAAAATTTAAATGTATATGATGAAAACACTAAAGTAAAGTTCAAAAACATGTCTGTTGAGTTCGTTAGAACAACTCACTCAATTCCTGATTCACATGGAATTATAATTCATACGCCAAATGGTACTATTGTAACAACAGGAGACTTTAAATTTGATTTAACACCTATTGGACCTATGGCTAACATTCATAAAATGGCTAGCATTGGTGCTAAAGGAGTATCTCTTTTACTTAGTGATAGTACAAATGCTTTAAACGAAGGTATGAGTGTTAGTGAATCAAAAGTAGATGCTGCCCTATCTCATATATTTATGAAACATGATTCAAGAATTATAATAGCTACTTTTGCATCTAATATTTATAGGTTAAAACATATAATAGATACTTGTAAAAGAAACAATAGAAAAGTCGCAATCTTTGGTAGAAGTATGGAAAATAATATCGAAATATCACTTAATTCTGGATATATTAAACATAAAGAAATATTTATAACTCCAGAAGAAGCAAATAATCTTCCACCAAATGAAGTATGTCTACTTTGTACAGGATCTCAAGGTGAACCACTTGCTGCCCTATCTCGTATAGCTAATAATTCTCATAGACAAATAAAATTACAAGACGATGATGTTGTTATATTTTCTTCATCTGCTATTCCAGGTAACGCTTTAAGTATTTCTAGAATAATTAACAAATTATATTTACAAGGTGTTAAAGTTTATACAAATACATCACTTAATGATGTACATACATCTGGACATGGTAATAAAGAAGAATTAAAATTAATGCTAAGACTTATCAAACCTAAATATTTTATGCCATTCCATGGAGAACATAGAATGCTTAAAAGTCATGCTGATTTAGCTATTGAATGTGGCATGCCTAAAGAAAATACATTTATACTTGAAAATGGAGATGTCTTATCTCTTAGAAAAGGTGTTATTAAAAAAGATAAACCTATTCAAGCTGGAGATGTATACGTAGATGGTAATCGTATTGGTGAAATTGGCAACATCGTTATGAGAGAAAGAAAAATCATGTCTAATGATGGTATTGTTGTTGTAATTGCTAATATTGATACAGCTAATAAAAAACTAGTTATGTCTACTAATATAACTTCAAGAGGATTTGTACTTATTCAAGAAAATTTAGAATTATTAAAAGAAATAGAAGATGAAGCTAATAATATAATAAATAACAGATTAAAGGTTAATTGTATATTTAGTGATATAAAAACAGATTTAATAACAAATCTTGCCTCATTTATACATGAAAAAACAGGTAGATATCCCATAATACTCCCAATAATAAATGACGTTAAAAAGACTACTAATGAGTAGTCTTTTTTATTGATTTAATAATTAATATTACTCCTATCACTATAAATACAATAGAAACAAAATTATTATAATCATACTTTTTAGTATCAGGAACTTCAACAATAATAAAATCTTCTTGTTCTTTATTATTATTTAAATCTTCTTCTTTAAAAATTTCTTCCTTTTTATCTGGGAGTTCTTCTACAAAAGAGTTTTCTTTATCATTTGGAACTTCTTCAACAAAAATATCTTCTTCTTTTTTATCAGTAAACAAATCAATAACATAGTCCTTTTCCTCTAATATTGATATATACTTCTTCTCTGATAATTCATATGCATCCATCCCATTCTTTTGAATTATATAATATTCTCCATAATCTAGCGTTATATCTATTGTTCCATTTTTTGTTTCATATGTGCCTATTAAATTATCATTTATATCGTATATTTCAAATACAGCGCCGTCTTCTAAACTATAATTACCTTCTTCTCCATAATATTTATTTATTATCAAATTTCCTTTTATAACTTTTTCTCTTAAATTAATTACATAATCTTTTTTATTTTTATTCAAAGATATAAAATAAGACCTATTATCTAAATTATAACCTTTACTAGGTTCTATTTCCATTATTGAATATGATTTACCCCAAGGTATTTTATTTAAAATAGCTACTCCATTTTCATCAGTCTTAACTGTAGTAGTAAAACCATTAGCATCAGAAATACGATAAAAAGCACCCTCTAAAGTAGCAAACTCTCTTTTGATATTTTCACTATCTATTTTATTAATAGTTATACTACCACTACTAACATTTATAATTATTTTAAACTCTACATCATTTACTTGTCCTGGATAAAGAAGAGATTGACTTCCTTCTAAACTATATAGCATATAATTTCTTTGTATGGGGATTTTTCTAACAAAAACAATTTCATAAATTCCTTCTTCTTTTGTGCTTATATAAACTTTATTGTTTTTGATATATGCATCAATATCTGAAAATTTTATTTCATAATTATCAATAACTTCATTAGTATCAATTATTTCATATTGACTATCTATCGAATAATCAAAACTCTTATTTGAAAAACTAGGTAATTCATAATGTTTTTGTACTAATTCCTCTATCTCTTTTATTTCCTCTTCATAAGCATTTATCTTATTCCCATCTATATCTGTAAAATAAATATCTTTATAATTTAAATTTTTCCATATAAGAAATTGTGTTACACCATACCACTTTAAGTCAGTATGATTTAAATATTGATATCCATAATAAGCTATTAAATTTATTTTATTTAATTGTTCTTCAGTAAGATTAAATATCTCGTTATTATAATTATATTCATTATAATAATTATATGTATTTATCTTATCTTGTTGATTTAAACAATAAACAAATTCACCATCATCCCTTCTCAATATAAAAGGTATACCATTATGAATGTTTTTTTCACTTATAGTCTCTACATACATATCAGGAATCTTCTCTCCTAAATAAAATTTTGATAATGCCTTTGTATCAGAAATAAATATAAATAAAAGCAGAAAAATAAATATAAGTTTTTTCATAAAACCTCCTTTCAATATACTTTTACCACACTTTAAAAAATATATCAAAAGTCTGTTTTTAGAATTTTACACACACTTTTTTACCAAAACAAAAAAATTACCTGTATAATTTAAAAAACAGTAATTTTTTATGTACATAAATTAAAAAATCATAAAATTAATTTTTTTACAAAAAAAAGTTCCAATTGAAACTTTTATATTTGTTTTCCACAATTTGTACAGAATTATGCAAAATCAAAAAGTTGACTAGCTGTCAACCTTTTGTAAACTTTTATAATATTCATATCTTTCGATTGCGTTCTTTTTATTTTCTTCAAGTAATTCTCTTGAATTCTCTTTGTTAATTTTATAAAGCATTGAATATCTTGTTTGTAAATTTAAAAACTCTTCAAACTTATCAAAATCTACTTTTTTACTATCTAAGGTAAATCCATTTATTGGATGTCTTCTAAATGTTGGGAAATATCCGCATTCAACAGCTAATTTTTGCATATTTACACTGTTACCCATTCCACCTTTAATACCATGTGATATACAAGGAGAATATGCGATTACTATAGAAGGCCCTGGATAATCATTTGCTTCTTTTAGTGTTTTTATTACTTGCATCATATTAGCACCAAGTGAAATTTGCGCAACATAAACATTTTTATAAGACATAGCTATTCTAGCAAGATCTTTTTTATTAGTTCTTTTTCCACTTGTAGTAAATGAAGCAATTGAACCTATATTACTTGATTTACTTGATTGCCCACCAGTATTAGAATACACTTCTGTATCAAGAACTAATATATTTATGTTATCATTACTAGCAAGTATATGATCTATACCACTAAATCCAATATCATAAGCCCAACCATCTCCACCAATACACCAATAATTTCTAGATGGAATATATTCTTTTAATTCTTTTAATTCATTAGGTATATCATCGCTTAAATTATCATAAACATTTTTTGTTATTTCATAATTATCATAATTTTCTAACCATTTTTTAAATAATTCACTATTAGAATTATTCATATTATTTTCCATAATATTTTTAATTCTATTTCTAATTAAATTATTACTTATAAGCATACCATAACCATATTCAGCATTATCTTCAAATAGTGATGAAGCCCATGGAATACTATAAGGAGTTGATGGTGCACTACCACCATATATAGATGAACATCCTGTAGCATTTGCTACTATTAAATTGTCTCCATACATTTGAGTAAGTATCTTTATATAAGATGGTTCTCCACATCCTGCACAAGCGCCACAATATTCAAATTTAGGTTTATTAAATTCTAATCCTTTTATTGTAGTTTCATTAAATTTCTTTTTGTTAGTTATATTATTATCTAAATAATCAAATATTTCTTGTTCTTTATTTTTTAATTCATTACTTAAGGAATTAAAAGTTAAAGCTTTTTCACCTTTCATTCCAGGACAAGTTTTAATACAAAGTCCACATCCTGTACAATTTTTTATACAAATTCCAATAGTAAAATAATAACCTTCTAAACCAATTGCTTTTTTACATCTATTTTTTACTTCTTCTGGAGAATTATTATATTCTGTTTCATCTAATAAATAAGGTCTTATTACTGAATGAGGACAAACAAATGCACATTGATTACACTCTATACAATTTTCACTTATATAATGAGGTACTATTTCACTTATGTTCTTTTGCTCTAACTTAGTAGTTGCTGGTTTAAATATACCACTTGTCATAGAAAGGAAAGCAGATGTTGGTAAACTATTACCTTCTCTTTTAAACATTGCCTCATATAAATTCATATGCCTATTCTCTACAGTATTAACTTCTTTTGAAAGCGTTATTTCCTTTATATTTGATTCAGTCATATCTATAGCTTTTATATTGGCATTTACTATATCTTCACCTTTTTTACTAAAACTATCTTTTATATATTTTATTAATTCTTCTTTAACAAATTTATAATCAATTAAATTTGTTAAGTATAAAATAGCGCATTCCATTATCATACTAATTTTATTGCCTAAACCTACCTTATTAGCTATATCATTAGCATTTAAAGCATATATCTTAGTATCATTTTTAACTAATAAATTTTTTAGTTTATTACTAAAACATTCTTTTAATTCTTCTTCTGTCTTACTAGTATTAATAATCATTATTGAATTTTCACTTATTTTATTAAGTATTTCAAATTCATTAAAATAACTATCCTTAGATACTACTACTATATCAGGATTCTCTACATAGTAAGTAGATTGTATTTTATTATCACTAATTCTAAGATGTGATGTTGTTACCCCACCACTTTTTTTAGAATCATACTGAAAATAACCTTGTACATATTTTTTTGTATTATCTCCTATTAATTTTATAATAGATTTAGAAGCACTAACCATTCCATCAGATCCATACCCATAGATAAGCATTTCTTTACTATTTTTAATATTAAAATTCCTAATATCTAAACTTAAATTAGTAACATCATCTACAATTCCTATTGTAAAATTATTTTTAGGATTATCTAACATATCATAAACAGCTTTAATTTGAGAAGGTGTGGTGTTCTTACTAGATAGTCCATATCTTCCACCAACTATCTCAATATTTTTATCTTTTAAACTAGATACTATATCTAAATAAAGGGGTTCTCCATTTGATCCAAATTCTTTAGTTCTATCAAGTACAGCAATACTTTCTACTGTTTTAGGTAATACATTTAATAAATACTTAGTTGAAAATGGTCTATAAAGATGTACTTCTATAAGTCCAATTTCTTCATTTAAGTTATCTATAACTTCTTTTATAGTTTCACATACAGATCCCATAGCAACTATTACTTTTCTAGCATTCTTACTTCCATAATAATTAAATGGTTTATAATTAGTATTTGCTACTGCATTTATTTTTTCCATATAATTATTTACTATATCAGGAACTTTATCATAAAATATATTTCTTACTTCTGTAGCCTGAAAATATATATCATCATTTTGTGCAGTACCACGAGTATTAGGATTCATAGGATTTAATGCTTTTTTTCTAAAATTATTTAAAGCATCTTTATTTATTAATTTTTTATAATCGTCTTTTTCTAACATTTCTATTTTATTTATTTCATGACTTGTTCTAAATCCATCAAAAAAATGCATAAAAGGTAAACTTGATTCTATAGCAGAAAGATGCACAATACCACTTAAATAAGCAGCATCTTGGACACTTGATGATGAAAGCATACAAAAACCAGTACTTCTACAAGAATATATATCTTGATGATCACCAAATATACTTAAAGCATGTGTAGATAAACTACGTGCGGCTACATGCATAACACAAGGTAACATTTCTCCTGCCATTTTATACATGTTTGGTATCATTAAAAGCAAACCTTGACTTGCAGTAAATGTAGTAGCAAGTACTCCATTTTGTAAAGCACCATGTATAAATCCAGCAGCTCCTGCTTCACTTTGCATTTCCACTACTTTAACTTTATCATTAAATATATTTGTTTTATTATTACTACTCCATTCATCCATATGTTCTGCCATTGGACTTGAAGGTGTTATTGGATAAATTCCAGCAAGTTCTGTAAACATATATGATGTTGTTGCACATGCTTCATTCCCATCCATAGTTTTAATTATTTTCATAATATCACCAATATTATTATACTATACTTTTAAAAATAATAAAATAAAAATGTACTAATCAATACATTTTTATTTATTTCTTATTCTTTCCTTTTTTGTATTTGTAGTTACAAACTTATCTTCTTTTTTATTTATAACGATACTATCCTTTTTTATATAATAATTAGCAGTATCTTGCTTCTTTACACTCTTGTTCTTTAACAAACCTATTACTATTATAACTGTTGGAATTATAATAGAAGGAATCAATATGCTTGGCCAATTAATAAACATATATATATTATTGTCTTCCTTAAAAAAATTACTAGATTCTTTTATATATTTATTAGAATAATCTATAAAAACATTCAACTTATCATAATAATTAGTTTTAGTTTCTAATGTAGTTAATATATTTTTTATTTCACTTTCACTATAATAATTAGTAGCTTTACCATATGTTTTTATATCTATTTTATCATTTTTCAAGTCAATAACAATTATTATTCCATCCTTACTATATCCTATACCAAATTTATTCTTGTTATAAAATAAATTAACATATTCATCTAATATAGTTTGATTGTAATATTTTACAGTAACAATCACCATATCAGTATTATATTCATCTATATAATTATTTATTTTTTCTTTTAATTTAGTTTCTTCTTTTTCAGTTAATATTTGTGCATAATCATATACTTTAATTGTATTGTCAAAAGCATGTACATTTTTTATACCAATAAATAATAGCATAGCTATAAATAAATATTTTAACTTTTTCATAATTTACCTCTTAAAATTATTAAACTGAAAATGTTTAGTAATAACATAAAAATAAATATAATCAAAAATAATCCAATCCATATAAATATAGCTTTTTTAATATCTACTGGTATGTTTCCTACTATTTTTCCTGTTTGACCATTCATAGCAAAAGTATACATTTTATCTTTATATTTAATATTTAAAAACCATACTGGTAATAATACATATGAAGATTTTGAATTATAAATATTTATTGAATTATCAGATAAAGTTTTTGAATCATAACCTGTTATGTCACTTTTCATTTCCTCTATAAATGAATTTCTGGCTCTAGTATTTGCATCTATTACTGATTCCTCTTCGTTCAAATCATATTTCTCAGATAAAAAACCAGAAAGATATGAATAGTTAAATCCTTTTAACTCTTCATAATTATAAGGTTCGATAGAATTTAGTATATCGTTTTCAAATTTTTTTGAACCATCTACAGGTATATTCTCAAAAGAAATATTTCCACCTCTTATAGCTTTATATGTGTCAATTTTTTTATAATTATAATCTCCACTTTTCCACTCACTAATCTTTTCACATTTTACTTCTATTTCTCCTGTAGAGTCTAAATTATATAACCAAAAAGGTACATATATACCGCTTATTTCTTTTATATTTTTTTTCATATTAAAAGCTTTAGGCATTAACCATTTACCTTTACAATGCTTTTTAAAAGCTTTTATAGCATCTTCTTTTGTTGTTTTAAATGGTATTAAATAATCTGGATTAAATGCACCCTCTAATTTATTTTTTAATATTGCAGTATTTTTACAATAAATACAGAAAGTAGCACTTGTATTAGCATCAGCTAATATTTCAGCTCCACAATTTTGACAAGTATAAACATCTATCTCAGAACTTACTTCTTTATTTAATTCAATAGTATTTAAATCTTCTAAATTAAATTTAGATCTACAATATTCACATTTCCAATTTTGTGATTCAGGATTAAATTTTAATACAGCATCACATTTAGGACATTTGTGATCTAAAGTATTATTCATGATTTCACCCACTTTACAACATTGTATCATAAAAAAAGAATAAGTAATACTATTTTACCTATTCTTATTTATGTATTTACTTAGATTTTACATCCTTAATTTTTTCTAATATAAAATATTTACATTCATAACTACATAAATTTTTTATATAATCATCCTTAAATTTTATATCATTTATTTTATTACAAATTTTATTTAATCTATTACAAAAGCCTTTTAATCTAAGTTTACCATATGACCAATCACCTATTATATAATCATATGGTTCAAAATATTCTGTATATTTTTCTTTAAAAGCGCCTTCATCAAAACCCTCTTTATATTCTTCTATTAATTTGTATTTATTATTTTGTATTTCTATCATTCGTACACCTTCCTAAATGCATAACTAACCTCTTTATATTTTACCAAATTTGAGCCAGAATTCCAAGTCATATATCCACCAGTTAATCCGTTATCATATAAAGCTTGAATTTGCTCAGATATCTTATCTGCATCATATACTACCTTTGGAGTTTTAGAAGTATTATAAGTTTGAATCCAAGTTCTAACAACTGCAGGAGTTGGAATTACTTCTTGTTTTGATACAACATACTTACTCCACTCATTTAATAATTTATAAGGAACTGTCCAAACAACTTCTTTAATTCCATAATCATGTGGATTAAAATGATCTGGATAAGGCATTCCACTTATTACATCAGCTACATTTGAAATAGCAGGCCAAAATTGTCCATAAGCAGTTACATAATTAGATGCACTTTCGCCAAATACGTCTATGGAAACATATGCACCTACATTATGAATTTCGTCACATGCATACATAACAAAATTTTGTAATGCTTCTGCTTTATCCTCATTATATGTATTACCCAAATTGATAATACCCTCTCTTTCTAATTTAGTTGTTCTATCAGGAAATCTAACATAATCAAATTGTATTTCATTAAAACCTATTTCAGTAACAGCTTCTTTTCCAAGTTCAACAGCAAACTCCCATACAAATCTATTATAAGCACTTGGCCAGTAAGAACCATTATGACTAAAAGGTTCTCCATTACTACTTTTAATAGCAACCTCGTTATGATCATTAACAAAATAAGAATCTTTAAAAGTAGTTATTCTTCCTATCAAATATATCCCAGCATCCTTAGCTTTCTTAACATAACTTTTATAATCTTCGTAATCATTTAATGCTTTATCATAGTTTGTTTTAGAATATTCTTTCATAACGGGTGAATTGTAAGCTGGAGATGTGTTATCTTTAATATCTATAACAAAAGCATTAATATTATTTTCCTTAGCAAATTCTATATATTTATCAATATTTTTAACAGCTGCACTGTTTATATATAATGATCTTACTTCTTCAGGCATCTTATTATCTTCAAAGTTTGCTTTTTCATATGGATAATAATCTAATTCAGTAGCAGTACCTCCGCCTAAAGAATTACCCATCTTTGCCATATATTCTTGTATACCATTTTTATCATATACTTTTTTACTTTCTTCTAAAGTAGTAACTAAATATTTACCATATACATATCCTTCTATATCATTATATTTAATTTTATATTTATTAACAATTCCATTTTCAATTTTATCATAACCTAATATTTCTAATCTTTCACCTTTTTTTATATAAGATAATATCTTAGAAGAATCAGAATCTTTATAAACAGTTAAATTTGTTCTTACAAATAACTCCTTTTCCTTAATTATATCTTCTTTATTAGAAGTTAAGTTATTTTGATTTACTAAATAAAAATCATCATTATATTTAATTTTAATATATATTTCATCTTCTTTTTTCTCTTTAAAACTAAATGCTTCTACTGTTTTTCCTCTACTTACTTTTATAGACTCATTATATTCTAAATCATATAATAATACTTCAGAAACATTACTAGAAATATATTTTTTATTTGATGTTTCCTCTTCATCTTTTTTTAATGTAGATATCAATACAAACATTAAAACAAGTATCAATAAAACAGCTACTAAACTTTTTAAAACACTCTTTTTTATTTTTTTCTTTTTTGCCATACTACTCACCAATTATAGTATAACACAAATTAACATTTTTTTACATTAAATAAAAATAAAAAGATTGAAATTAATCAATCTATCTAACTCTGTGGTAATCCAATCTTAATTTATCAGCAACCGTAACAATAAATTCAGAATTAGTTGGTTTAGCTCTATCTATATCTACACTATTACCAAATATTTCTTCCATTAAATCCCAGTTACCTCTATTCCAACTAACTTCTATAGCATGACGGATTGCTCTTTCAACACGCGATACAGTAGTATCAAATTTATTAGCTAACTCTGGATATAATTCTTTAGTTATACCACCTATCATTTCAGGATTTTCAAATATTAAACTTACTCCATCTCTTATATATTGATAACCTTTTATATGACTTGGAATACCTAGTTCATGCAAAATCTTAGTTATGCTTATTTGAAGATTATTATAGTGCAAATCTATATTTTTACCTTCTTTTTTCTTATTACAACAATCTAAAATTCTCTTTTCTAAATCATCAAAATCAAATGGTTTTAATATATAATAATTTACTCCATAATCAGATACTTCTCTGATTACTTCAGAAGTGTTATAACTAGTAGCAACTATTACTTTCTTGCTTATATTTCTTTTCTTCATTTCATCTAGAACATATAAACCATCTTTTTTAGGCATTATTAGATCAAGTACTATTACATCATATAGTTCATTTTCTATACTTTTAATACCTTCTAAACCATCATTAGCTGATGCTACTACTTCTATTAATTTACTACTTTTAAAATACTCCTTTACTGCTTCTATTAACTGCACATTGTCGTCTATCATAAGAACTTTTATTTTGTTCATAATCATCTTCCTTTTCTATAATAATTATACAACATACAACATAAAGCTTCTAGAGTTTATTTTAGCTAGTTTTGTCTACTTTTGTCGAATATTATCAAAAAAAGGATTAAGCTATTTTTTCAATTATCTCTATAAATTGTGTTGGATTTATACTAGCAGATCCTATTAAAAATCCATCTATTTCTTCAATCGTTTTTAATTTATCTATATTTTTTTCATTTATACTACCACCATATATGACTTTAATATTTGTTTTATACATTTCTTTAACCAATTCTTTTATATATTTTATAGTATATTTTAATTCATCCATATCTGATATTTTATTTGTACCTATACTCCATACTGGTTCATAAGCAATTATTACATTAGATAAATTTTCTACGTTAAATAAAGCATCTCTTATTTGCCTTTTTAATACAACTTCTTTTTTTAATAACTTATTTTCTTCTAATGTCTCCCCAATACAAAGTATTACTTTTAATTTAGAATCTAAAGATTTTTTAACTTTTTTATTTATTTCAGTATTACTTTCATTTAATTTTATTCTTCTTTCACTATGACCTACTATAGCATATTTAACACCTATACTAGCAAGTTGATTAGCAGATACTTCTCCTGTATATCCACCATCTTCGTATGCACATACATTTTGACTGCCTACGCTAAAACCATAATTTAAAAAATATGGAATATATATATAACTTGGACAAATAACTACATTATTATTTTTTATATTTTTAAACCAATTTAAATAATTATCTATTTCTCCAAAATTCATATTCATTTTAATATTACCTACAATTAATCTATTTTCCATGAAAACCTCTTTTAATTGTATTTTTTAATCTATTAAAGAAAGTTCGTTCTTGTTTTAGTGGTTTACCATTTAGAGCTATTTCATAAACGCGTAAAACTCTTTCTGCAAAGTATTTAGATGAATAGGCCTCTGAATTAATTCTTCCTTGTTTCCCCATCTTAATTCTTTTTTCCTTATCTTCTATTAACTCAATCATTTTATTTACATATTCTTTTTTGTTCTTAAATATATAACCAGTTAATCCATCTATTACCGTATTTCTAAAACTTTCATCATCTAAAGCAACAACAGGAACGGATGCTGCCATAGCTTCTACTACAGTTAAACCTTGTGTTTCTGTATGAGAAGCAGTTACAAATATATCAGCCAAATGATAATAAAGAGGCATATCCTCCCAAGGAACTTTTCCTGTAAATATAACACTATCTTCTATTTTTAATTTTTTACACATTTTTTTATATGTATCTAAATCTGGTCCATCACCCACTATTACTAATTTAACATTTTTATTTTTCTTAAGTAATTTTGAATGATTATCAATTAAAAAATCTATACTTTTTTCAGAAGCAACTCTTCCTACAAAAAGTGCGACTATATCATCTTTTGTAAGTTTTAATTCTATTCTTTTAGAATTTAACTTATTTAAATTTATTTTCTCTTTATAAAATCTATCAATTTCAATGCCGGTTGGTATTATATGTATATTTCTTTCATATTTATATTTTTCTTTAAATAAATCATAGGTCTTCTTTGTAGGAACAATTAACTCATCTATTGTTTTGTCACAGTAAAATTTAGTCAAATACTCTACAATTTTTTTACTGGCACCATCAAAATATCCCTTTGTAATATAGTGTACATAATCTTCATACATAGTGTGATATGTATGAACAATTGGTATATCATATTGTTTAGCAAATATTCTAGCAAATGTCCCTATGGCAAATTCCATTTGAGAATGAATTACATCTAAATCCCAACTTTTTATCTTTTTAATAGCCTTTAATGGGTAAATACCAGTTAACCTAGAATCATATATTCCAGTTGGAATGCCAGGTATTCTATAAACTCTTTGCTTTTCATCATACTCATAAGTAAAAGATTCAAGGTTTGCAGTTACTACATATACTTCATGCCCTAACTTTTCTAAAGCATTTTTAAGCATAACTTCACTAGTTACCAAACCACTTATATATGGTTCCCAAGCATCTGAAAATATTCCAATTCTCATTATTTCACCTTCTTTATATTTAAAGCAATTGCTCCTACAATCATACCAAAATAGTATGTTATAAATCTCCATACAAGCATGAGTGCAGATAATTTACTTCCTGTAATAAAATTGCCATAAAACTGTACAAAGCCATATTCTAATCCACCGGTTGCTCCTGGAATTGGAACAAAAGAACCTATAATCATTACATAAGCACTTGTCACAATAGCAACACCCGCATTAAATGCATTAAAATTACCCATTGCATATAAAACAAATAATGGTATTAAATATAAACAACAAAGTGCTATAAAATTACAAAGAATATTTTTTATAAAAGTCTTTTTATCCTTTAAAAGTATCTTCGCACTTTCATGAAAACGATTTATACTTTCATCCCATTTTTTTAATTTTTTTTCTTTATTTTTTATAATTCTAAGCTTAGTTAATATCTTTATTCCAAATCCAATAAGAAACTTATTCATTTTTTTAGAAAAAGCTACAACAAACATTACTATAATAACTAAAGCATTAATTATAAAACCTAAAGCAATTAATCTTTGTAAAAGTTCAATGTTTTTAAATATATCAAATATTTGATTAGTTATTAAAGCAAGTATACCTAAAAAAACTAATGCTATTTGATAAACTATAAAATTTTGTAAAACAACACTAGTGGATGAAGCATAATCAATTCCAAGCTGTTTTAAATGATATATTTGGTATGGTTGTCCACCAGTTGCAAAAGGTGTAACAGCATTAAAAAATTGTGTTCTTAAAGTAAGTTGTAAAGCAGATAAATATTTAAAATCTTTATTTATCTTTTTACAAAATGTATACATTGGATAACTTCTAAATACCCAAAACAAAATGAGTAATATAAATGCAATTAACAAATACCAAATATTCATAGTAAATATCTGTGTTACTGTTTCTTTAAAATTATCTTTTAAAGAAAAGTATAAAACTAAAAGTGTTATTAATATTAATATAATAATATTTAAATTTTTCTTTAAATTTTTTTTCATACTACTTTTCATCTATTATTTCTATTCCAGGTAATTTTTTACCTTCTAATAGTTCTAAAGATGCTCCTCCTCCAGTTGAAATATGTGTAAAACTTTCTTTATATCCAAAATTAATCGCACTAGATGAAGTATCTCCTCCACCTATTATAACTATTTTATTTTTATTACTTAAATATTCTAATATATCTTTAGTTCCTTTAGAATATTTTTCTATTTCTGAATAACCTAAAGGTCCATTCCATACTACAGTATTACACTCTTTTAATTTATTTTTAAATAATTCTATAGACTCTTCTCCAATATCAAGACCAATATCATCATTATCAAAATTTTCATTATTTTTTAAAGTTACATCTTTATCAAACTCTTTTGATACTATAGAATCAAGTGGTAATATAATTTTATCATTATATTTTTCTAACATATCTTTACAAAAATCTAAAGATTCATTATCTAATAAAGATTTACCAATATTATATCCTTTACTCTTTAAGAATGTATAAGCCATTCCACCACCAATTAGTATATAATCACAAATACCTACTAAATTTTTTATAACTCCTATTTTATCACTTACTTTAGCTCCACCAAGTATTACAGCAAATGGTTTTTTAGGATTAGTTATAGCTAAATTTAATTTATCTAGTTCTTCTTCTATTAAAAAACCAATACCACTTTCTAAATTGCTTGCAATACCTACATTAGAAGCATGACTCCTATGTGATGTTCCGAAAGCATCATTTATAAATATATCTCCAAATGACGACCAATAGTTACCTAATTCTAAATCATTACCGGATTCTTTTTTACCTTCTAAATCTTCAAATCTAGTATTTTCCATAAGTAATATTTCTCCACTATTTAAACCATTAATAGCAGTTTCTAATTCTTTACCCCTAGTATCATTTATGAAGATAACCTCTTTATTTAATAATTCGCTTAATCTTTTAGCAACTATTTTTAATGATTTACTTTCTTTATCACTTTCTTCTTTAACTCTACCTAAATGACTCATTAAAATAATTTTAGCGTTATTATCTATAGCATATTTAATTGTTTTTAAACTCATAACTATTCTATTATCATCTAGTATTTTATTATCTTTAATAGGTACATTAAAATCTACCCTTATTATTACTCTTTTATTATTTAAATCAAAATCCCTAATAGTCTTTTTCATTATACCACCATTATAATTTTATCATATTTTTACTATTAAATCTATAAAATAAAAAAAGTAGTAAAAATAATTTACTACTTATTTTATACTAGATTTTGATATTGTTATTAATGGTCTTATACCACAGGTATAAGTTTCATAATTATAATCCTCTAACGTTGGATAATATGATACATCTAGTTTCACTGCTTTAAATTGCATTGTTTCATTTTCATAGCTCGTATAAATTGATGACTCTATATTACAATTATATTTATCATAACATGTATAATATAAACAAGTATTGGCTTCCCACTTGTATCCTGCTTCAGTACAAGATTCACCTGTTGTATAATTTCTATCAGGTTGATATCCACACACAGTATCGCTAATTTGACAATAACTCTCTGGCTCTAAAACAGTTCCCAAACAAAAATAAGTAGGATTGTACCAAGAACTATTCTTTACACTATCAAATTGTTCTTTGCTAAGAATAGTCGCATCTAAAACATCCAAATATAGTTTATCTTTTAAATATTTTTTATAATTTTCTATATATTCATAAAAAACTGAATTTTTATCATAAACAAATTTATTATCTAAATAATTTGGACTAATAGAATATGGATAAGAGTTATCTAACCAATATGGTTTTGATGAAAATTTAATTGCTCCTGCTGATGAACTTTGTGTAGGTATATTATCCAATGTAATATTCTTTTGGGCAAACATCATTATATTATCTCCATCTATATTAATCACATTAAATGTTTGTGAATCATCCCCTAGTCCACATGTTATTTCAGACCCAATATCCAAACTTTTTTCTCTCTTTTTACAAATAGAACTACTATCTATTATTTCACTGCTATCCTTTAATTCATATTTAAATCCATCTTCATACTTAACTTGAACACTCTTTGAATTAATTAAATCTATATTATCGGATAACTTTATAGGAGAAGAAAGTAAACCTTCATCCGATAAATCTTTTAAAGAAATTCCATACATTTTTCCATTTATTTTTGGAAAATCACTTGAATTATTTGATATATATAAATCAGCAGCATCATATATTAATCGTAAAGTTAAATCATCAACATCATCTGATGTATCTCTAACTGAATTAATTATATTAGGTAAAACTAATAATGTAAGTATAGAAATTAGTATAATAACTCCTAATAATTCAATTAATGTAAATCCTTTATTATTCATAATATCATCTACCTTATGTAATTATTTTATCATATTTTTACTATTAAATCTACATAAAAAAATTCAATATATAAATTGAATTTTTATTGTTTTAAACTTGTTTTTGGAAGTGTTATTACTGGACGAACACCAAAATGCATCGAATCAAAATAACTTTCATCAGATTCATTCCATCCAAAATTTATACCTTCAGTAGTAGCAATACCATTCATTGTTATTACTTGTGCATTGGATATTTGTGATGAAGCACTACCTAATAACCAATATCCATATACACCCTCAATATGAGTCATTTCTGAATAAATATCTATATTATTGTGAACATTATTTATAGCCCAAAGAGGACAAGGTGCATTAGTACCAGAACACAAAGTGCCAAGTGAACTATTAAAAATAGGTAAACTTGCTCTCAAATTTTCATACGCTCTATAAATTGTAGTCCCTTTTTTTATTACTGTTACTTTATTGTTAGTTATAATTGATCCATAATTACCACCATCATCGTTATAATTCATTTGTACATTTGGAATATTACTCCAATCTTTCGTAGCTTTATAAAGATAATCCATGGCAGTTAGAGGACCTAGTTTAGTATCTTCACAAAATCCATAAATAGAACACCAATCTTTACTTTTAACCTCATCGCTTCGTTCGGTTGTAATATCATTATAATCTTTTTCACTAATCCAATAAGTTGTTCCCTTATTCTCCATATCATCAGAATCCACTGGTACACCATCATCGTTAATATTGGCATACATTAATAAATTTACATTATTTGTATATGTATCTGAACTTATAACAAAGAATGTATAACTTACTCCTGGTTTTACTTCGCATAAATATTCATCACCAGGATTATAATTACCTTCTGGTACATTTCCTGTTGTTGCTTCTTCTTTAGCACGACATACTACTATAATTTCTTCACAAGTACCACTATCTTTTAATTCATAAGTAAATTTATTATCATAAGTTACTTGTACACATTTTTTATTTTCTATATTTTCTCCTTTAGAAGTCTTTATAGAAGAAGTTATTAAATCTTCAGCTATTAAATCATTTAATTCTATAACATATTTATTTCCATTTACCTTAGGAAAATTATCTATATGATTTTCTATATATATATCAGAGGCATTATATATTAAATCTAGTGTTAAATCATCTACTTCATCAGAGGTTTTTTTGATTGAGTTTATTATACTTGGAAAAACTAATAACATAAGCAATGCAAGTATTATAATTACACCTAATAATTCAATTAATGTAAACCCTTTATTCTTCATAGACACCTCTATTTTTCTTCTTTATATTTTTTACAAACCTCATTTAAATCATTTATTAATGAATCTATAGTTTCAAAATCTTTTACTCTAACTCCTGATGCATAAATATGTCCCCCACCATTATAATTAGATGCCACATCATTTATAATAGGGCCTCTAGAACGTATAGAACCTCTTATATTATCATTAGCTTTATCATAAGCAAATATAGCCCATGCATACATGTCTTCTATAAAAGTTAATCCATTTACAACATTAGTAGCAGTTGATGCATCTATACCATATTCATCTAATATATCTTGTTCTAATTTTATATAACCAAAACCATCTTCTGTAAGTGTTAAATTATTTATTATATAACTTTGAAATCTTAAATCATGTAATGATTTCAAATACATATTTTCATATAATTTCGTAAAATCTAAATTTGTTTCACTAACTATATATGATACTAAATCAAATGTTTTTGGAGTTGTATAGTAATACATAAATCTATTAGTATCACCTACAATACCAATAAATATTTTTTCTGCAGCTTCTTTTGTTAATTTTAATTTAGTATTTGCGATTAATTCTGCAACTAATTGAGATGCACTACTAGATGTTTCATCTATAAGTTCTAAATCAGCAAATTTTTCTATAAAAGGATGATGATCTATTTTTATACTGTATTCAAATCTATCTACATCTACTCCATCTATTCTATTTTTATTAGGAGTATCTAAAACAATAAGTAAAGATTTTTCATACATATCTTCTGTAAATCTATCTAATATACCTATATATTTATGTTTTGCAGCAGGTGCACCCACTACATAAACCTTTTTATTAGGAAATGTATTTAAAATTGCTTCTTTTAACCCTAATGTACTACCTAAAGCATCAGGATCTGCTCCTATATGTCTTGCTATTACTATTTTATTATATTTTTTTATATATTTATAAATTTGTTTAAATATATTCATAAGTCACCTACAATCTATAATAATTATACAACATTTTTTAAAAAGAAAAAAGCACTTAAGGTGCTTTTCATAAATTTTATTCACTTACTAATTTATATGTATCTTTAACTATCATTAATTCTTCATTAGTAGGAAGTACTACTACATCTACACTAGAATCATCTGTACTAATTTTTCCTTCACTCATACTTAAGAATCCAGCAATTTTATTATTTACTTCTTCATTTTCATAGATTCCAAGAGCATTTAGTTTTCTAAGTACTAGACTTCTAAACATTGGTCCATTTTCACCAATACCTGCTGTAAATACAATTGCATCTACTTTACCATCTAGTTTTAAATAATACTCACCTATATATTTAACAACTCTATCAGTATACATTTCATAAGCTAATTTAGCATTTTCATCTCCATTAGCCATTAAATCTTCTACATCACGACAATCTGCTTGACCACATACGCCTAAATAACCGCTCTTCTTATTTAAGTCATTACAAACATCTTTCATTTCAGAATTAGTTTCTTTACAAATATATTCTATAATAGATGGATCTATAGAACCTGAACGAGTACCCATCATAAGTCCATCAAGTGGAGTTAACCCCATAGTAGTGTCATAACATTTACCTTCTTTAACACAAGCTATACTAGATCCACTACCTATATGACAAACTATTAAATTAACATCTTCTTTATTTAATTTTTTCTTCATTTCTAGTGTTATATATTTATGACTAGTTCCATGGAAACCATATTTTCTAACGCCATATTTTTCATACCATTCCATTGGTACTGGATAAATGTATGATTGTTTTGGCATAGTTTGATGGAAAGCAGTATCGAATACAGCTACCATTGGTACATTAGGGAATGCTTCTTGCATTGCACTTATACCAGCTAAGTTTCCTGGATGATGAAGTGGTGCGAATTTAGTAAATTCTTTTAAATCATTTATTACTTCTTCTGTTATTAATACTGAATCAGAATATTTTTCAGCACCATGAACTGTACGATGACCTACTCCTTTTATTTCATCTAAAGATTCAACTACTTTATTTTCTAATAATTCATCTATTAAAACTTTAGCAGCTTCTGTATGATTTTTTAAGTATTTAGATTTTTTTATTTTTTCTCCATTTACTTTAACAGTCCAAAAACAATCTTCTGCACCTATTTTTTCTACATAACCATTAATTAATACTTTTTCTTCAGGCATTTCATATACTTGAAATTTTAATGATGAACTACCTGCATTAACACATAATATCTTCATAAACTCTCCTATCTTCTTTCTTTCATTGTTGGGAATAATATTACATCCCTAATTGAATCAGATTCTGTAAATAACATACAAAGTCT
>JAFXHG010000035.1 GCA_017536505.1 Bacilli bacterium
TGTAGAATTATTTACATTATAAATTTGATCTTTTGTTGGAAGAACGATATTTTCTTCTACAATTTTATTCCATTGTACTGTTTTTTCTTTTAATGATGCCATTGCACTTATTGGACCATATTGTGTTATATTACCATTACTACTCCATACATCTTCACTTCCACCAGCTTCTAGGAAATGTTCTTTAGTAATCCAAGCAACGTTTTCAGGCATATGATTTTTTGAAATATTTCTATCCATTATTAAGTAGATATCATCACCTTGTTTATCTAGTACAAAGAATTTCAAGTTTTCTGTTGCTGTTTGATTACCCACTGTACAAGTATATTCATCACCTATATCATAATTCCCTGATGGTACATTTCCTGTTGTTGCTTCTGTTACAGCTGTACATATATAATTTTCAGTTACATTATTTGGATTTATAATTTCTCCTGTATATGTTCCATTATTAAATCTTATGAATGCTTCATCAACAAGCCCCATCACTATGTAATCAGAATTAAATTGTCCACCATTTATTGTTACAAGTCCACTATCTACTGTACTTGTTCCTCCTGGAGCATTATTTATATTTGTTTTCTTACCATCTGTTACTGTGAATGTACCACCATTTATTTCTGCAGTATTCCAGTTTAATATATTTACAGAGGTATCATTTGTAAATGTAGCATTATTTACTACTAATGTTCCATTACTATCATTTTTAATATTAGAAGAACCACCTATTACAGTTCCACCATTCATTGTTAAATGTGGAAATTCGCTTTCTTCTCCTTCTTTATATTTGCTTGGATCTCTATATCCATTTTCTATTACTGCTGATGCTGAATTTTCTTCAGATGTTTGATATGTCCCACCTTCTATTACCATTGTTCCATGATTTAATACAACATATCCTCCAGCAGTTTCAGTAACTACTCCATCTCCTATTATAGTTAAAGTTCCATAATTGCTTATTGTTCCTACCCAAGATTCTTTTAAAAGTGGACCATATACATTATAACCATTTAAATCTAAAGTTAACGTTTTGCCATATGGTACTACTATTTGTTCTCTATAATCCATATCTAATACTAATACAGAACCATCTTCTGCATTATCAAATTTTGACTGTAAAGCTCCATCTGTAGAAACTATTTCAGAACCATCGGAAATAGTACTATAAATTAACATTATATCACCAAATGTTACATCAAATGCTCCATCTGCTCGAGAAGAATTTTCTTCATATGTTATAGTAACAACTACTTCCTCATTATATCCTTTTTGTAGTAAGTGTCCTGTAATTCCACTTTGACTTGCAGAAACAGGTTCATCATTTCCTACCTTAATATTTATACTTATACCTTCACAAGCAGCATCAACCATTTCTTGAGAAGTCCCTTCTTGAGCTACACAGGATTTATTTGAACTTGAGTTAGGTGCTGTTGAGAAAGAAATATAATTTAAATACGCATCATAAGAGCCAGTATTCTTAGAATAAAATGTATAACTTACACTTTGACCAGGCGCAGTAAATTTTGCTTTTAATCCTCCTATACTTGGCGATGAACCATTAGTTATAGTTGCAGGATCACCATAAGTTTCTTCTGATGCTGCTACTGTTTGATTAGTATCAGTGTTATTTCCATCATTTGAAAATATTACTCCAAATTTACTAGAATCTGGATTTACACTAACATTTGATTTAATTGATAAATTACTTGAAAAAGCCGCAAACCCTATAGATATTGTGAAAATTGCAACGAAAACAATGATCAAAGTTGTCATTTGTTGTTTTCTAATTCTTTTACCATCCATATTTATACCTCCTACTTTATTTACAAAACAGTATATAGTATATTATCCTATTCACTATGTATTAATTATATCATATAAAAATTTTTTTGTATATAATTAATTTAATAAATAAAAAAGAATTGATTAATTCAATTCTTAAAATCCTCTTTTCCTTAAGAAAGATGGTATTATATCATCATTATCATCGTCATCAGTTTCTAAACTAGAACTTCTAAAATTCATATTTGAATTAACTTCGGTAGTTCTTTCAGTTCTACTTGAAGTTTGTTCTAATTCTTTTTTATCATCATCAAATCCAGTTGCTATAACAGTAACAATGATTTCATCATTTAAATTTTCATTAATAACTGCACCAAATATGGTATTCATATCAGTTTTAGCACTTTTTCTAATAACTTCAGCTGCTTCTTCAACTTCAAATAAAGTTAAATTATTACCACCTGTTACATTTATAATAGCATCAGTAGCACCATCAATACTTGTTTCAAGTAAAGGACTTGATATAGCTTGTTCAGCAGCTTCAGTAGCTCTATTTTCTCCTACACCAATACCAATACCTATTAAAGCAGTACCACGTTTCTCCATAACAGTTTTAACATCTGCAAAGTCTAAGTTAATTAGTCCAGCTACAGCTATTAAATCAGATATAGATTGTACACCTCTTCTAAGTACGTTATCAACTTCTTTAAAAGATTCTAAAAGCGGTGTTGATTTATCAATTATTTCTCTTAACTTATCATTAGGTATAACAATTAAAGTATCTACATTTTTCTTTAATTCATTTAATCCAGCTAAAGCTTGTTCCATTCTTTTTTTACCTTCAAATGAGAATGGTTTAGTAACTATACCTACAGTTAAAGCACCTAATTCTTGTGCAATATTAGCGATTACTGGAGCAGCACCTGTTCCAGTTCCTCCACCCATACCACAAGTAACAAATACCATATCAGCACCTGCTAAAGCTTCTTCTATTTCTTTTTTGCTTTCTAAAGCAGCTTCTCTACCAATTTCAGGTTTAGCACCTGCTCCTCTTCCTCCAGTTAAATTTTCACCTATTTGTATTTTAGTTGGAGCTTTAGATACATTTAATACTTGTAAGTCAGTATTAGCTACTATAAATTCTACACCTTTAACTCCTGATTCTATCATACGGTTTACAGCATTATTTCCGCCTCCACCTACACCTATAACTTTTATTTTAGCAACTTGGTCCATTTCTAATCCAAACATAAATTTAATTTCCTCCTCTATTCACTAAAGAAAAATCCAAATATTTTTCCTAGCATTGAATCTGATGTGTTCAATCTTTTAGTATTTACCGATGTCATTTGATAAACTTCATCATCATTTATCATACTATAATCTTTTTCTTTTAATTTTAATTTACTTATAAAGTATACTATATTACCAACACAACTTGAATACATATTATCTCTTATTCCAAGCATCTTAACATTACCTATATTAGCATTTTCGCCAAATACATCTCTTACTATATATTCAAAGCCTGGCATATTACTAGTACCACCTGTTATAATAATATAATCTATTTTCTTACTTGTCAAGAGATTTATCTCTTTTTTAGCCTCATTCAAAATTTCTTCTAACCTAGACATAACTACTTCAGATAGTTCAAATTGATTAATTTTTAAATTAGCATCATAAGCACTCTTTACTTCAATTATATCATTTACACTAGCATTTTTTTTGTGTGCTAAAGCAAACTTAAGTTTTAAATTTTTAGCGGTTGGAATATCTACTTTATACATATAAGATATATCATTATCAATATTTTTTCCACCCATGTTAACAATACTACTTTTTACTAATATACTCTTATTATATAAGGAAACATCTGTTACCTCACTACCAATGTTAATGATAGCACCTATTTTATCTTCAAAATTTTTATTATTGAAAGAATACAAATCCCCAATATTATTTAAAGTAATATCTACTACTTCAAGTCCTATACTTTCAAGCAATCCAATTACAGAATAAACATTCTTTTTAGGAGTAGTAACTAAAACCGCTCTACAGCCTAAATGAGAACATTTCATACCTTTAGGATCTTTTATAAATGCTTTATCATCTACTGTATAATCAATAGGAAGTATAGTAACCATTTCTCTTAAATTATAAGGTTGTGTCTTAGCAGCTACTTCTAATGATTTTATTATATCGTTACTAGTGACAATACCTTCTTCATTAAGTATTTTAACATTTCCTTTTATAACAGAATATTCGGCATTAAATGAAGGAATAGAAGCAATTACTCTTTTTATACTAATACCTAGCATTTCCTCTACTTCATTAAATGCACCTTTAATACATTCAGTAGCAAGTTCTACATCAGTTATTAATCCCTTTTTTATTCCTTTAGATTTAAATGAAGATGCTGCAAGTAAATTTAACTTATTTTGATATAACTCACAAACAACTATTTTTATTGTATCTGAACCTATATCAAGACTAGTATAAATATGTTTCATCATATCATCTCCTACAATCTATATATAATTATACTATAAAAAAGAAAAAAAGTAAAAACTTTTTTTCCATTTATACAAATTACCTAAAAATACCAATTAAATTATACTTCTTGTACAACAATTATTATCATTGGTTTACTTTCAGTTTCTTTATAAAAATACTTACCTAATTTATCTCTGATGCCAAGTTTTAATTTATTGTAATCAATATAATTGTCTTTTACATTTTCCTTTATTACTTCAGCAACTATATTTTCTGCTTCTTTTATTATATCAATATTTTCTTTTACATATATAAATCCCTTAGTTACTACATTAGGTTTATTTATTATATTTCTACTTTGTTTATCTATATTAGCATTTACTATAACTATTCCGCTATCACTTAGCATTTCTCTATCTTTTAATACTAAGTCTCCAATATCTCCAACAGTTTTTCCATCTATTAAAATATCTTCAATAGCTATTTTTTCATCATCATCAACTAAATTACCATCAATAAAAGTAGCTACTTCTCCATTTAATTTTAAAAGTATATTTTCATCAGGGATATTAAGTTGTTTAGCAAGTAAAGCATTTTCTACTTGATGTCTATATTCTCCAGTTACAGGTAAATAATATTTAGGTTTCATTAAATTTATCATAAGCATAATATCTTCACTAGAACAGTGAGGTGATAAATACTTTTTAGATAAAATAACTAATTTAGATCCCACTTTAGATATTTTATTAAATACTTTAGTAGCAGTAATTTCACTACTTTCATATATAGGTGATAAAATGACTACAGTATCTGTTTCTTTTAAAGTAACAAATTTATCTGAATTTCTAAGTATTCTTTTTAAACTAGAATATGGTTTTTCCCTTTCATTAGAAATAATTACTAGTATACCTTCATCATTAACATGGCTTATAGTTTTTATTCTTTCTTTATCAAAATCTATATAACCAAATTCTATACCTTTTAGTATAATATTTTCTAAAGATTTACCCATTATAACTACATTTCTATTAGTTTTAGATATTTCATTAAATAATTCTTGTATTCTATAAATTTGAGTCTCAAAAATATTAAAAAATATTCTACCATCATTTTCATTAATTGTTTCTCTTATTATTGAACTAGCTCTATGACTAGGAGATGTATATCCCTTTTTTTCTGCATACATACTTTCATTCATTAAACAAAGTACATTTTGTTTACCTATGTATGCAAGCTTACCTATATCAGTACTATATGGACCCATCATAGAAGGATCAAATATATAATTACCAGTAAATACAATAGCTCCATCATTAGTATTTAAAACATATAAATAACTATCTGGCAAAGCATGTGAAACTTGTATCGGAAAAATACTTTCTTCACCTAAATCTATCTTTTTATGAGCTTGTATTTCTATTAAATTAGCATCTTTAATATCACATTCTTCTAAATCTTGCTTAATAATTTCTAAAGTAAATTTGCCACCATATATTTTTATATCTGGAATATCTACTAAAATATCACATAAAGCCCCAATTTGTTGATCATGACCATGAGTTATAAAAACACCTTTTATTCTATCTTTATTTTCTTTTAAATAATCATAATTAGGTATTATATAATCTACTCCAAGTAATTTATCATCAGCATATTTTAAACCAGCTTCAAATACATATATATTTTCATTTACTTCTACTACATACATATTTTTACCAATTTCATTTTGCCCTCCTAAAGCAAAAATTCTAATTTTACTCATATTAACCTCCTTTCTTTTTAGTTTTTTATACTAATTAATTATAACATTATAAAAGAAAAAAAGCAATTATGCTTTTTAATCTATTTCGTTTTTGGATATTGTTATTACTGGACGAACACCCCTATCATAATCATGAAAATCATAAAAACTTGCCCGAAAAGCAACATGCAACTGATCATCACCATTAATTGTATAACGTTCTAAATAATATACCTTTTGATCATCATAAGCTGCTCCAAACCAATATTTTGGTACAGAAACCCATATTGGAGCTGAAGAACAATCCCCTATTTCTATATCACATCCCAATAAAGCAGCTTGTTCATATTGCATTAATTTCCCTGTTGCTTCACTTATACCATTGCTTTTTAAATAGCTTACATATTCTTCTACAATTGTAAATGCTAAATTTTGTTGAACACCTTCTTCATCTTTATAATCCCCATACACATATGCAGGGTATTGTGAAACAGTTGAAGACCAATAATTTGTTGTAGAAAATCCTACATATGATCCAGAAGAATTTTGTCTATAGTTATCCTTATCAACATGATATTCAGTCAACATTTGAATATTAGTTCCATCATTTTCAACTACATAAAATTTTTCTGTTCCATCTGTTAGACTACAAGTTATCATTTCTCCCATATCTGCAAAATTATCTGAATCACTATCAGTTAATTTACAAGCTTTACATGACTCTTCTTGATATTTATAGGAATATTGGTTTGAAGCAGAAGTTATTTTTACATAACCAGTCATTTCTTCTCTGTTTTTGGGATCTTGCACTGAGTTTGCTTCTATATAACCTTTTTCAATTAATTCAGTAACACTAACACATGTATCATTAATTGCTATTCCTTCTCTTATATTATAAGATTCAGCTGCTCTTTCAATATTTTTTATTTGAGTACTTGATAAAGTGTTTTTAGTATCTGAAACTGTTGAATTTACAGATACTACAGTTATTAATGCAATAATAGATACTAATACTATTACAGCTAGTAATTCCACTAATGTAAACCCTTTATTCATTTATAATCACCTATCCTATATAAATTATAAAAAAAGATTGATTTTTTGTCAATCTTATTCATCAAACACATCAAAATATTCACCACTATCTAAGTGTAATATACCTTTTTTATTATCAAAAGATTTAATCATTTCTATATATTTATTTATAGATAAAAACTTATTTAAAGTTAAATATACATAATTACCATCATTCATAAGTATAAAAAATCTTTCTTCATCTACATCGTTAGGAGCATACTCTATTTCAGACATTCTATTTAATATATTTTTATCTACTTTAGATATTTTCTTTACAAATTCATCATATATAGTATTTGGAATTTGATTTATTACCGTTGGAACAGTAAATTTTTCTTTAACTTTATCCCCATTATATAAAATAGTTTTATTTTCAACTTGGTAGTAAAATAATGGATAATTTTCTTTTATATCTATATATACTTTACTTATAAAAGATCTTTTTGAAACTTTAACTGATAATATATATTTATTATCTTCTAATCTGTTTTTTATTGCAAAAGATAAATTACTAATACTATTTGGGTAATTTTTTAATTTGGCTATATCTATTATTTCCTGATCTGATAATAATTCATTACCACTTATATATATATTCTTTATATTTGTATTAAATAATTTATAAATAAAAATAACTAAAAGTATAAAGATAATAATAAAAGTATAAAATCTTTTTTTATTTAATTTTCTTTTATTTTTTTTCTTTTTACTTTTAGCCATGTTTTCACCCTATTCTACAAATTCTTGTTCTATTTTTAGTTCAATATTGTATTTTTCTTTTATATCTTTTTTTATTTTATTAATTAATTCTTTTACTTCTTCACCAGTAGCACTACCAGTATTTATTATAAAATTAGCATGTTTTTCACTGACCATAGCGCCACCAATACTTTTACCTTTATATCCTATTTCTTCAATTAATCTACCTGCAAAATCTCCTTCTGGATTTCTAAATACAGATCCTGCACTAGGATATTCTAATGGTTGTGTTTCTACTCTTCTTTTTTTTCTTTCATTAATTAATTCCATTATTTCTTCACTATTACCTTTAATAAGATTAATAGTGGCTTCTAAACAAATATAATCTTTATTTTTTTGAAGAAACGAACTTCTATAATGAAAATCTAATTCTTTATTTTTCATTACTCTAATTTCATAGTCAGGAGTTAATACCTTAACACTAGTTAAAATATATCCCATGTCTGTTTTATAAGCACCAGCATTCATATAAACTGCTCCACCTACTGTACCCGGAATACCAGTTGCAAATTCCATTCCAGTAAATCCTAATCTAGACACTCTTAAAGCAAGTTTATTTAAAGGATAGCCTGCTCCCACTACTATTTTATTATTTATTATATTTAAATGATTAAAATTGTCTAATTTAACTATGACACCATTATATCCGGAATCATTAAATATAACATTAGATCCATTTCCTAATACTTTATATTTAATATTATTTTCTTTTAAGTAACTTAATAAAGTTATTAATTTATTTTCATCTTCAGGTATAACTGCACATATTGCTTTACCACCTACTTTATAAGTAGTGTGTTCTTTTAATATATAATCTTCTATAACTTTCCCTACGTGCAACTGTCTTATGTCTTGAATTATATTCATATTTACTTCCTATCTATTAATTTTTTTATATTATTATAAATAATTTCTGCACTATTATCTACTTTTAGTGATTTTAAACCTTTTTTCATTTCCTCTAATTTTTTGTTATCATTAATTATTTTATCAATATTTCTTACAAGAATATCTCCTTGTAAATCTTTTTCTTCTACTAAAATAGCAGCGTTATTATTAACCAAATCCAAAGCATTTTTATATTGATGATTATTTGGTACATATGGGCTTGGTATAAGTATACTAGGTAAATCTAGTGCGATTATTTCACTAAGTGTTGAAGCTCCTGCTCTAGTAACTATTAAATCTGTATTTTTCATAATTCTAGTCATTGAATCTATATATGGAACTACTTTAACATTACTAGGAAATTTATTTTTACTTATTTCTTCATAATAATTATTTCCTGTTACATATAATACTTCATAATTTTTATTATTAAATAATTTCATAGTATCTATTAAAAATTCATTCATCTTATATGAACCTAAAGACCCCATAACAAATAATACTAATTTTTTATCTTTACTTAATTTAAATTCACTTTTATTCATTGGAGATTTTTTTAACGCATCTTCACTACACGGATTCCCTGTAAATATTGTTTTTTCTTTAGGAAATTCACTCATACTTGATTTAAAAGACACCCCTATTAAATCTACAATTTTAGATAAAGTCAAATTAGCTTTACCAGCTACACTATTTTGTTCATGAATAAAAGTCTTTATTCCTAATTCATGAGCAGCCATTATTACAGGAGCAGTAACATATCCACCTACTCCAATAGCTATATCAGGATTAAACTCTTTTATTATTTTTTTACATTCTTTTTTAGCTTTTATTAAACATTTTATAGTCTTAAAGTTTTTAAGTAAATTTTTTCTATTAAAACCATAAATTTCTATAAATTTAAAAGGAATATCATATTTAGGTACTATATCTTTTTCCATACGATTATGAGTACCTATATATAAAAACTCACTTTTGGGTTCCATTTCTTTTATTTTATTTATAATAGCTAAAGCTGGATAAATATGTCCCCCAGTACCTCCTGCACTTATAACTACTTTCATTTTATCACCTACATTCATTATACCATAATTATATTCAAAAACAATCATTAATATAAATTAAAAGATTTAAGTTTACACAACCTAAATCTTTAAAAACCACTTCTTTTAAATAATTTTTCTAAATCGTTTTTAGAATAATATATAATTGTTGGTCTACCATGTGGGCAGTTAAATGGATTTTTACATTTTCTTAAATCATTAATTAAGTTCTCCATTTCATCCATAGTAATATTAGTATTTGCTTTAATAGACATTTTACAAGCCATTGTAGCAGCTACATTGTCATTAAATTTATCTAAATTAAAATTCTTTTCTTTAGCTATTACAAGTTCTAATATTTTCTTTATAGAATTATCTTCATTACCTTTTGGTAACCATACTGGATGTGCTTTTACTATAACAGAATTAATACCAAATTCTTCTATATCAAAATTTAATTCTCTTAAAAATTCAAAATTTTCTTTTAATATTAAATATTCAGAACTAGTATATTCTATAGTTAAAGGAAATAGCATAGATATACTTTCTTTTATTTTACTATTTAATTTATCTTTAACAATTTCATAATTTATTCTTTCTTTAGCAGCATGTTGATCTATTATATACATTCCTATTTCATTTTGACAAATAATATATGTACCGTGTACTAAACCTATTGGATACATAATTGGCATTTTATCTATATTATCTTCATTTAATTCTGTTTCTTCTTCTATTAAATCTTCATTAATTACATAGTCTTCTATAACTTCACTAACAATAGGTACATCAAAATCTAATTTAATTTCCTCAAATGTTCTAGTTTCTTTAACTAAAGTTGGTTTTTCTTCTATATGAGGTATTAAAGTTTTTTTCTTTAAACTATCTTTTATAGTTGTAGATACTAAATCCAATAATTCTTCAATATTTCCAAATTTAATATCCATTTTAGTAGGATGAATATTTACATCTACCAAAGAAGTATCAACAGTTATATTAAGTACTACTACAGGGTAATAGTTATCTGGTTTATAAGAGTGATATGAATCATTAATAGTTCTATTAAGTTCTGTATTTCTTACTATTCTACCATTGACTATTGTTACTATACTATTTCTATTTGTTTTATAAACTTCTGGTAAACTTATGTACCCATCTATTTTATAATCACTATTAGAACTATTTATTTCAAGCATTTTTTTAGCTATATTTATCCCAAATATATTTTTAATACATTTAAGCAAATTATTACTTCCATCAGTCCTTAATAATTCTTTGCCATCGTTACTTACTACAAATCTTATTTCTGGATGTGATAAGGCTATTTTATTCATATAATCCATTATATTAGATAATTCTGTATATAAACTTTTTAAATGTTTAAGTCTAGCAGGCGTATTAAAAAATAAATCTTTAACACTTATAATAGTTCCAACTCTAGCATCACTATTTTCTACACTAATTACTTTTCCACCTTTTATATTTACATGAGTTCCAACATCACCTTTAGATGTATATAAATCAACATTAGTAACAGATGCTATACTGGCTAAAGCTTCTCCCCTAAACCCTAAAGTATGTATATGATATAAATCATCTTCATCAATTATTTTACTTGTAGCATGTCTATTAAATGCCATAACCGCATCTTCTTTATCCATACCAATGCCATTATCGATTACTTTTATTTCTTTTATACCAGATTCTTTTAATTCTACTTTAATCTCAGTAGCTTTAGCATCTATACTATTTTCTACTAATTCTTTAACTACTGAAGAGCATCTTTCTACTACTTCTCCAGCAGCTATTTTATTAGAAAGTATTTCATCCATTATCTTTATTACTGCCATAAAATCACCAAATATATTATATAATAAATAATAATTAAAAACTAGTATTAAAGAAAAAAATCAAGAAAA
>JAFXHG010000036.1 GCA_017536505.1 Bacilli bacterium
ATTTTTTTATCAAAAAACTTTACATATATAACTTTTATATAACTTTTAAATAAAATATTTATATAACATTTATATTAAAATTACATAAAAAAAGATATATTATTTCATATATCTTTTAGTCTTATTGTATATATCTTTTCTTCTGTTTAATATAGTTGGTACACTATAATGATGCTTTTTGCTTATTTCTTCTGCACTATATCCTTGTACTAATGATACAAATATTTTATCTTCCCTTTTCTTCTTGTTTAATATATTTGTAGATAATATATATGTATACATTTCAGGATCATAATTATATGTGTATTGAAATGTTTTCATACTACCCCCTTTGTTAAGACACATATTATACATAAACTATAAAAAAAGTCAAAAAAAAAGAGAAAGAGTTTATTTCTCTTTCTCCATTAATTGATGCCACCTCTTATGTATATAACTATTTTGTTTTAAATCATTTGTATAATGGTCATAAACCTCATAAGCTCTTTCTGTTTCTACTTTATCTAATTCATTTCCTTGTTCTACATCTGCTAGAAATCTTACTAGGAAGTTTTTACATTGAGATATATCTAGTTGCTTTAAATTATCATTAATAGGGTCTAATTCTATTTTAATAGTCTTTTTTAAGTTCTTTTGTAAAAAACCTATAATTACACCAGTGCTAGTAATAATTCCTGCTAATAGACCTAAAAATGTACCTATTTGACCTATTGTGATATCCATTTTACTATCAACCTCCTTTTATTTCTTAAATATCAATTTTTTTGTAGGAATATTTGCCATTCTCATTGATTGCCATTTAATTATTTCTTTTAATCTTTTTATTTCTTCTTCTAATTGTTGTATTTTAATATCTTTTATATCTATTTGTTCCATTATGCACCTTTTATTTGTACATTTGTTAGACTAGACCAGTTTGTTGTGAACCAATCTTTTTGTGTTTGGTCTTTTACATATATTAAACAATTTGTTGGTACGTTATTAAACATATTATTAAAATTGCTTGATGGCATAGTCATACTTGATATATCTAATTCTTCTAATATAGAACACCCAGAAAACATGCTTCCAGAAGAAGTAAGATTAATTGGTGCAAAATTTGATAAATTAATTTTTTTTAATTTAGAACAATTTTGAAACATAGAATATGTTTGTGTATAAGCAGAAGTTTGCCCTAAACTTGATAAATCTACTTCTTCTAAATTACTGCAATTCATAAACATTTCATAAATATTACCAATATTTGTTCCAAATACACAATTAGAAAAATCTGCATTAATTAAACTAGTGCAACCATTAAACATACCATCCATAGTTGTACAATTACTAAAATTTAATTGTGGTGCTGTTGTTAATTTAGAACAATTTTTAAACATACCAGTCATATTACTAACATTGCTAGTATTTAATTGTGGTAATGTTGTTAGTTTATAGCAATTTTGAAACAGTAATCTAGCATTACTTGCACTACTAAAATTTAATTGAGACACTGTTGTTAAATTTCCACATCTATTAAACATAACAGACATATCAGTCATTTCACTTGTATCTACTAATGGTGCAATAACAAAAGTACTATCTGTAAATTTTGTCCCATCTGGTAATTTAGTCATACCTGCTACATTTACATCAGCACTAGCATAACTAGATACATCTATATCTGTTCCATTTTGTGTTATTGTTATTTTTCCACTTGGTTGTGGTACATTGACATTTGCTGTTTCATAATTTTTTACATTTGTTTCACCGTTTTGTGTAATATTTATTGTTCCACTTGGTTCTGGAACTGCTACTGTTAATTCTACACTATTTAATGCATCATATCCAGAATCTTTTGTTATTGTTGAAGTACCATTTTGTGTTATTGATACTTCTTTATCTTGATATACTGGTGGTGTTCCTCCACCACCAGCTTTTTTACCTAATAAATATGATGTTATTATTTCATCATTCATAATTTATTCCTCCTTTTCTATTAAGATATTTTATTCCATGTTTCATTTTTTCCATCATAACTATATATATCGCCATTATCAATACATAAATATAATGATCCATTACCAACATTATTAGTTGGTTTAGTATCTGTACTTAATCCTCCAAATACTATTATTTCATTTTGTGGATTGTTTAAATCCTTTTTTCTACTATAAATTGAAACCATATTATTACCTCCTTTATTTCAATTTTTATAATACATAAACTGCATTAATTCTTATACCAGTTAATGTAGATGCACCATAATTTGATTTAATTGATATTTTTCCATTATCTATTTCTACTAAACAACTTCCTGCCATATTACCATTACTACTATATATAACTGAACCTGTTGCCATTAAATTTTCTGTTGATGGTAATATATCATTTGGTAATGTTCCTATATTAGTCCAGCTATTTTGTGTTATTGAATTAGCCCATATTAATAAATTTAATACAACTATATTTCCAATTTTGTGTATATATATTTTGTTTGTACCTCCACTATGTGTTGGTGTATCTGTTAATGAATATAATACTGGTGTTATTTTAGAATTAATTGTTGTAATATCACTAGTGTTAGCATCAATAGCTGTTTCTACATTATCTTGTAATGTGTTTAAATTATTAGCACTTAATGGTGTATTAGTGCTAGGTAAATCTTCAAATGTTATTTTTGTCATTTTATACCTCCTTTCTTAGACATTACTTGTATATCCTATTATTTCGAGTGTTCCTGTTAATATTCCAGTTTTTGCTCCATATACTTGATATGCATTATTATATGTTGCTCCACTTGGTATTCCATCAGTTGATTTAACTACTATGTTATATACACCTGATGATGTAAATGTTGAACTAAAATCTTCTGTTATATATTCTTCAAATGCACTATCACTAAATGAATGACTAGATACTGAATTTATTAATGTTAATGTTGGTGAATATCCACCTATAATTGCTTCACTCATATATGCACCCTGTCCTGACTGTCCTAAATTAGAAGCAACATAAGTTCTCATATTTTTACAACTTCCTGCTTGTGTTGATGTTCCTGTTGGTGGATACCATGTCATTGGACTATGTCTTAATCTAATTTTTGCACTTTTTACTGTAAAATTTTCTGGTATATTTACACAAAAATTAAGATAAGACTGTGTAGAAGATGATGTACCACCTGCTTCAAAGTTATACCCTATAAAACCACCATTATCAGCATAGTAAACATTATTTCTAGCCCAGCCCCAAGTTTCACAACCAAATTGTAAATTAGTTAATACTCCTGTTGGTGTTATAATATCACCATTAATATTTGCATCATTACAAGTCATATTACCATTTAAGTCTATACTAAATCCTTCATTAATTGTTGTGTATCCTTCAAGTGCTAATTGATCTGCTTCTAATCTAATTTCACTTGTATCGCCATTTATTGCAGTTTTAATTGATGCTGCTGTTATTACACCCTCACTATCACTTACTGCTTGTACTTTTTGTTCTATTGAATTATTTGTTTCAGTTATTGAACTAGTCAATTCTACTTTTGTTGCAAATTCATTTGTATATTCATTTTGTAATAAATATTCTGCTGTTAATGTTGCTAATGGAAATGATAATAATGTTAGTACTGAATTGCTTTTTATCTCTATCATTAAATTTTCTCTGTTTTCTACTATTGGTTCAGCTAATTCATACATATTTCCATTTGAATCAATACCAACATTTCTTATTATTTTTTGTCTGCCTTCTTCATATATATATTTATCATAAACAGTTGAACTCATATAATTTAAAAAATTTATATCTAATTTATATAAAATATTATCAATTTGTAAATAACTATCTTTAGGATATAAAGTTGTGCTAGGATATAAAACGTTATTTTGATATGGTACAATACCTGTTTGTGAACTACTACTTGGATAAACTAATGATATATCCCCATATATTTCTAATTTATGTAATAAACTTTCTGCTGCATTTTCAAGTGTTATACTTCCTGTACCTGTTTTTGTTCCTACTAAATTATATAATTCTTCTACTTGTGCTACTAATGTATCATAACCATTTATTACATTTGTATTTAATGTTCCTGTTGTTATATAATCAGCTACTATTGAACCATCCATTGTTATTGCTAGTCCATAAGTACCATTTATTCCTGTACTTGAATAACCAAGTCCATTAAGATTCCATCTCCATACTTTTACAGCATCATCAGGATCAGGATCATCCATTATATATAAATTACCATTTTCATAATCAAAATAAATATAACCTGTCATTGATTCTTTTAATAATTGAGATGCATTTTGTTGTGCTTGTTCTAATAAATTAGTTAAATCCACATTTTCTACTGCTTCAATAGTTGCATTTGTTCTTGTAGCATAATTAGATACTGGTTTTCCTATTTGAAACTCTGTTATTCTATCTAAAAAAACATCATATTTTGTATATATTACTCTTGTAGTATATTGAAATGTTCCCATATCACAAGTTAATGTATCGCCAAGTCTAATTGTTTCAAGTGATGTATAATCTTTATATTCAATAGTCTTTGATAAATCTATCCAGTCTATATCTACATTTATTACTGGTTTATCTATTCCTTCAGCAAATAAATTATTTGCTGCTGCTCTTAAAGCATCATAAAAATCATTTATATCTGTATATGAACCATCCATTTCTCCAGTTGGATCATATATAATATTTTCAAATTTTGCTATACATCCTTTAGGAAATGGATAATCATTAATTAAAGAACTATCTACATATATTTCAGGTAATGTTAAACCATTATAGCCAACAGGTACTATTCTTGTATAAATACCTGTATCATCTGTTGTTATTTGTATTTCATTTATGTTTTTTCCTATTAAAAGTCTTACACCATTATCAGCACCTATTCTATTATTAAAAGTAATGGTATAATTATCTCTTTTAAATTCTCCACCAAATTTATTAATCATTGAGTTTTCATCATCACTCATAAAACATTCAAGTACATTTTTTCTTATATATCTTGCACTTGCAGTAGTACTAATATTACTATTAAATGTAAAAGTACTAGCATGTGTTGTTGAATTATTAAGTATCCATCTACCAAATGCTTGTCCTGTTAAATTTGTTGGTGCTATATCTATTACTAAATCTTCTGCTAAATCATAACTAATATGATATGCTTTAATTAATAATGTCTTAAAGGTTTGTTCTATATATTTAATTCTAAAAGGTTGCTCTGTACCATCAGCAACCTTACATACTATTATATTTTCTCTTACTAAATATTCAGCTAAATGTCCTTTAGTTAAATATTCTAAATTTAATACATATTGACCGTTTATTTCTTCTTCTACTTCAGCTCTAACTACATCAGTTAAAAAACCATAACCATTATTACTAAAATCAGTTGTATCTAAACTATATATCTTCATAAATTACCCCATTAAATGTGGTTTATAGCACGTTATTTTAAATGTTGTAGGAGAAGTGGTACATTTTATAGTATTTGTTCCAGAAGTGTCTAAATAAGGGAAATCTCCACTCATTTGACTTGATTTATTAACATGGTTTGAATCATATATTTCTTTATTTTTACAGTCTAAATAATAATGTCCTGATTTTAAACTAAATTTTCTATTATTTATATAAAAATCTGTATCACTTGCTATTTCTATTTCAAGTTCACTTGGATAAACATTATAATTAAATGTTTCACTTATTGTTGCTTTATAAAATGTTGAATCTAAACTAAATGTAGGTGTATATATAGTTGCTTCTATATCTTCAAATATAGGATTAACTAAAAATGATAACATAAACTTTTTAAATCCAGAATTTCTTATTTTGTTAAATTCTATATTATTATTTACTATTGCTGTGGACTGTTTTATATTATCAAATGATATTGTGCCATATCCATCTAAAAATTTTGCTATTTCATCCATATTAGCATTATCTTTTATATGACATCCTACTTGTATTTGGTAGCTGTCATAAGTATTATTATCTACTGATAAAAAACCATTTCTACCATAAATATTATATATATCTATTCTTTTCTTTGGTTTTTGTACTTTAGGTATATCTTCATCAATAATTCCTTTAGAAGTTAAATCATAACCTTTAAATTTTATCATTTTACATACCTCCTTTTGCTAATGCTGCATTCTTTCTATAAAATTCTAATTCTTGTGCTAATGTTTGAATATCTGTATCTCTATTATTATAGAAATTCTCTATTGTTAAATATAATGGATTAGTATTAGCAGTTGGATTAATTACTGGATTAACACTTGACTGAATACCATTATTTAAGTCAGTCATTGCTGCATTTACATCTTTAATTGCATTTGGAATACTATTTTCCATACCCTCAACAATACCTGCTGTTAAATTAGTTCCTATTTCATCTTCCATTAATGTTGATGGCGAATGAATACCAAAGAAATTTTTAATAGCACTTGTTATTCTAGTACATGTTTTTTTAACTGTATTAACAATTAATGATCCAACATCTAGCATACCATTCAAAACACCTTCTATTATTTCTCTACCTAATTTACCCCAGTCAGTATTAAATATAGTTTCTTTTAAACTTTGAACTATTCCTATAATTAATTTTGGTGTATAAAGCATTAATTCTGGTAAACATTGAATAAGTCCTTTAGCAAGTTCTAATACCAATGTAAATGCAGCTTTA
This sequence comes from Bacilli bacterium, assembly GCA_017536505.1. Taxonomy (GTDB): domain Bacteria; phylum Bacillota_I; class Bacilli_A; order RF39; family UBA660; genus UMGS1613. The sequence goes on from JAFXHG010000036.1 coordinate 6,683, forward strand.
ACTATCATTAATAAAAATTCTGGTTTAGTTAATTCACTTACTAATTTAACTATTATTTCAGGTACTTTATCAAGTAATTTTGGTAATGCTTGAATTAATCCTGTTGCTAATGTTGTTATTAATGTTAATGCAAGTTCTATAATTTCATCTAGATTATCTAATACTAAATCTATAACATCAAATAACATTTCAACTGCTGTATCACAAAGTAATGGTATTGTGTCAATTAAAGAATTTGCTAATGTTTTTACTAATGTTAATGCCATTTCTACTATTTTAGGTACATTAGTTCCTATAAATGTAATAATACTAGTTAAAATTGTAGTAATTGCTTTTTGAAATTTATCTTGATTATTTATTAATGCTTTTGATAAAGTGTCAATAACACTTGAAATTGTATCAAGTAATTTTGGTGCTAATTCTAAAATAAAACCTATTAGTTTTGGTAATATAGCATTAATTACTGATTCTAACTTATCTAATACTTTTGGTAATATTTCAGTTATGTTTTCTATTGTTTCATTAATGCCTTCTTCTATTTTTTCATCTGCATTATCAGCACCTATAACAAGTAAGGATAAACCATCAGTAATTTTTGTTAATGATGGTAATAATCCAGTCATTATATTGTTTCTAAAACCTGTAAGTGTCCCAGTTAATCTAGTTAAACTATCATCAAATACTGCACTAGCTTTTACACCTTCTTTACTCATTACCATTCCATATTGCTCGGCTTCTTCCATTAATGCCTTAATTCCATCAGCACCTTCATTTAGTAATGGTTTTAATTCAGCTGCACTTTTTCCAAATATTTCTTGTGCTGCTGCATCTCTTTGTGTTTCATCAGTCATATCTGCTAATGCTTGAATAGTAGATAATAATAATTCTTCTTCACTTTTTAAACTACCATCAACATTAGTTAAGGATACACCTATTGCTTCATACTTTTCTGCTGCACTAGAACTTCCATTTGCAAATGCTGCTAAATCTTTTGTAATGTTTTTAACACCTTTAGATACATCATCAATAGTAGATCCTGACATTCGCATTGCATAATCTAATTTTTGATAATTATCACTTGATATTCCTAATTTTTGCGATTCTTTATCTACTGTATCACCATATTCAGCTGTTGCTTTTGCTAAATCTAAAATCTTTTTTAATGCTGCTGCTGCTGCTGTTGCTATTGCAGCTACTGCTGTTGCTACTATTTCGCCTACTTTTTTTGCAACTTCACCAGCTTGTTGTAAACCATTTTTTAATCCATCAAGTTTAACACTATTAGTTTCTTTAAGTTCATTTTTCATTCCCTTTAAAGAACTTTCAGCTTTTGTTATTTCAACACTTAATGCTCTATAACTTTCTTTTTGTTCTTCAGTAAGTTTATTATAGTCGCCCATTTGTCTTTGTGCTTCTTTAAGTGTGTTAAGTTTATTAGTAGTTTCACTAATATTCTTTTTTAATAATTCTTGCTTTTGTGCTAATAACTCAGTATTCTTTGGATCTAATTTTAATGCAGAATTAAGATTTTTAAGTTCACTATTGGTTTTAGCAATAACACTATTAGTATCTTTTAATGCATCATTAAGTTTACTTGTTGATCCATCAATTTCAATAGTAATACCCTGTATTCTTTTAGACATATTTTCCCTCCTTTTAATTGATTTTAAAAAAAACCCTACTAATTTAAAGTAAGGTTCTTTTTACTACCAATTAAATTGATAATTGTGATTCATAAACACTATCAAAGAATGCATTATAAACAGCAACATTATTTTCAGTAGGTTCAATGAATGTTCTTACTTTATGGTCTGTTAATCTTGCCATAGCTTTTATAGTTAATGTATCAGTTTGTGGTTCTTTACTTGCTTCAATAGTAGCACCATTTGTATTAGGTCTAGTTAAAGAGCAATTATAATACCAATATCTTCTTCCTTTTTGGTCGCCTTCAATTTGGAAACCAAAAGCAAAGTTTTCAAATTTATCATCAGCAGTTTCTATATAAACATCATTTGTATCTTTATGCTCTCCCATTATTGCAGTTCTAATTGAATCTGGAATCATAGCAATTTCTAAATCGCCTTCATAACCTTGATTAGTTGATGAACTGAAATAAATAACATTATCAGCATAAAAATCATTTGTGTCGCCTTGTGGTTCTAATGATAAGTTTACTGCACCAGGTATAGCAATAGGTGTGTCATAAGTAATAGCTCCACCTTCGCCAACATTCATTTTTGCCATTACAACATTAGATAAACCAAATTTAACTTTATTATTTGCCATATCTTTTTACCTCCTATATTTCATAAAAAATATGATATATTTTTTCTTCGTTATCCCATACTTCATCGCTTTTGTCGTATGGTATTTTATTTGTCGTTAATAATCCTTCAATTTTTCTTTCTAAAACTATATCTTTAATTTCAGTAGCAAGTTCTATTTCATAATTAAAAAACTGATGGTAAGTAATATCATCAGCTCTAAATGTATTTGGTATTTGTTCTCTATATACCATAAATGGTAATTTAATGTTTTTATCACTATCAAAATGGTCGTAAGCAACTGGTATTTCAAGTGTTTTTAATAAGTCAAATAATTCTTTATGTCCTATCATTTTAACCTCCATTTTTTATAATTTGTTCTACTTTTTTTTCAAAATTCTTTATGCATTTTTCTTCAACAGGTTGTATGTGAACTATTGGCTTGGACTTTTTACCATTCCTTAATAAATGTGGTTTTTCTAGTAAATGTGTTAATTGCCAACTTGTAGAATTATAAATTGTTGTATTAACATATCCATAACCCTTTTTAATATCAGTTTTCCATCCTTTACTATATTTACCAGTTCTTTTAGGGGATTTTGTTTTTAGTTCTTTTGCACCCTGTTTAGATATATCTTCAGCTGCCTTTGTTATACCTTCTTGAACTTCTAATGAATATTCTTCTAGTATATTAGATATAGCTGTAAGGTCGTTCTTTATCATAAATACCTATTTTTTTAGAACAAACTAAAACAATATCAAATTTGTTTTTAGGTTCTACCACTCTAATTACTTCATATACTTCTTCATTCCATTTAATATGATGTTCGCCATTATAATTTAGTTTTTTAATTACAAATTCCATTGATGGTGTTAAACCTGCTTCTACTGCATTATAATACTCATTTGTTCTAACACTTTGTGTTTTAGCATAGCATTTTTTGGAAGAAGTAAGGGAAGAAACATTGTTTCCAATATTATCTTCCCCGATACTTTCAGTTAATAAATATATTATTTCACTATATTGCATCTTATACCTCTATATATTCAGTAAGATGTCTTAAAACATCCTTTTGCATTGAATAACTCTTTGCATACATTTCACTATTATCAACATCTAAAAACATTAGAACATAAGTAATAATAGCTGTTTCTACTAAATTATCAGGATTATCAACTAAAGTACTGACTATGCCAATACTTTTTAAATCTAATTTAGCAGCATTAATCCAAGTGTTAATCATATTATCAAATTCAGTATGATTAATTCCCTGAATCTTTTTTATATTATCTAGCATAGTCTAACCTTCTTTCTATTAAATTATATTGAAGTTGGTTTTTTAACTTGAACGAATGCTTTATCTGCAACTACACCTAAAGCGATAAATTCTCTACCAAGAATTTCAACTAAATCTTCTTTCTTTCTAGACATTTCATCAACTTTAATTTCAATTCCTTCACCAGCAGGGAAGTTAGCGATAGCACCTTCATTGAAATCACCAACGATCATATAAATATCATTTGTATTAGCTGCACTATATGCTGGTAATGAATTATTGAATATTACAGTTAATCCTTCAAATGGATCTACACCATAATTATTAGCATATTGAATAGCTTTAAAATCAGCATAAGTTAATTTATTCATAACTATTGTAGGATTTGTAGCTTCATCACTTAAATTACCTACTGCTTGTGCTATTGTATCCATAGCAGGTGCTTTAGTTATAATACCAACTGATGGTGCTGAACTTGAAGCACTACCACTTAAAGCAGTTATTTTAGAAATTAATAAATCAGCTGCTTTTTTAGCAATTCTATAAGTTAGTTCATCATAGATATATCTTAAGAAAGCTTCACCTCTTAAATCCATAACTTCATCACTTATTGAAATCCATTTCTTAATAGAAACTGGTTGTAATTCTACAATTCCTTCTACTAATTCTTCTTCTTCAACTGCATAAGCACCTTCTGTATGTACTACTGCATCAGTTCCACTAATTTCAAATTGAACTCTTAAGTTTCCTTTTACATTAGTTTTTCTAACTTTAGATAAAAGTTCATTCTTATCCCAAGCAGTTTTTACTTCATCTAATACGAAATCAGGTACTGCTATTGAACCACTAACATTTTCAGTTAGTAATGATCTTAATTCATCATCTTTTTCAGTTTTAATATATTCTGCATAAGCATCAATATATTCTTTTGTGTTTCTCATTTCCATAACTTTTTCCTCCTTTTTTACTTCCATAGAAACTTCAGTTGCTTTTGCTTTTACTTCAGGTTGTTCTTCTAAAGATTCAGCAACTTCATTTTGTTCTTCAGCTTCAGTTATTTGTTGTGCTTCTTCATTTAAAGCATCAACTTCTTCATTAAGTTCTTCTAGTTTTTCAACTTCTTCTGTTGATTCAACTTCACTCTTAATTTCAACTTTTCTAGCTTCAATTTCTTCTAGTCTTGTCATTTGACTACCTCCTATTCTATTTATTTTCTTTAAAGTCTAAATATAAAGACTATTATTGCTATTCCAGCATTTATTAAACTAATTAGTCCACTATTCCAGCGAACAAAAAACAACTCATTCCAAGTTGTTTTTCTTATTAGTATTAACCTAATTTTTCTAATATTGCTTTTCTTTTTTCTTCTAAAGCAATTTTTTCTTCATGTTCTTTTCTTAATTCTTCTCTTTTTGTTAAGAACTCATTATTATCTAAATCTCTTGCAACAGATACATCAGTAGCATTATAAAAAGGTTGATCTACAACTGATACATCATATACTTTTCCTATTTTTGTAATAGTTCTAGTATCAGTATCATAATCATATTCATCTTCATCTACTACAAATGCAAAACTTTGTTTATCTATTAGACCTGATTTAATAGCATTAAATATGTTTTTATGGTCTGTTATATCTTCTTGTAATGTTGCATCAATAAATAATCCTTTTTCATCTACATTTAACTCTAGACTTTTATTTCTTGTTCTAGCAAGTACCATAAATGAATCATTATGATTATATCTTAATACTACATCACTCATATCAGCTTCATCAAATGCTCTTTCACTTATAAGTTCTGTATATCCATAAGTTTCAGGGCTATTAAATACTGCTGCATAACCTTTTATTTCCATTTTGCCATCTTCACTATTTTCAGCTCTAAATTGCATATCTAGTTTTCTAATTTCCTTCATTTTCACTACCTCCTTCCTCACTATCTATATCATCTAATGTTTGTGTGTGGTTTTGGTCTATTAGTATTGCTTCCCCATTTTCTATTGGTGTTAAATTAAATACTTCTCTTAACTCATTTATACTCATAATATTATTTGCATATCTTAATAAATTAATCTTTGTATTATTACTTGCATATTGTAATCTATTTGATTCAAATACTATTTCATTACCAAAGAATATTTCAGTTGGTGTAAATATTTTATTACTAAATTCTAATGACATTTGAAGTCCAATAGGTTCTAGTACAGATTCATAAAATGCATTCCATTCATCTTCACTATATTTACTTTGAATAATATTTTCATTAATACCAAAATAAGATAATATTTTTTCATCAAATGCATCTATTTGGTCTTGTGTTGCTGTTTGTGGTTCTATTTTTACTGGTGTAAATGTTGTTGTTGCATCAAGTCCACCTATTCCACTATCATCTGCATTATCTACAAAGTCTTTAACAAATTGATCTCTCATTTTTTTAACATCTTCAGGTTTAAGCATTGCTTGTGTACTTTTAATTACACCTTTAATAGCTGAAGTCGTTTTAATAGCATTTACTATTCCTTCATCTAATATATGCTTAATAGATAATGTTTTAATTATTGGTTCATAATTTCCACCATATAATCCATCTTTACTAACAAATCTAGTTAAATGAATGCAGTTGTTATATGCTACAAATCTTTCTTTACTATTACCAAACTTAAATTGAATATAAATTTTACCATCTAGTTCATATAATGTTATTGTTCTATAACTTAATGGATATAATCCTACTACTTTATAGTTTTCATCCCTTTGAATATAAATATATGAATTATTATAATATTCTAAATCACTTATTACTTGATAATAAAATTGATAAGCATTTTGAATTTCATTAGGTTTTTTTGCTATTAATCTATATAAATTATCATTTACTATTTCAAATTTGTCTTTACTTGTTCTAATATGTTTTGGATGCATTTTAGCAGCATTTCTAGCGATAGTATCAACACAAGCTCTAACTTGTATATCATTTTCAAAATCACCCTTATATCTTGTAAATGAACTTTTATAATCATCTAATAATTTAAAAGTTGTTGCTGTTTGTGGTGCTACTGTGTCTTTATCATTACCAAATATTCTACTAAATAAACTTTTCTTTTCCATTCTATACCTCCTCGCCTATGTAATTTAAGTATTCTTGTTGTTTATCAACATATATACAATAAGCATCTATTAAACTTACTGCACCATCAATTCTTTGTCTTGATTTTTCTTTATCTGGTTGTATATTTTCATTGGAATCCATTTTTACAATAGTATTACTTAAACACCATTTTAAAATTGGATTATTATTATAATTAATCTTTTTATCAATTAAATCTGCTTTCATTTGTTTCATTGGACTAGACATTGTTTTCATTCCCTGTCTAACTTCTACCATATTAAAACCATACGATTTCATTTCATCGCACCAAAAGGCAGCATTCCAACTATCATATCCAACATATAAAGGTCTTAAATCATTTTCTCTAACTTCTTCCAAAAACCAGTTAGATACATCATGGTAATCTATTTTAGAATCACCTGATAATCTTAACCACCCAGCTTTTAACCATTTATCATAAGGTATTCTATCATCTTTAACTTTCTTTTCTAACATATTTGCTGGTATCCAATACATTTGCTTAATTCTTATTTCTTTATTTTTTACTCCTAGTAATGTCGCACATGTAAGGTCAGTTGTACTTGATAAATCTACACCTGCTATACAATATGTATCTTTCCAGTCTGTATATATTCTTTCATTATTTAGATCATCAAATGTTAGCCATGCATTTAATCCATTTTGTCTTATATTAAAATCCTTACAAAGTAAATTAACAAGTTCAATTGGATTTGCTTTAGCTCTTTCTACCTTTTCTCTTAAATCTTTTAAAGATTTAATAGCACCTAATGCAGGATTTGCTTTATACCATGCATCCTCATTTATCCATTCACCTTCTTTATCTAATTCATATATGATAGGTAAAAGTGTTTCATCTTGTATTGTTCCATCTATTACTTGACTTGCATAATCATATTCAATATCAAATACATTTTGCCTAACTGTTCCCATAGTACTTGTTTCTAGTAATATTGGTTGTGTTCTTGCACTCATACTATCATACATAACATCAAGTAAATTCTTATCTTTCCAAGCATGGACTTCATCAGCTATAACTAAATGTGCATTTAACCCATCTAGACTATTAGAATCACTTGCTAATGCTCTAAAATAACTATCAGTAGCATCATAATATATTCCACCTACTAAACATCTAATCCTTTTTGCTAAACAGGGCGATTTTCTAATCATTTTCTTTGATTCTTCCCATACTATTTTTGCTTGTTCTTTTTTTGTAGCAATAGAATATATTTCTGCACCACCTTCATTATCTTTTGTTAGCATATAATTTGCTATTGCTGAATCTAATACTGATTTACCATTTTTTCTAGCAACAAAAAATATTGCTTTTTTGTATTTTCTACAATTACTATCTTTATCTATAAATCCAAACAATGCTTGAATAAATGCTTTCTGGAATAATTCCAATTTTAATGGTTTTCCATTCCATTTACCTTTTGACTGCCTACAATACTTTTCTATAAAATGTATTGGTCTTAAACTTACTCTTTCATCAAATATATATGTGTGAGTTTCTATTTCCCCTGTGGATTTATTTAAAAAAGACACTTCTTTTGGAGTCTTTAAATCATCCACTAATCTTTTATATATAGTTTTTACTTTATTGCATACTTTATCTGGATTATCATTGATCCATTTATAGTATTCTTCTATATATGTCATAATAAATCTTCATCAAACTCATCATCATCATTTGAATTATCAGCAGGTATTATGTCTAATAGATTTTTTACACATGTTTGGTAATTTTTTATCATCATATTATATTGACTTAATGCTGGATTAGCTCTATCAATATCATATTTGCCCTGACACATTGAAACAACTACACCTTCTTCTTTTATTTTAACTTTTAAGTTATTTAAAGTTGTTTTCATAAATTCAGCTTCTTCTAATAAACTTAAACCTAATGTAGTTTTATCATTATCCATCTTTTCTAATGTATCCCTTACTGCTTTTAAATCAACTTCTTTAATTTTTTTCATTTTACTTCTTCCTTCTTTCAAAATAGGGGGATTTTATAAAAATCCTACGCTTTCTTTGCAGC
>JAFXHG010000037.1 GCA_017536505.1 Bacilli bacterium
AGAGTTCATAAACACCACGTATAACCATATTTTCAAGCACCATACACAAACGTTTTAACCAGTCAAGTGTAATTACACTATACCACTAGAAACACGCGAAATACTATGCTTAAATTAAGTCAATGGAGATTCTAGATTATTATACTAATTTCCAAGGTACTGTGAAGTAAATTGTACCACCAGATAATCCAGCATTAGCAGGTAACTTATATGCACCATAATACCAGTATAAGAAGCTTGTATGACCTGTTTCATCAGTACAAGGTAAGTATGCAGCATTATTTGGTAAACCTGACATATATACATCAAGAGCAGTTCCAGATGTATAACCATATATTTTAACACCAATTTCAGTTTCACATACAAAATCTATTTCAGGTGTTCCTTGACTACAAGTTATTGGTGTAGTTTTTATATAACTATTTGAATCACCCATTATACTTCCAAATTTTGTAGTACCATTTTCAATGAAGTTTGCTAACATTTTTTCACCAAGTGATGAAGGGTGTCTTTGACCACCACCATTAGCACTACCAAAATATCCTTCTTGACATAATCCAAAATATTCACCATTTATAAATTTTAAATTTGTATAAGATGAATTACAACAAGCAGTAGATAGTGCATTTTGGAATGAAGAAGCTCTATCATAAGCAGTAAAGCATGATGTACCAGTATAATAGTTATACCATTGGAATGGTAATATACCAACAACAATTATATTAGCATTTGGAAAGTTTGTACAAGCATAAGTTAAAGTATTATTAACTCCAGTTGTAAAACTTGATACATTAATTGATGTATTTCCTAAGTCATTTAATCCACCTACAATATATATTTCAGATACTTTATCATTATCAAGTGATGTATCATTATAAGCATTTTGTAATTGAGTTAAAAAGTTATTAGTACCAACAGCATATCCTTGACCATCTGAAGCAGTTGTATAAACTGTTTTCTTATGCCAATTTGCTATATATGTATACCAAAGTGGAGTGCCTGACTGTGCAGCATTAGAATAACTATCACCAATTACTAATATTTTATTACCACCTATTAAAGTATTAATTTCATTTTGAATACCAGGTATAGTAGTATTATTGATAGTATTTATATCACCTTGTATAGCAGGTATAGTAGTATTATTAATAGTAGAAATATCATCTTGAATACCAGGTATAGTAGTATTATTAATAGTATCTATTTGGTCTTGTATACCTGGAATAGTAGTATCATTGATAGTATCTATTGCATCATTAATTTGATTTATTTCATAATTAGGTAATTTTTCAGCTACTAGATCATCACTATTAGTTATTGCTACAATATTATCACCATCAATAACATCTAATATAGTAATTTCTCTAATCTTATAAAATGCACCTTTACCATCATTATAAGTTTCTCTTCCTAAACAATATACAGAAGAGCCATTTTTTAAATTTTCACTAACTGCCATATCACTAACAGTATTAAATCCAAATATAGCAGCTAAATCAATATATGCAGCTATAATTTCTTCAAGTTCACCAGATTCAGCCATTTCATCTAATTTATGGTCTACTTCAGTTTGAACATCTAAGTTATCAAAATAATTAGCTACATATTCTTGAAGTTCAATAACAGCTTCACTGTTATTATTAACAGTAGGAACTACTGTATTTTGTAAAAAATTACAAAACCATAATAATTGTTCTTCATAAGTCATTGACATTAAATAAGAACTAGGTAGTTCACCTATTGTCATCAAAAACCTTGTAAAAGGTTTAATTGTTTTAATTTCTTTCATAAGTATCACCTTCCTTTTATTATATTATAGCATATTTTAACATATTAATAAAGTCCCATAAATAGAACTTGAAGTTCTTTTATTATTTGACTATCAATAGCTATAATATTTTGTCTATATTGCTCAACCATCTTTTGAGCTGTTGCACTAACACCTGAATTACCTTTAACTCTTTTAGTGTAATTTTCATTAGTGTTACCAGTTGCACTAGATTCAGTAGTAGTATCAGTTGTATCTTCAATACTTCCTTCAGTTTCTGAAGCAGTTGTATTTGAAGCATAAGTACCACTTAGTATAGCTTGTTTATTTATTTGACCTTGTGGTGTATCACTATTAACATTTAATCCTGAAGAATTGTTTGAAGTATTAGAAGTTGTATTACCTGTAGAAGTAGTTTCATTAGTATTTTCAGCTTCTCTTTCAAATGTTTCAGTATAATCAACGTTTACTAATGGATCATATTTAATACTACTTGAATAAATAAGTGGTAAATACTTTTCCATTATTTCTTGCATAGTAACTTTAGCATAATGTTTAAATAACCCAACAGTTTCAAAGCCACTTTCACGCATATAATAATGGTCTACTATTTTACGTGCTAATTTATCCTTTGACCAAATACCAAAATCTTCAATAGTTTGTATTTGTTCTTCTGTTAAATAATCAGTTAATTCATAATCTTTAAACCAACCTTCAACATTTTCTCTTGAGAAAAGTGTAGGTGTAAATTTTATAGGTTCAAATAATTCTCTAAGTTCAAAAGTATATTTAGCCATCTATTTCACCTTCACTTTCAATTTCTTCTTTTTCTATTAAACCATCATTATCAAAATCTTTTATACTTGATAATTCAGTTTTAATAACATTAAATAAATCAGAACGTACTCTAACTGAAATTTCTTTATCAGTTCCAGTTAAACCAAATAGTTCATTAAACTTTTTACAAGCTTCTTGTCTAGGAACTAAGAAAGACTGTAAATTAAGATTAATAAATTCATTATTAGAAGAAGCTTCATCAGTAATTAATCTTTCTTTCTTTTCCATAGAAAGAGTATTAATTCCAAGATATTGAAGTGCTTCATTCCATATTTCCTTTTTATACTCAGTTATTTTATCTGCAACAAATGGAGCACCTGTATTAATTGATTTCATTATATCAGATGATAATTGACCATTATCACCAAATATAAATGGTTGATTTCCATCATATTGATTATATAAGTTTTCCATTAAAAGTCTTTGTTTTTCATCTACTAATAATAAAACAGGTGTTTTCATTGCTTTTATATTAGTATCACAAGACCTTTGAGCTTCATATAATCTATAAGCAAATAATTCCATTGTAGATAATGTAGGTGTTGCTTCCCAGTTATTCATAACTACAATACATTCATTATTTCTTTTATTCTCAATTTCTTCATCAGAATCAAAATCATTAAAACCAGTATATAGATTCCTTTGACTTTGGAAGTCAAAAGAATAACAATTTAATTTAGTAGGTAGACCATATAAATTAACATATCTACCTGATGAACAGTTTGTATTTATAAAACCATATTTATCATCATATAAAAGAGCTGCTTGACCTTTATAAAATAAACATCTTTCAAGCCATCTAGCATTCATTGACTTTGGTAAATTAACCCATTCAAACATTGATAATGCTACTCTTTTAAATCTTTCTAAGTAATCTAAATAAGTTGCGTCATTAACGATTGCCGAATCAGTAAACTTATAATTTTGTCTTTTTTGTGTTTTTCCCATTATTAACACCTTCTTTCTTAAACAATATAATTAGGTTGAGAATAATCTAAGAATGTATTTGCATTGTGCCAAAATGTTACACCATTATCAAATATTCTTCTTATCTTTTGTAAATCTTGCTGTGGAATATCACCAACAAAATTACAATTTAATGTTTTTATATAATTCCAATTTTTTCTAGAATGTAATTCAACATTTTTTAAACTATTAACTTTATATCCAAACATAGTAAAATAATCATCAATAATCTTAGCATACTCATCACGTATTGACATACAATATGGAGTAAATCCCCTTTTATTAGCAAAGTTTAAATCACCTTGACTTTGTCCACCTTGTGCTGTCATTGGTTCTAATGATTTTTTATATCCTTCTGTAACTGTTTGAGCAATACTTGCAATACCAGCACCAATACTTGCAACACCAAGTCCAGCTGTAGCAGGAGTTGCGAGCATTCCAGTACCAGCTACAATACTAAGAGCTGAAGAAGCAGTAGATATACCAATATTAACAGCATTTTGTGATAACCAGTTTAAGAATGGATCAGTAAGCCACCCACAAGTAGGAAGTTTATAAAAATCTATTCCTTCAAGATAATTTTTATTATCACTTTCTTGAACAGTACCAGGATTATTATAAAGATATGGATATAATTTTATTGAACAACCTATACTAATAGCACCATGTATACCAAAATCACAATAATAACCATTTTTCTTATTATTATTACCAAAATATTCATATCTATATTGATTAGTTTGACCTGCATTATTAGATACTGTTATATATCTATATGGAAAACATAGAACTTTATTATTTTTAGGTACATAATTTTCACCACATTTTCTTGAATCAATAACAAAACAATTTTGTAAATATGTAAATTTATTTGAATATTCAAGTTGCTTTAGATAAAAATAATGTACAGTTCCATCATCAACGTAACTATCCATATTCCATACTGTACTATCATTGACACCAAGTAAAGAATCAGGTGCCATAAATATAGCATAAAGTCCTTCAATTTTATTTCCAGCCATGTGCATTAAATCTTGAATATACCAATATGCTGAATCACCATCTTTCATTATAAAATATCTAAGTCCACTAAATACTCCATTATATAATCTTGAACCTGATGGTGGATCATAAAAGCTACCATAATGCCCTGGATCACTCATAGCAAATACTATTCTACAATTTTTTACTATATCATTCCAGTTTGTATCTCTACCACCATTAACAGGTTGATACATATATTCACCAGTTTCTAAGTTTTCAGGTACAGTATGTTTTCCAAATGTATCATCTGATACGTGTTCTCTTTCAATAAAGCATTTTTTATAACTTATTTGAAAACCCCAAGTTTGCCAAACATCTGTTTCAAGTTCTATTTCACACATTCCATCATTAATATATCTCATATTTTTGATAAAAGCATAAAACCATTTATCTGAATAACTTTCATTTCTATACATACAATAGTTATAACTAAGTAAATCATCAAAAGATATATTAGTAGTAGGGTATCTTAAAACATTATCTTTTCTTTGATAGGTAGCATTTTCAAGCTCTAATCTAGGTAAATTATGAAAATAATTATATTGGTCATTATATGAAACAAATATTAATTGATTAGTTTCATCTATTTCAATAGGTAATTTTAATAAGTATATATCAGTATTAGGAGCTATCATATAGTTCACCTTCCTTCAAATTTTATTTAACGTACCATGCCTATCCTTCAAACAGCTAATAATTGTACGTTGACCTGTTTCCCACACCTTATAGGTTACTCCTTTATTATTAAAAAGAGCTAAGGAATTAACTCCTTAACCCTTATAGATTATTAAGCAGATGTTACATTAATTTTGCAAGTAGCTGTAGTTGCACCACTATTTGCTGAAGCAGTACAAGTTTTATTAGTTCCAGCTTTAACACCTAAAATAGTAACTTGTTTTGGATTTCCTGAAACAGCTGTAGCTGTAAAGTATTCACCATCAGCACCATCACTATAAGTTATTTCGCCATTAGCAGGGAATGGAGTAGTTTCAATATTTAATACTACTGATTCACCAACTTTAACACTAACACCTGATTCTGAAGCTTCTAAGAATCTCATTGAAGTTATAGCAACTTCAGGATCATCAACAGCTAATACAACACCATTAGCAAATAATGAATAATTGTACATCTTAGTTAGGTTAAGATAATATTGCCATGTTCTATTATTTGCATTATAGAACTCATCAAGATACATATCTTGTCTCTTAATTCTAAACCAACTAGAATCACCAATGAAACCAATAATATCAGAACCATCATATATTTTAGTTCCATCATCATCAAACATATCAAAGTTATCAACTGGAATAATTCTTCCTAATAGGTCGCTTTTTGACATATTAAAACTTTCGGCAAGGACGTTAACATCTAAGTAACTTCTTACATCATTTCTAATTAAGAATACAATATCTTCTGGTCTAGAGTAAGTTAAAATATCTTTACCATAACCACCAACTTTAGCCCAAGCATTATATGATGTACTAGGTAATTGCATATTTAAGAATAATTCTCTTACTTTAGTAGTAAATGCTTTAGCATTAGCTTCACTATTAACAGCTGAAACTTTCTCATATTGTACTTGATTTGATTTGAATGCAGCACTAACTAATCCTTTAGTAAATCTAAATTCATCAATGTATGCTCCATTATAAAGTGAGTTAGATAATTCCATTATGAAGTTATCTAATGAATCCCAAGATACAAATGCTTGTTTTAATTTGTGTCTTGAAACTGTTACTGGATATTGTAAGTCCATATTAACTGAAGTATATTGAACTTTTACATCAGCTTCATATTTTACAAGTAAACCAGCGAAATCATTTACATCATATTGTCTACCTTTAGCAGGATTGATGTAAATTTCTTGTCCAGAATAACCAAGTGGTATTCTATCACCTTCAAGTATTTGTAATGGATTATTAAAATACTTGTTTTCAAAACTTGTATAAACGATTCTGTTTACAAGTCTATTCATAAATTCATTCATTACAGCAGTATTATTTAGAATTGGAGTACCAAAACTAGCAATATCAGTTTCTTCATCTACTATAGGTACATATTGATGATAAATAGTAGATCCAGATACTGAAGCTTCTCTAATAGCATTTAAAGAAGTAACTAAACCTTGAGATGGATTCATGAATAATCACCTTCCTTTCTTTAATTAGTGTTTTATAAACACCTATAGAATAGATATGGCGATGGATACACATCATTTCTTTAAGAACAAGAAGAAGTTTGTGCTATATCTACTCTATAGCTGTCTATAAAGACAGCTAGGAGAATAATATATGAAAAATAACTATTTTATAAAATTCCCATTTTTATCAAATGCAGCTCTTAAATCTATTTTCTTTTTTGGTTCTTCTTTTTCTTCAGTTTTCTTTTCTTCTATTCCTGCAGATACTTTTTGAAGAAGATTACCATTAGCTTCTATTAACATATCATTCTTTTTAGTTAGTTTTTCTATTTTTTCATCTTTAGCTTTAATATCATTATTTAAAGCTTCATTATAACCCATTAGATTAGCTATATCATCTGAAATCATTCCAAATGTTTCTTCACCTAGTTTTTCATCTATTGAGTTTAAAATTTCATCAAAGTTCATATCTATACCTTCTTTCTATTATTATATCATATTTATATTATATAGTCAATATTAGTGAAATTTACCTATATTATTACGTTGTTTAAATTTATGTAAATATATTGCCCAAGGAAAATTTCCTGATGTAGGTATACTTAATGGTGGAGTAGGTCCACCACCACTATAAGGATTATAAATAAAACCTTGAAATACATAACTACCCCAAGCATAATTATTACTTGCTGATAATGTTTGTGTATAAAAGTAAGTTCCACCATAAGCACTATTAGATGTTATAATTGTTCCATCATTATTTATTTGTTCTACTATAGCAACGTGTCCTGCATATCCAGGTCTTTCAAAGCATATTACAGCTCCAAGTTTTGGTGTAGCACCAGTTTCATAAACATTCCTATTAACTCTATTCCACCAAACACCACCATCATAATATCCTGGTAAATCATTTGGATTTGGTTTATGTTCACCTGTATTATCAGGATCTCCTACTTCCCAAAATCTACCCCAAGCATAAGCAGTACAGTTTGGCATTCCATATCCAGTAGCATAATAAGGATTATTATTAGAGTACCAATGAAAATTATTAAGCATTCCTGAATCATCTAATCTAGGTACATAAGCCATTTATATCACCTTTGATTAAGCCATTTTTGAAATTCTTTAACCATCATTGATGGATAAGATACTTTACCATCTACAGGAGTACCTAATTTTCTTTGCATAGCTTTTATAGTATTAGTTCCAATAAATCCATCTGCAGAAGTTCCACACCATTTTTGAATAGCATATATTAAGTTACTTCCACCTTTAGGATTTGTTTTCCAGTCAAAAGTATTTGATAATAAACCAGGATTAGAGTTTTTATAATAAGCATATTGATTTGAAACTCTACCATCAACAGGAGTACCAAATACTTCTTGAGCTTTTCTAGTTGTATCAACACCCCATATTCCATCAACACTTATTTGATGTGTAGGAGTTGGAGCAGGTTCTGGATTACTAGGATTAATTATACAACCTATAAAAGAATAATTACTTCCCATATCCCAGTTACCATTACAATTATATCTTGTTTTATTATAAAAAGCACTTCCATTATAAGCTGATTCAGATGTAAATATTTGATTATTACTATCTATTCTTTCTACTATAGCAACGTGTCCTGCTAAACTTCCTTTTCCTTCCCATACCATAATACCACCTAATGTTGGTACTGCTGATATTTTAAGACCATAATTTTTAGCTTTATTTATAAATCCTTCTGCATTACATATAAATTGATATTCTATTTTATCTTTACCTATTATTTCAGCAAATCTTCCATTTGCATAACCTACACAGTTAGCAAGTACATTTGCTCCTGCTTTTGTAGGTTTTCCTTGAATAGCCATATTCCAGCCACCTTGACCAGTTGTAATATAATATTTGTTATTATTAGGACAAGTAGTCCTTATTTCCATATTAATCACCTATTCTTTCTTTAATTTTTCTTTTATTTCTTCAATATCTTGATTCATAAGTTTTAAAGAAGTAGATATTTCTTGCATAGTTTTATTCATTTCTTTCATTGTAGTTAAGTTAAAGAAAATTAAATAAGCTACACAAACAATACCTATTCCATTGTTTACTATTAACTCTATTAAATCACTCATAAGCTCATACCCTTTCTACTATTATTATATCATATTTTAAAACATTTTAACATTCTTCATTAAACGTTTATCACCTTTAATAGTAAATTCTGTTTCAATTAGTTTTACACCACCTTTAACACGCTTAAAAATAAGTTTTCCTGGACAAGTAAAACCAGTTTTAAATTTTTCCCATTCAACATATTTATAACATGACTGCGGCATTCCTGCACACGTGATCTTAACTTCATCATCTATCATTTCAAGATAGCATTTTTGCCTAATAAATCTTGCTTTTGTAAAATGTGATTCATGTTTCCAAGCACCTAGTTTTACATCATCAATTTCACAAAATTTTTCTAATTCTTCTATCCCAAGTAATGTATGAACTGAATCAGTATCAGAATAACAATACATATCCTTACCATATTTTTTAATAGAATATGTTTTAATTGCTTGAGAAGTTCTAATAGTTTTATTTCTTGCATAACTTGTTATAAATATACCTATAGGTAAATAAAGACCATCAACCATTTCAATATCAGATAATTTATAATGGATCATTCCATCTAAATCATCATAAAAAGGTATTTTACATTGCATTTCTTTACCCATTGCAAATTTACCATATAAACTATTAAGCATAAGTTTAGCAAGTGCTCTTTGTCCTTTATTACCTTCTTTAGTTGCTTTAATTTTTCTTTCAGTCCATTTATCTATATATTTATCAAATAATCCATAACTACCTTTAAATTTGTATCCACGTATATATTCTAGTTCATATACATTATAATGCTCTAAAAATAGTTCTAAATCTATATTACTAAGTACAAGGCATACAATATCACCATTAGATGATGTTAGATATTCATTTTCAATAAAATAACTGCCTTTAATTTGTATAGTTGGTATCATATTTTCTTTTATTTCAAATGAACAAGTAATCATTTGTATATAAAGTGGATATTCATCATCTTTTTCATATTTACCATCATAAGGAAGTGGATATCCTATTGGAAGTAGTTCATATCTCATAACTGAAGCATATAGACTGTTTACATCTAATACTTCACCAGAAGCTACATCTACTTCTTTATAAATTGGATTAAGATAAGTAAATCCACCTTTATAACTTTGCCTTATGTCTTTATCTATTTCATAAGGAATAGTTGGAAAAAGTTTACTAAATTTATCTTCTTTATAATTCCTTTTAAAATCAGATAGTGCATTACTTGCAGAAGTAATATGATTAAGTCCTTCATCAAATAATACTTTTAAAGCCATTGCTACTATCTTAACATCATTCTTGATATACTCAATTTCATCATCTTCTAGAATGTGCCCTAGTTCACGTGGTTTATTATAATCTAATTCTAGTTTACTTATTGGAAGTCCAAAAGCTTTTGCAATTCCTGAAACTGAAAAAGGTATAATTTTTAGTGAATCAATAAATGTTGCTTTTTTAACTTTTTTACCACTTGCTTTAACACTAAAATATACTTCTATTGTATAAAACATTCCCATATCACTAATTAATGTAGTAAATGTTTTATCTCTTTTATCCTTTTTATCTTCTATAAATTCAAATCCATTCTTAAATAAATAATCAAGTATAAATGATCCATCAAAAGCTAAATTATGAAAATAGTATTTTGCATTATTAGTCTTTGATATATATTCCATAAAACTATCTATTGTATTACCAATTTTTATATTATCTTCATTACCTATCTCAGATATAGCCCATGCCCAAACATAGCTTGAATCATCAAGCCATATAGCAGTTTCAAAATCAGCTGTAAAATTCACTCAATAGTTGATATTTGTCCTGATACATCAGATAAATCATATTCCTGTGGATTATAATCAATATCTAATATACCAAGTTCTTGCATTGCTCTATTAAAAGCTTCTTGATTATTATCAAAACCTGCTACTGTTTGAGCTTCAGGTGAATCATGATAATAATCAAATAAATCTGATAATGTTGGTGATTTTTGAATAAATTCATAAAATTGTTCTGGATTCTTAATACTTTCTAACTTTGCTTTTAATAAATCAAAATTATTATAATTACTCATTTGTTCTAATGCTTCCATATAATTATTTCTATAATTCATAGCTTTACGCATTTCATAATCATAACTACCTAGTTTCATAATTCTATCAACTAATCTATTAAAATCAAAACCTTTTGCTTTAGTTTCTAATTTATTTAAACTTTCAATAGTCTTTTTAGTTACTTCTATTTCTTTAGTATCTATTCCAAATTTTGCATAAGGATTTTCTCTTTGTTGCATTTCTAATTTATTTTCAAGAGTTTTTCTTGCTCTATTTCTTGCTAATTTTAATTCCTTATACTCCCAAGATGTTAAAGTTTTTCCTGAAGGTAATTCTACCTTCTTAGCTGTTTCAATAGAGAATTTTTTCATAGAATTAATAAGTCTATTTAGTTCTTTTCTAGTAGAAATAGTTCCTTTAAGAGACTGATAATTTTTTACTTCAGGTAAATATTTAAAACCCATATTAGAAAATTCATCTACTTGTTTATTAAACTTATTAACAGCTTTACTAAGTTTAATATAATCACCACGTTTCCATCTAATTAAATTATCAGCCATAAAGAACACCTACCTTTTTATTATAATGAAATTATAAATGTTAAATTATCTTTTATTTCAGCACCAGTTACTTTATTTATTATTCTAAATCCCCTTTTTTCAATACGTTTATAATAAGAGAATAATAAATAGTAATTAGCAATAATATTTACTTTATATTTATTTTGGATTTTTAAATTTTCTTCTTTAACATATTCTTCATATCCTTTAAGAAATCTTTCTTTGTTAAACTCTGAAGAAAAGTATATTTTAATTTTATCAAGTTCCACATAGTAGTTGCTATCATTAATGTCATTATAAACCTTTGCACCCATTCTTGTAAACACCACCCTTCAAAATTTTTAATTATTTTTACATTCGACTACTTCATTATGTACTAAATCAATATGATCTACTATTACCCAAGCAAACATACACATTGAAAAAGCAATAATAACTATAATTATTTTTATAAATGTAATATCATCTATTTTTCTCATCTTTACTTTTTTCCTTTAATATAATTACTTTATCATCACCATCACAAATAAACTTATAATCTGGAAATATTTCAATTAAGTTTAAGATAGTTTTTAAAGTAATGTTTTCATAATTAAATCTCATAACAATTCCTTTCAAAAGAAAAGAGCTAGTTCACTAAACTAGCTCAAAACCTAATGCTTTGTTTGGTGAATTTTTAACACTTCTTTTAATAATTTTTATAGTAAACTCTTTGTCAATATCATTTTGAAGATAATCCATTAATTGATTTGCAAACATCTTTGAAGCTGTTACATAACTTTTATCTTTATCATCTATTAATATTGTTATCTTTTTAAATACTACTTCATCATTTTCAGATGGAGTTTCAATTACTTTGATAAGTACATTTTTTACTTTAATTTCTTTGTTTTCACATTCGTTTAATTTAAAGTCGCATTCAGTATTAAGAAGGTTAAATATAACTTTCTCATCTTTAATTGACGTATATATACTTTGTTTACTTTTTCTTGCGTTATTTATTTCACCAAATCCCTTGATAATAACATCATTCATAAGGATTATTCACTTTCTTTTTCTTCTTTTTTAGTTTGTAAGAAAGTTACTTTATCACATACTAAAGAAGTAACTTTTTCTTTTCCTTCTTCAGTTTCTTTCATTCTTGTTTCTATTCTACCATTTACAGCAATTAGATCACCTTTATGACAATATGTATTAATTCTTTCTGCAAGTTCATTCCATACTATCATATCAATGAAATCAGTATCATATTCATCATTAGCATTTTTATAACTTCTTTGAACTGCTAATGTTAAATAAGCATATTTCTTTTTATTCTCACTTTCTTTTAATTCTAAATCTTTTACTAATCTTCCAATTAATGTATAATTATTTATCATTTTATATTTTCCTTTCTATCATAAATAATATCAGTTGAATCTTCTATCAGGATTAAATTCCTAGATAAAAAATATTTCATTTTTCTTAGATACTTTTCTTTTTCATTTAAAGTATCAAAATATCTAGTAAAATATCTTTTAGTTTCTTTATTATATAAAACTATCCATATTTTACTCATTTTACTTTTCTTTCTTTTCTTGGTTTAATTCATTAAGCTTTTTATTTACTTCATTACTTTGTTCTTGTAAATCAATAGCTTTTAAAATTAATTGAACACATTCATATAAATCTCTATATTCATCTTTTTCATTTGGATGTTTAATGAATATTTCATTTATTTGTTTGTAAAATTCATTTTTCATAATCCTTCTTCCTTTCTAGTATCTTTATAGATACTTTACTACCTACAACCTAATTTTGAATTTATTGTAACACTAAAAGTGGCTAATGCGTATTTATAAAAATTTTAAAAGTTTGGATTCAATTATAGGATTATAAAGATTAGGTTATAAGTAGTAAACTAACTACAAAGAGTTAGTTTACTCTTAATGAGTAATTGCATAAATAAATGCTATAAAGTTTCCTACAACAGCTAATATAAACATAGTTGTAAATATTACATCTGCTAAAGTTGGATTTTTCTCACTAAATTTATCTATTCTTTCAATATACTTTTCTATTCCCATTTTATTCTTCTCCTTTTAATATATTTATTAATTTTTCTATATCAGTTACATAAATTTCTTCTCTATGTTTATTTATTATATCTTCATTATATCTTGCTTTCATATATTCTATATCAGCAAAATTTTTTCTTATATATTCTATTGCTTCTTCTATTCTAGTTGCTAATTCATTATGCTCTCCTACCACAATATTATAATCACTTTGTAAATCAAACATTTTTCTTTTTAAATCTTCAATTTCTGTACCTAATTTATTACATTTATTTGAATTTTCAACTGCTATTCTTTCTAAAAACTATTCATTATTATCACCACCTTTCATTTTTACTTATTATTCCTGCTAGTCTAATTACTGCATACATACATATCATTAATATTATAACTAAAATTATAAACATTAAAATTAATAATATCTTCATAATCTTTCTACCCATTCAATTAATCTTGATAAATCAGACATGTTTGATAAATGGTTTTGTTCAAATTTTCTTCCAAGTTTGATTTGTAAATCTTTTATTTCTTTATATTGTTTCCATGTATTTATCTTATGCTTAATTAAAAGATATTTATCATTCTCTCTTGAATATTCCTTTCTTAAATATTTAATGATCATCTGCTTGTTCTCTTCCTTCATAACCCTGCTCCTTTCTATTACACCTTAATAATATCATCTAATTAAATTATTGTCAATAATTTTTTAAAAAATTTTTTAATTATTTTACAAAAAATTATTTTACCTTTAAATTATTGAAAAAATTTGACTATTATGATATAATGTTTATAGTGAAATATAAAGTTCAATATATTGTAATCTTGCCTGGATAACTATACATGAAGAATGTACCAGGTAAAGTTTTGATTAGTTATCTGCAATATAACTTTATATTATCACTTTTAGAATGGAAGGTGTTATATAATGTATTATGACTTGACTAAAGTTTTATCATATAATGCTTTCCTTAATATATTAATTGGTGGTCGTGGTATTGGTAAAACTTATTCTTGTTCTAAATTTGTTACTAAACAATTTATTAAAAAAGGTGAAGAGTTTGCTTATATCAGAAGATATAAATCTGATTTGAAAAAATCAGTTCCTAAATTCTTTGAAGCTCTTAATAAAAATGAAGAATTTACAGGACATAAGTTATATACTAAAGGCGATTCATTTTTTATAGATGATAAACAATGTGGTTATGCTTTTACACTGTCTACTGCTCAAGATCTAAAATCTTCTAACTTCTCTAAAGTAAAATATATTATATTTGATGAGTTTATTTTAGAAGAAGGACAAAAACATTATATTAAAAATGAAGTTGAATCACTTCTTGGTTTAATTGAAACTATTGGAAGATTACGTGATATAAAAATATTTATGTTAGCAAATGCTGTAACTATTGCTAATCCATATTTTATTTATTTTGACTTAACACTTCCTTATGGTTCTGATATTAAAACATTTAAAGATGGATTAATATTAGTTAATTATATTGAATCATCAGAAGAGTTCTTAAATGCTAAAAAGAACTCTAGCTTTGGTAAATTAATTGAAGGTACTGAATTTGGTGATTATGCTATTAATAATATAATGAGATTAGATAATAAAACATTTGTTGAAAAGAAAACAGGTACATCAAAATGTTCTTTTGCTTTTCAATTTAAGAATAAAATTTATGGTGTATGGTTTGATTTCAATGCAGGTAAAATATTTGTATCAGAAGATTATACTGAAAATGTTCAATTCTTTGCTTGTACTAAAGATGACCAAACACCCAACACAATGCTTCTATCAGCAGCTAAAGATTATCACTGCTGGAAACTCTTTGTAAAGAATTATAAATTAGGTAACGTGTATTTCGAATCACTCAAGATAAAACAAGCAACTCAAGAATTACTTCGCATTATGCTTATCAAATAGTTCCACTTGGAACATAAATAATCTAGAATCTCCATTGACTTAATTTAAGCATAGTATTTCGCGTGTTTCTAGTGGTATAGTGTAATTACACTTGACTGGTTAAAACGTTTGTGTATGGTGCTTGAAAATATGGTTATACGTGGTGTTTATGAACTCT
>JAFXHG010000038.1 GCA_017536505.1 Bacilli bacterium
AGTGTTGTTTTACCATGGTCAACATGTCCCATTATAGTAACAACTGCAGGTCTTTTTACTAAGTCCTCTTCTTTATCATTAATTTCATATTCTTCAAATTTTGTTTCATCTATTATTTGTTCTTCTTTTAATTCTTTTCCATATTCTGAAGCCAATAAAGATGCATTATCAAAATCTACTTTATTATTTACTGTAGCAAGCACTCCTAACATAAATAATTTTTTTATTAAATCGCTTGCTTGAACATCTAAAGCCTTAGCTAAGTCAGCAATAGTCATTCCTTCTTTATAAGTAACTACATTAGTATCTATAACAGGACCATTACTTATAAGTTTTTCTTTATTTTTATACATTTCTTTTTTCTTTTTAGCTAATTCTTTCTTTCCTACTTTAACTTTATTCATTGTAGGTTGAGTTTGTTTTTTCTGTTTAGAATTATTAACTACAGGTTCTTGTTTCTTATTTTCTTTTTCTATAAGTTCTTCTTCATATTCCAAATCCATTTCTTCTTCACGAGCAATTGTGTTATCTAGTTCAGTTATAGCATCTTCATCTAAATAATCATCCTCATTCAATACTGGAATATTTAATCTTTTACATAAATTTAATATTTCACTTACAGTTTTATTTACATCTTGTGCGTATTCTAATACACTCATCATAACTACACCCTCTTCCTATATTTTTCTTACTAGTATTCCTGCCTCCATCAAAAAGTTTTGTGATAATTCATCAGGATAATCTTTATCATATACTATCTCACTTACACCACTACTAACAAGTAGTTTAGCACATATATGACATGGGAATGTTGTTATATATGCAACACTTCCATCAAGTTTAACTCCATTTCTAGCAGCTTCTGAGATTGCTAATTGTTCAGCACAAATAGCTCTACAAACCTCTCTTCTAGTTCCACTTGGTATATTTAATTTTTCTCTTATACAACCTACTTCAGCACAGTCATTAATGCCTCCAGACATATTATTGTACCCTTGAGCAACTACTGCGCCATCTTTAACTAATACTGCACCTACTTTGGCTCTTAAACAAACTGATTTTTCTGCTTGTTCATAAGCCATATCCATATAAACTCTATCCATAAAATCTCCTATAAAGTTAATTTTAACTCTTTTCCTTTTGATTCATATTTTTTATACTTCACTCCACAAGCATCAAGCATTTTTTTTGAAGCAATATTACCTGGAGTCTGATCATATTTATCACTTAAATACACTAATTCAGTAATTCCAGATTGAATAATTGCTTTAGCACACTCATTACATGGAAATAAAGTAACATAAAGCTTACACCCTTTAACAGGTATTTTTGAATTAAGTATTGCATTTAATTCTGAATGACAAACATAAGCATACTTAGTGTCAAGGAAATCTCCTTCCCTTTCCCACGTCATATCTTTATCATCATCATACCCGATAGGAGCACCATTATATCCCATAGAAACAATTTTATTATTTTCATCTACGATACAAGCACCTACTTGACTATTTGGGTCTTTACTTCTTTCTGCAGAAATCATAGCAATTCCCATAAAATATTCATCCCATGATAAATAATTTTCTCTTTTCATATTATTCACCTACTTTTGATTTTAATTCTTCGTAAATAGAATCTGGTACTTCTACTTCTAATTTTTTATTTAATATTTTAGTTTTTTGTGCTTTATCAAATGTTTCAATAGATTTTTTTAAATAAGCACCTCTACCATTAGCCTTACCACTCTCATCTACTATTACATTTCCTTCAGGAGTTCTTACTACTCTAATTAATTCTTTTTTAGGTAATTTCTCTCCTGTAACTACACATGATCTCATTGGTATTTTCTTCATAATACACCTACTCTAAAATATTAATTCCAGCTTCTTTAACTTGATCTAAAGTTTTAATTTCTAAATTATAGTGAGTTAAACGACTTGCAAGTTTAACATTAATACCTTTTTTACCAATAGCTAAACTTAAATTTTCATCATTAACTACTACCATAGTTTCTTTAGTTTTTTCATCAAGTACAAATACTCTTAAATCTTTAGCAGGACTAAGTGCATTTTGTATAAACTCAACAGGATCTTTAGAATATTTAACTATATCTATTTTTTCTTTACCTAATTCTTTTAATATGTTAGCAATTCTAGTTCCTCTTTCACCTATACAAGCACCAATTGGATCTACATTATTAACTTCTGAATAAACAGCTATTTTAGTTCTATTACCAGCTTCACGAGCTACACTATAAATTAATACTGTTCCATCACTAATTTCTGGTATTTCAAGTTCGAATAATCTTTTAATAAATCCATAATGTTTACGAGATAAAAGTATTAAAGCTCCCTTAGAGTTAATATCTACTTTACTGATATAAACTTTAATATTAGATCCCATCTTAATTTCTTCACCAGGAATAATTTCTGATTTAGGAAGTAATCCTTGAGTCCTACCTAAATTGATATAATAATTATTTTCATCTTCCATTTCAACAAGACCAGACATCATTTCATCTTGTTTTTCTCCAAATTCATTAGCTATATTATTTCTTTCAGCTTCTCTAACTTTTTGAATGATTACTTGTTTAGCTGTAGCAGCAGCAACTCTTCCAAATTCTTTAGCAACTACTTCTTCTTCTATAGTTTCTCCTATATTTATTTCAGGATCTAATTTTCTAGCATCTTCTAAAGTTATATGAATTTTTTCGTTAAATACAAATGGTCTATATCTAAATTCTTCTGGTAAATCCTCTAATTCTTCATTTTCTAAATCTTCTTCAGATAAAATTTCTTCATCTGCCATTGGAATATTATCTTCATCAAGTGATTCTTTATGAGTTTCATCAAGTACTACTGTTTTAAATGAAAATAATTTAAATTCATTTTTATCTTTATCCACTTCTACACGTACATTAGAAAGACCTGTATTCTTTTTATAAGCACTTGTTAAAGCAAGTACCATTGCTTCATAAATATATTCTCTTTCCATTCCACGTTCTTCTAAAAGTTCTAATGCTTTTGTAAATTCTTTACTATTCATTTTCTTCACAACCTTTCTCTTTTGAACATACATCAAGTATATAACTATCAGTAATATAGTCTACAGTATCTAGAATTGGATCTATTATTCTTGTTACAGTAACACAATCCTCTACATCTATAATACCTTTTTTATCAATAACTACCCTTAGAAAGTAATTACCATCTTCTTTAACATATAATACTTCATCTAAAATATAACCATTTTCTTTTATAGATTCTTCTATTAAATTTTTAACCTTTCCTGCAATATCCATGAACTACCTCCCTACTAAGTTAAAGAGTGGGAAAATTCCCACTCTTGACTTGATTTATTGCTTCAACAACTAAATTATACCACACTTTTATAATTTTTCAAACTTTTTTTAATCTTTTTATAAATTTTTGGTATAATATATATATGATATGTGGAGGTATTTATGATAAAAGAAAAAAAATATGAATTAAGAAATATGCTTATAGGATTTGGAGTTATATTTTTATATCTAATTGCTTCTGCGCTTCCATATGATTTTTTAAGTTTCTTTGGAATTAATTATAATAATTTAAATCTAATTACTAAGCAAATATATTTAATACTCTATGAAGCAGGTTTAACACTCATAATAGTTTATATATTTAGAAAAGATTTTATTCCTAATTTTAAAGATTTTATAAAGAATACTATTAAGTATTTTAAAAAATATATTAAATATTGGTTTTTAATGTTAGGGTTAATGATTTTAAGTAATTCTATTATAACAATGTTTACTACAACAATGACTTCTCAAAACCAACAATCAGTTGTAGAAACATTAGTACAAGCACCTATTTATACCATAATTATTACTGTTTTTCTAGCGCCAATACTTGAAGAATTAGTATTTAGATTATCATTTAGAAAAATTTTTACTCATACTAATTTTCTATTTATCTTCTTTTCAGGTTTATTTTTTGGTGGAATGCATGTATTAGGCAGCTTAGAAAATCTAATAGATTTATTATTTATAATACCATACAGTATTCCTGGATTTATGTTTGCTTATCTTTATTCAAAAACCAAAAATATATGCGTTCCTATATTATTACACTTTGTGCATAATGCGATAATGATGATATTACAAATATTTTTAATATTTTTAACATAAAAAAGAGGTTAACCTCTTTTTTATCTTCTCTTTAACATTTCATCTACTTCGTCAATCATTTGAATATGTTCTTCTAACATTCTTTTTTCCTTTAATTGATTTCTTAAGGAAATTAAAAATCCGAGTGTGGCACCAGAAATACCAAGTAAAGCTACAGAATGAAAAACAATTGAGTTAGTTGCAAAATCGTTTCTTATAAAAAAGCCTAAATTACTAGCGGAAATAACTACACCTACACCCAAAATTCCTAAAGTTTGTATTGTTGCTCTTATTTCGCTTTTAGCATCTTCAATTCTTTCTCTTGCTGTTTCAGGCATACATATTATTTCATTTTTTTGACTTTCTTCTTTGTATAATTTCATTATAATCCCCCTCATTCGAGTGTATATATTATCATGACATTATTTTTTTGTCAAAATGACACAAAAAGGAGCTAAGCTCCTTTCATTACATCATATCTTCTAGTTTTTTATTTGCTTTTTCCATAGCTTCATTTGCCAAATCTTCTAACTTATTCATTACTGGCTCGCTATATTTTTGGTAAGCAAGAACCGCACCAGCACCCATAGCAATTAATGCCATCGATTTTAAAACTTTCATTCTATCACCTCACTAGAAATATGACAGTGTATATAAACCAATATATACATTAATATTTTTAGTGATTTTTTATTTTTTATTCAAACTATTTAATAATTTTTCTAAAAGACCAGTCTTTCTTATTATTTCATTATTGTTTCTTATACCATACATAAATGCCATTGGTTCTCCAATTATTATTAATCTTTTTTTAGCACGTGTTACTGCTGTGTATATTAATTTTTTATATAGCATTCGTTTATAAGAACTACTCACTGGTATTATAACAAGTTCGAACTCACTACCTTGAGATTTATGTATACTTATAATAAAACCATGTTTAAATTTATTAAAATCTTTTAAAGTATATGTAACAAAAGTTCCATCATAATCAATAGTTATTTCAGGTTTCCCACTTTTACCTTTATATTCTATTTTTTTTATAATACCTATATCTCCATTAAATACATTGTTATCAGGATCGTTAACTAATTGTAATACTTTATCATTTTCTCTATATATTATATCTCCATATTTTATTTCTTTTTTATTTAATTCAATAGGATTAAATACATCTTGAAGCACTTTATTTATATTGTCTATTCCATTAACTCCTGCATACATAGGAGCCATTAACTGTACTCTTTTATAATCATATCCTTTACTTATTACTTTTTTTACAATATTTACTAAACTAGGTATTATTACATCACTATGACATTCTAAAAACTTATAATCATCTCTATCTATTAAAAAGTCTTCTTCTAAAGTTTCATTTTTTATTTCATTAGCAAGTACTGGTATATAACTATATTCATCTTGTCTATATAACAAATCAAGTTCTACTGTATCTACAATATCACTGTCTATTAAATCTTTTAAAACATTTCCAGCACCAACACTAGGTAATTGATTATAATCTCCAACAAGTACTAGCTTTATATTATTAGTAAGGCCTCTAAGAAGACTATTCATAAGTCTATTATCTATCATACTTACTTCGTCTACTATTATTAAATTAGAAAAATCAGGATTATATTCATTCACCATAAATTCATCTAATTCTTTATTCCATTTTAAAAATCTATGTATTGTACTTGCAGGAAGAGATGTAGATTCACTCATTCTTTTACTAGCTCTTCCTGTAGGAGCAAGTAATGCGATATTATTTATTAAATCTTTATCATTTAGTTTGTTTAATTTCTTATATAATTCTACAATTGCTTTTATTATAGTAGTTTTACCTGTTCCAGGTCCACCAGTTATTATTAGTATGTTATTTTCTAAAGCTTTTATAATAGCTTCTTTTTGCTTATCACTATACTCTATTTCATACTTATCTTCTAATTCTTTAATTCTTAAATCTATGTTTTTATAATTAGTAACATCTTTATTTATTAAATAATTTATTTTAGAAGCAATATATTCTTCAGCATCATAATCTTCAAAAAGATAGTATCTATCGTCTTCTATTTTTATTTTTAATTCACCATCTAATTCACTTATTGCTTCATCAAATAAAGTACTATCTATATCATTTTTTAAATAAAAACTAACACCTTCATATATCTCTCCATAAGATAGGTAAGTATCACCTTTTTTAAAACTTAATTCTTTTATAATATAAACAATACAAGCTTTAATTCTGTTTAAATTAAATTTATCTTCATTTAAAGATATAGCTATTTCATCTACTTTAGTAAAATTAATATCTTCTATATCATCTATTATTCTATATATATCATTTTCTATTATACGTATTGTATTACTTTTATATATATTATAAATACTTAATGAATCCTTCATAGTAAATCCTAATTCAGTTAATTTTACTATTGTTTCATGAGATTCTTCATATTTAACAAGTGTATCGTGTATTATATTTATTTTAGCTTCAGATAGTTTTGGTACTTGATATAAGCAAGTTTTATCTTTAAGTATTAAATCAAGTGCATTCTCTCCCAAAGTATCTACTATTCTAATAGCCATCTTTTCTCCAATGCCTTTAAATAAATCACTAGATAAAAATTCTACTATTCCATCTTTATCATCTGGTTTTATTCTTTCACTTTCTTTAACATTAAATTGAAATCCATACTTAGGATGATTAGCTATTTCTCCATACATTATATATTTTTCATTTTCGTTTAATTCAGCAAAATAACCTGTAAAAGTTATAGTTTTATTAACAAATTCTTGCATTTCTATAATATTAGTTTCAGACACTTTTAAAAGACCTATTATATAGCCCTTGTCACTTCTAAATATAGATTGTCTAAATGTTCCTTTTACAAAATCTTTCACTATATCACCAAATAATATTTTATCATAAAAAAACTATCTAATGATAGTCGTTTTAATTATTTTATTATTTTTTTATTTATACAATAAGGTATTACTTTATTATTTAAAACATGAGATAATTTTATATCTTTCATAGATGTATCATACCAAATAAAACTTTCTATTTCATCTGATGTAGAAAATTCCCCTTTTAACTCTCCTTTATAATTAAAAAGGTGAAAATGAATTTTTAAATTTGGATCACTAGTAGCTTTTTCTACAAAATCCATTACTAGTTCAAATTTAGTTGGATCTATTATAGCTTTAGGTCCTAATTCTTCATGACATTCTCTTATAGCAGCTTCAAGTACTGTTTCATTTTCTTCTACTTTACCCCCTACCATTTGATAAGTTGGTCTTTTTCTTGGTTTATCTAAAAGTAATTTATTATCTTTTATAAATATAGTTCCAACCACTTTTAACATAATATCACCTATTTAATTATAACATAAAAAGATGATTGCTCATCTTTTTTTATTACCATACTCCACAACTTAAGTTATATTGTTTACATAATTCTAAAGTAAGTGGATCTCCATCTGGATTGCCACCTCCACTACGAGGGTCAAAGTAATGAGTTGCCCCATTATATTTACCTACATATAAGTTACCACTCTTAGTTATAGTTATTGGAGTAATAGCTTTTTCATTTAAAGAAACTACTTTAAGTGCTCCACTATCTATAGCAATAGCTTTAAACATTGGAAGTTCACGAGTATCATCGCAACCAATTTGTCCACCATAATCCATTGTTTGACTTTCTGAACACATAAAACCTGTAAATTCATCAGTGATTTTAGAACTATTAATATTATAATCTGCTAAACCTATTACAATAATTTCATTAATAGCTTCTTTAACTACTTTTTCTGCTATTTTTTCTCTTGAAATTTCTTTCCCAGTTTCATCATAAGTAACTTTATATGTTACTTCAATTTCTCCAGTAACGCCTTTTTGTATTACTTCTTTGCTACCACTTTTTTTATTAGCATCCTTTTTTGTTTCTGTTTGATATTGAACTTCTGTTTTTTCAATTATTTCTTCTGTTGTATATTTTGATTCAATTGCTGCTTGTTCATCTTGAAAAATTTTATTTTCTTCAACATAAATATCAATGTACCCAACAGAATCTCCTTCTTCTGTTACAATTGCAATATTATGATTTCCAGGTTCAATTTTCAATTCGTTCATAACCTTTTTTAAACCTTTAATCATTTTTACACCATCTTGTTCCACAACTTCAAAATATCCAAGAAATTTTGGTTCTGAATAAATCCAAACAGCTACTTTTTCATTTTCTTTCAAATCTATATTTTCAGAAAAAACTATTTCGTCTTCTGTTACTTTAGAAACTTCTACTACTTCCATTTCTTGTAATAATTCTTCAGTATTAGTTGCAGGTGCGACTACTTTATCTTCAACATTGTCTTTGTTTGAAGACTCATTTTTAGGTTCACTATCTTTGTTGAAAAATATAAAATATGATGAGATGGCAAGTGCTAAAACTAAAACTACACTACCAATTATAATAAATAATTTCTTTTTATTTTTCACATATACCACTCCTTACTATGAAAACTAATTTATTACATGTACATTATATCATATATTATTAATTTAAGAACAAAAAAAGATAAATTTTAATTTATATTCTTAATCATTAGCTAAATTATCAAAATATCCTTGTATAAATACAACAGGAGTTCCCTTATCACCACTACCACTTGTTAAGTCACAAAGTGATCCTATTAAGTCAGTAATCCTTCTAGGCGTAGTACCTTGAGACAACATATTTCCTACTAAATTACTTTCTTTTTTCTTTATCTCTTCTTTTATAGCGTTCTTTAATTCTTCACCTTTTAAATCAGCAAACTTATTATCTGATATATATTTTAATTTTAATTCATTTGGTGTGCCATTTAAACCTTCGGTATGTGCAGGAGATACAACAGGATCTGCAAGCTCCCATATATGTCCAACAGGATCTTTAAAAGCTCCATCTCCATATACCATTACTTCTATTGTTTTTCCTGTTAATTCTTTTAATCTATTTTGTATATCAATAACTAATTCATCACCTGTTTTAGGGAATAGTTTTAATCTTTCTTCAGTAGCTTTATTAGAGCCTAAAAGTCCATAATTAGGATTACATCCACTACCATTTATAGGTTCAGTCATAATTTCATATAATCCGTATATAGTTTTAGCACCTGCTTCACTTAACATCTTTTTTGTACGTAATCTTGTATGTATATCACAAGTAAGTACATCTTTAGTATAATCTAATATTACTTTAGGATCATTAGCAAATACAAATTCTACTTCACAATTTTCACTTTCTATCAAATCACGATAAAAATCTACCATGTTAATTCCAGTAAAAGGATGAATAAAACTACTAAATGTTTCTTTATAATCTTTTTCACTTATAACACTACTTAAATTAAATTTACTACTATCTAATATATCTTCATCAAGTATATTATTTCCAACCTCATCAGATGGAAAACTAAGTAACATAGTTATTTTATCCATAGCACGAGCTATACCTTTTAAAATCATAGAAAATCTATTTCTACTAAGTATCGGAAATACTACACCAATATTTTTTGATGGAAATTTATTTTGTAAATCTAAAGCTATATCATCAACTGTTACATAATTGCCTTCACTTATACCTACTACAGCTTCAGTAATAGCTACTACATCCTTATCTCTAAATTCAAATCCTTCGCTTTCTTTAGCTTTAATTAGTGAATCAACAACTATACTAGCTAAATCATCATTCTCTTTAATTATTGGAGTTCTAATACCCCTAACAACAGTACCAACACATCTCATAACATACCTCCTATTTTCCTACTAAATTATAACACTACAAAAAAAATAAGTAAACTGTTTTTACTTATTTATAAAATTTATTACTTCATCTACAGTATTATTAAAATTGTTAAAATCTACACTAAACCAATTAACTGGTATTTGATGATTATTCCAAGTATACTGTCTTTTAGCATATCTCCTACTTCTTTGTTTTATTAATTCTATACTTTCTTCTAAAGTACAGTTATTATCAAAATATTCAAATAATTCTTTATATCCTATAGGTGTTAATACAGCTTTACTTCTTATATTACTATCATATATTTGTTTAGCTTCTTCGAGTAGTCCATTTTCAAGCATTATATCTACTCTTTTGTTTATTCTATCATAAAGAATTTCTCTATCTGTAGTAAGACCTATAAATACTACATCGTATAAAAGTTTATCTGTTTTTTCTTTACTACTTAAAGCAGTATTATTATTATAATAAAAATTTAATGCTCTAATAACTCTTTTTCTGTTGTTCATATGTATTTCAGTATTAGGATCAACATTTAATAGTTTATTATATAAATCTTCATTAGAATATTTATCAAAAGATTCTATATTATTTTCTTCTTCAAATTTATAATCATATAAAGCAGCTTTTATATATAATCCTGTACCACCCACTAATATAGGAGTTTTACCTTTTTCTTCTATTTCTTTTATTTTTAACCTACAATCTTTTTGGTAATCAAATACAGTATAATCTTCATTAATATCTTTTATATCAAATAAGTGATGTATTATCCCTTCTTTTTCTTCTTCTGTTACTTTAGCAGTAGCTATATCCATTCCTTTATATACTTGAGTACTATCTGCATTTATAATTTCACCATTTAATTTTTTAGCTAGTTCTATACTTAATTTTGTCTTACCTACTCCTGTAGGTCCAACTATGCATATAACCATAAATCACCTTCTAACAATTTTATCCATATCATCTAATGTTTTAATATCTTCTTTATATTCTCTATCTATTCTTTCTTTTAATTTTATTATCATTTCACTAGGCTTTATTGGTGAATACATATATTCACGAACCTTATCTGTGATTAATTTTGTGTGCTGATAATCAAATTTATCTAATTTTTCAAGAAATAATTTACCTATTAATATTCTGTGATAAGACTGATTTCTTCTTTTTATTTCTTCTATATCTGTACCTACTCCATATTCATCATGATCAATAGCACTATATTTTTTCCCATCATACATTAAATTTCTAGGATGAAAATCATATAAAGTAATACCTCCAGATGAAACAAAATCTATATTTTTTTCTAATTTCAATGAATGAGTTGATAATTGTAATAAATTACTTTTAGAAAACACTCTATCTAAAGTTTCTCCAGAAGCATATTTAGTAATATATCCATAAAATTTTTTAGAATCAAATATAAAATCATGAGGAAACATAAAACTATCATTTTCATAATATAAAAAATGTTCAAATCTATCAATTTCATATAACCCCCTAGGATTATTAAAAATTTTTACTACATTTCCATCCTCAAGTAAATAACATCTACCTGTAGTTCCTTTATCAATAAACTGTTTTTTCCCTATCTCTTTTAAATCCATAATTACCTACTTTATAAACATACTATCCCCAAACGAGAAAAACCTATATTCATTTTTAACAGCTTCTGAGTATGCATTCATTATATTATCTTTACCAGCTAAAGCACTTACTAACATTATTAAAGTACTTTTAGGTAAATGGAAATTAGTTATTAAAGATGTAATTGCTTTAAATTTATATCCTGGATATATAAATATATCAGTCCATCCACTACATTCTTTAAATTCTCCATATATGTTCATAATAGTTTCTAAAGTTCTTGTAGAAGTTGTTCCTACACTAATAATTCTATTATTATTTTTTTTAGCATCATTTAATACATCAGCAGTTTCTTTACTCATTTGATAAAACTCACTATGCATTTTATGATTTGTAACATCTTCTACACTCACCGGTCTAAATGTACCAAGCCCTACATGAAGAGTTATATACTCTATCTTTATTCCTTTTTCTATTATTTTTTTCATAAGTTCTTTAGTAAAATGTAACCCAGCTGTAGGAGCAGCTGCACTACCTATATTTTTAGCATACACAGTCTGATATCTATCTTTATCTTTTAATTTTTCATGTATATAAGGTGGTAATGGCATTTCACCTAATTCATCTAATATTTCATAAAATATTCCTGAATAGATAAATTTAAATATCCTAATACCTTCTTCACCTAAACCTATACATTCAGCTTTTAATTTATCAGAAAACTTAACTACAGTACCTATCTTTATTCTTTTTGCTGGCTTACTCAAAACTTCCCAAACATCTTTTTCTATTTCTTTTAACATTAAAAGTTCTATAACAGCTCCAGTATCCTCTTTTGTACCTAAAATACGAGCAGGCATTACCTTAGTATCATTTAACACAAGAACATCACCTTTATTTAAATAATCTATTATATTTGAAAAAGATTGATGTGTTATTTCTCCAGTTTCTTTATCCAGAATAAGTAATCTAGATGAATCTCTTTTTTCAAGTGGTGTTTGCGCGATTAAATTCTCCGGTAAATAAAAATCAAAATCATCAGTTTTCATAAAATCATCTCCACGACGTACCTATTATAACACAAAAATAAAATAATCAAAATTGATTATTTCATTTTTAATTCTTTTTCTTTTCTTTCTCTAATAGCTTGAGCTAATTCATGTCTTATTCTAGCTCTATTTTCCTTATATTCTTCGTATTTTTTTAATCTTTCTTTTGGAGAATTCATCATATATTCAAAGTGCAAATCAAATAATGCTTTTTTAGCTTCTTCTTCTGTCATAATAAATCCCCCTATCTTTTTAAAAATTTTTCTACTATTCTAAATATCTCTTCCTTGTTATCATCTCTAAATATATCATGTGTTACATCATTTAAAAGTATTAATTTTTTTGATTTTGATTTTAGATTACTATAAACATATTGAGAAGATGTTATTGGTACTAAAATATCATTTTTACCTTGTAATATCAAAACTTTGCAAGTTACATATTTAGGATAATCATAATAATCTTTTACAAGTTTCATAAATTCTTTTATAACACTTACATTAAATTTTAACATTCTAGCAATTATTTCATCACTACCATAATCTTTAATTATTTTAGGTGCAATCTTTAATGATTTACCTACATTTAAATCATCTTTTATTACATTCAAATAATGAAAAGCAGGAGCTGCTAAAACAAGTTTTTTTAT
The DNA here is from genome assembly GCA_017536505.1 of Bacilli bacterium. Classification (GTDB taxonomy): domain Bacteria; phylum Bacillota_I; class Bacilli_A; order RF39; family UBA660; genus UMGS1613. The sequence goes on from JAFXHG010000038.1 coordinate 13,218, forward strand.
CTCTTTATATTTTGAAGCAAGATATGTAGCAATTACTCCACCCATACTATGCCCAATTAAATAAATTCTATTATAACCATTTCTTATTAACCACTCTATTTTATCTTCACTAGCACTTATCCACTCTTGTCTTTCAATTTTACTTAAATTTTTTTCATGTCCTGGAAGAGTATATTGAAATACATCAAATTCCCTATTCAATTCTAGATAGTTTGCTAGTTGTTCTTCTTCGTAAGTTCCTCCAGCAAAACCATGAATAATTAATACTGCTTTTTTAAACATATCCATCACCATTATATATCCTATTTAAATTATAACATTCTAAAACTACCAAGTAAAGAAAAAAAGTTGTTTTTAAACAACTTTTTAATTTATAGCCAAAATTTTAACATCATATTTGCCATTTGGGCTTTCTACAGAAACAACACTTCCTACTTTTAATCCCATAATAGCCTTAGCAATTGGAGATTCATTAGATATTTTATTTAAGAAAGGATCTGCTTCACTACTACCTACTATAGAATATTCTTCCTCTTCTTCATCATCAACATATTCTAAAGTAACTTTAGTACCAATAGATACTACATCTGTATTAACTTTAGTAATAATAACAGCTTTCTCAATCATAGCTTCTAATTCTCTTATTCTAGCTTCTACAATTGCTTGATCATTTCTAGCTGCATCATATTCAGCATTTTCGCTTAAATCTCCTTGAGCTCTAGCATCTTTTAATGCATTTATAACTTCTGGACGTCTAACTTGTATTAGTTCATCCAATTCTTTCTTTAATTCATCTAAACCTTCTTGTGTTAAAAACAATTCTTTTTGTTCTGACATAATGTTCACCTCATTCTTATTTTTTGCAAACAACCAAATGATACTATATATTTTATGTTTTGTCAACCATTTTCTTTAATATTTCACTCTTATCATATCATCGATATGAACAGTATCATTTATCTTAATTTTTACTACTTGCCTTGGATGTCTAACTATTTCTATTTCACTATTATTTTCATCAATTATTTTATCTATTTTTTTAGTAATTATATTATGTTTAGGTCCAAATATTTCTACAATATCTCCCTTTTTAAAATAATTTCTTTGTTCTATAGTAGCTATTTTAGTTTCTTTATCATAATCAAGAATTATACCTAAAAAATCTTGATTAGAAATTTCTTCTCTACCATTATAATAGCTACAAGTAGAATCATATACTTCATTGAAAAATTGTGGGACAGAATCCCTATTAGCACATCTTCTTAATGTAGTTTCATACTCTTTATTATATGTATATTTATCTTTTTGTTGATAGTATTCATCAATAACTTTTCTATATATTGATATTACTGTAGCAATATAATAAATACTTCTCATTCTTCCTTCTATTTTAAATGAACTAATTCCCATATCGATCATATCAGGAATAAATTTTAGCATAGATAAATCTTTTGAACAAAATGTAAATGGTTTCTCTCCTTTTATTTCTTTCTTTTCTTCATCTAATAAATCAAAGTCCCATCTACATATTTGACTACATCCACCACGATTAGCATCCCTGTTTGTTAAAAAATTAGACATAACACATCTTCCACTATATCCAGCACACATAGCACCATGTATAAAAGTTTCTATTTCTATATCTACGTTATTTATTATTTCTTCTATTTCTTTTTTAGTACACTCTCTGCCTAAAACTATTCTAGATACTCCTTGTTGTTTCCAAAATTTGCATGCTTCTATATTAAGAGTACTAGCCTGTGTAGATAAATGAACTTCTAAATTTGTTTTTTCTAATGCTTCTTTTACTATAGTAGGATCACTCACTATAATTGCATCCACATTACACTTTTCTAGATTTTTTAAATACTTATCAAGTTCTTCTAATTCTTCATTATGAAGAACAATATTTACAGTAACATAAACCTTTTTATTTAAAGAATGAGCAAACTCTACACCTTCTTTAATTTGATCTATTGTAAAGTTAATTGCATTAGCTCTTAAATTTAATAAAGGTCCACCTATATATACTGCATCCGCACCATATTTTAATGCTATTTTCAATCTTTCTAAATCCCCTGCAGGTGCTAATAACTCCGGTTTATTTTTCATTTTTCTTCACCCTATATATAGTTTTTGTATTTAAAAATCCATAATCTACATTAGTAAACATATTATTTATCTTTTCATTATATTTATCTATATTATCTTTATCAGCAGTCTTAAATAAATTTATTACATCTATAAACTTATCTAATTTTATATTAAAACTATTTAATATAATATATTCTACATCAATATTTAAACTTGTTCTTATACCATTTAAGATATTATTTGAATAAACTTGTGTTCCTATACTATTATCTATTATAGGATAAGTTTTATTTTCTTTATACATATAATTTATATTACTATTATCATTTAAGTTAAAATATTCTAAATAATTCTTAATAATATGTCTTTTTGATACAAACATAGGTAAATACCCAAATAAATTAACCATTAATTTGGCATTACTTTTTTCAGTTATCTTTATTATTTCTTCTTCAGTTATATCACTTGATATATGAGCATAATTTACTCCAAATGAGTGCCAATAATTAATTGTGTTATAATTTGTTGAAAGGTGTTCTTGAGACCAAACTAAATCATAATTTAAACCTAAACTATTGTATATATTTAATACTCCAACATCATAATATAATACACCTTTTATATTATATTTATTTAATTCTATTAGTATGTTTTTTACTACTTCCAAATCTTTATTATGCATATTTTTATTTAAACATATAAAAATATCTTTGTCATTTATTGTATTCAATATATCTAAATTATTAATATCTATACAATAATTTGTATTTACACACATACCTTTTATTCCTATTATAAAACCATCTACTAAGTTTATTGTTTTTTCTATTTCAACTAAATTAGATGGCATAGTCAATATTTTTGACATATTATCACCACACATACAAAAAAGACGTCTTATTCAAGACGCCTTAATATTATCATATATAATAGTTTTTGTCAAACAATTAAATATTAATTTTTTACTTGAGTAGCATTACAAGCCACTCTCACATATGTTCTTTCTTCACCATTCCAATAATAACAAGCCTGGCCTGCTTTCCAAATTGTTTGTGAAACTGTAGAACCATCACTTTTTTGTACATTAATATCTTTATTAGAATCGACTAGTTCAATACAAACTCCACCTGATTTAATAGATTTAGGTTGATATCCATTTGAAAAATATTTTCCATTACAAGATGTTTGATAATCATTAAGTTCTAAATCGTTAGAATCAGAATCACTAGCACTGCAAAAATCTGGAATTCCAGTTGTTAAAGGTGTACACATATCTATTCCTCCAACAACTGTTTTATAATAAGTGCTTTTTTCACATTTATTATTTAAGAAACAATCTAAACAATTAGTAAAATTGTTATAATCCGTTTCATCATCAGCTACAATAGATACTATAAATTGTACTATAGAAACAACAAAGAATACAAGTGCTGCAGCTATAATCTTTTTAATCAATGACGATTGTGCTTTTTTCATTTCATCTTCTTTTCCAGCAGACATCGCTTTTAAAAGAGTTATTAAACTTGTAAATATTAATATTAATGGTGTAGCTATTTTTAATAAATTAACCGCCATACTGATTATAGCAGGACCTTGCATTGGTATGTCACTAGCTCCTCCACAACCAACATACAACAAATTATCTACATTACAAAATCCTCCATTAGGCGCTGCATCATTATTTTCCCAAACACAAGCCACCTTTCCATTTGAACCAGAAAGTCTACAAGTCGTTTCTGTTTTATAATTATAGCACTGACTTGAACCAAGATTAGCTTCAAGTTTACTTGTTAAAGTTAAAGTTCCTTTTCCCTCTACATTAATTTCTGATTTACAATTTTTATCATCAGTAACTGCATCTTTAAACCAATCCTTATATACATTAGTAACATCTTTTAACTGAACAGTGTCATTACTTTTATATACCTTATTTATTACAGTTACATCACCATTAATAGCATACTCAACTTCGTAAGTGTCATGCCCTACAGCATATTTACAGGTTAATTTTGTTGCAGCATTTACTATATTAACAGCTAAAAAACATACTAACAAAGTAAATATTAATAATCTTATTTTTTTCATATAATTTCTCCTATATCTCCATTTTTTATTAGATGAGCATTGGCATCATCTGTATCTATGTGTAATTCGAAAAATGCTTTATCACTTACCTTAAGATGTACATTATTTATTATTCCACCTTTTTCACCATTTATTTTAACACTCACCATATCTCTACCTTCAAGTCCATACATACTAACTTGATTAGGAAGTATATGTATATGTCTTGATGGAATAATACAACCTTCTTCTATTTCTACAACTCCATTAGGTCCTATTATAGTTATTCCAATACTACCTTCTAAATCACCAGAATCCCTAACTGGTGGATTAATACCTAATTTATATGCATCAGTTTTACTAATTTCCACTTGAGTATAAGATCTAAGTGGACCTAATACTCTAACATTGTCTATTTGTGATTTAGTAGTTTTTATAGTAACTAAAGAAGTAGATGCAAATTGCAATGGTTGAGTTAAATCATTCTTCTTTTCTAATTTAAAATCATTACCAAATAAAATTTTTAAATGTTCTTCAGTTAAATGAACATGTCTATTTGATACTCCTATACTAACTTTCATATTCTCACCAAAATTATTATAGCATATTTTCTTAAATTTTAAAATATATTTTAAAGAAAGGATGATTTTATGAATAATAATTATTTGAATAACAATTCTAATTTTCCTGGAACACCAATATATTCAGGAAATATAGCTACACCTAATCAAAGTATGACAAATACTTCTATGAATGAATATATACCAGATGAACAATCGTATATTGAAAATATTCTAAGAGTTAATAAAGGAAAAAGAGTATCCGTTTATCAATCTTTTGCAGATGCAGGTGAATGGAAGGATAGAATATTCACTGGAATTATAGAACAATCAGGTAGAGATCATATTATTTTAAGCGATCCAAATACAGGTAATTGGTATTTACTTTTAATGATTTATGTTAATTTTATAAAGTTTGATGAAGAAATAAATACTGTAGAACAATTTTATCCACAAAAAGGATAAAAACTATTGATTGATTTATTTGGATTTGCTATAATGGTCATAAGGTGATAGACATGAACGTAGTAATAGTAACACTATCAATAGTAATTGTTGTTTGCTTAATTCTAATACTGTTAGTAGCTACATATAATCATTTCCAAGATTATATAATTAGAATAAATGAAGCAGATGAAAATATAGATGCAGTATTAAGAAAAAGATTTGATTTGCTTAATAAATCTATAGGTATTATTAAAGCAAATATTGAATCTGAAGAAGAAATTCTAGAAGGAATAGTTAAACTTAGATCAAAAAAATTATCTAATTTTGAATTAGATAGAAATTTATATGATGCGATTAATGAATTTCATACTATAAAAGAAAAATATCCTGAATTACAAACAAATGATGAGTTTGTAAGAATAGATATAAATCTAATGGAATCTGAATCAGAAATAGTAGGACTTAGAAAATATTATAACGATATTATTACTGATTATAATAAATTAGTTAAATCTTGTCCATCAAACTTTATTGCTATATTAAAAAAATATAAAACTAAAGATTATTTTGATGGCAATAATGTAGATAACGAAAAAGGAACTATAAAATTATAGTTCCCTATTTTTTTCTCTTTTTCTTTTTACCCTTAGATATTATATAAATAAATATAAATATCATTAATGTACTTAGACCTAATATTATATAATTTTTATTTATTTCATTAGAGATATCGTCTTCTATTTCTTCTATGTCATCTATTTGAATTATATATTCTCCATCTTTGGAATATAAATAATGTTCTCTTGCATAATTTGCTAAATAATCTTGATCATTTAATTTTTCTATATCTATTTTAAGTGATTCAGCCTCTTCTTGTAACTCTACATAAAGATTTTCTAAATTTTTCTTCTCACTTGTCAGATCATAGATAGTATATATATTATATAATAAACTAAATCCAAAATATACTATTGCTATTAAACTAATTGTTCCAAAAATTGTTAGTCTTCTTTTAGAAGCTTTTGATATTCTTCTTTTAGGCATATTATCACCATATAAAGTATATCATTTTTTATTATTATTTGCAATTATCTTTATAAGGACATCATATAATATAAAACCAACAATAATACTCAATATAGAATAAATATGAAATATAGCATTACCTATTTTATATATTCCAATAAAATAAACAAATGTCATAAATATTATAAATAAAAATGAAAGTATAATTTCTACAACTGTAGAATATTTTTTTATTATTTTATTAAATCCTTCAAGAGAAGCTGAAAACATAAACCCAAATATAAAAGAAAAAACAATTAATTTAAATTGAAGAGATAAAGCTATCATTTAAACAACTTTGAAAATACACTTTCTGTTTTTTCTTGTTTTTTTCCATTTTCTAAATAACTTAAATTATCTATTTTTCCTTTTATTGATACATCACCTTGGTAAGTATCTAATTTTATTATTTCTAAACCAGAACCTTTAATCATTAAATAACCCATATTAGTTTCTAATAGAAATTCTGATTCGTCAAAATTTTCTATTTTTTTTACACCTGTTATATTAATACTTTTCCTTTGACCTATAGTAATATTATGATTACTTGTTATTATATCCTTGTCCATTTTATCACCTACTAAATTGTATGAGACAAAAAATTATATATGAAAAAAACTCTTTCGAGTTTTTATTTTATTCTTCTTCTTTATTATAAGCTTCGAAAATAGCATCCTCAAACATTTTTCTTGTTTCAGCATTAATTGGATGCGCTATATCATGGTATTCACCATCTGCATTTTTTCTACTAGGCATTGCTATAAATAAACCTTCTTTACCTTCAATAATTCTAATATCACGAATTACAAAGCAATCATCTAGTAATACTGAAGCTATTCCTTTCATTCTTGTATCATCATTTTTTTTGTGAACATTGACTGACGTAATTTTCATTTTAAGCATCTCCTTCCGTTATCATATATCACAATTTAAGTATATAATAAATAATTTAAAATTGCAAGTATTATTTATTTTTTAATGTTTTTTCTATATCTCTCTTTACATCTTTTTCTTTTATTGACTCTCTTTTGTCATAATTTTTCTTACCTTTACATACTCCTAAAAGTATTTTAGCTCTATTTCCTTTAAAATATAACTTAATAGGTACAAGTGTATACCCACTTATTTCTACCTTATCTCTTAATTTTAAAATTTCTTTTTTATTAAGTAACAATTTTCTTGTTCTTCTTTCATCATGGTTAAATATACTAGCATCATTATATTTAGCTATGTACATATTAAGTAAAAATACTTCATTATTCTTTACAATTGCATAACAATCCTTTATATTTGCTTGACCATTTCTTATTGATTTAATCTCTGTACCCTTTAGTACTATACCACATTCTATTTCTTCTTCTATGAAATAATCATAACTAGCTTTTTTATTTTTTATTTCTATCATATTATTCCCCATTCACTATATTCATATATTGTTCTTCTATATTTTCATAATTATTTAATAAGTCATTATTTAATTTTGAAAAAGGTATAACTTTAAAATTTGTACTCTTTTCTGCATAAGCAAGTACTAATTCTTTGTATTCATTTTCAAATCTAAGACCACTATCATCTACTACAATATCTATTCCATACATAAGTCCAATTCCATTATTTAATCTTATAGATAATTGATTAGATATAAAATTACCTAAAGAATAAATAACTAATGTATCATTTACATATTCAACAGGTTGTACAACATGTGGATGATGACCTATTATAAGATTTACACCTAAACTAGATAAGTAATCAGCAATTTGCCTTTGACTTTCAGTAGGAGTATTTGTATCTTCAACGCCCCAATGCATAGATACTATTATAACATCTACTTGATCTTTAACTTTATCTATATCATTTTTTGCTTTATCTGCACTATACATATTTAATAAATAATCTTTTCTAACTTTTGCATTAGAATTTACTGTATATGCAAGAAATGCATATTTTATTCCATTTTGTTCATAAATTTTTACTTCGTTTCTTTCTTCATCACTAGAATAACTACCAGCAAAATTTACATTTTTACTTTTCCAATAACTATTAGAATATAGTGCGGCATCTTCACCTTTATCTAAAGTATGATTATTAGCTAAACTAATTAAGTTAAACCCTAAATTTACTAATTCATCACCTATTTCATCTGGAGAATTAAAACTAGGATATCCACTTATACCAAGTGATCTTCCTCCTATGGCAGATTCTTGATTACAAAATTTTAAATCATATTTTTTTATTATAGGTTCTATATCTGTAAACATATAATGAAAATCATAAGTATTAGTTTCCTTATTATAAGCATCTTTATATACGCTCTCATGTATTAATATATCTCCAACAGCTATTAAAGACATTCTTTTTTCTTTGGGTACTTCTTCTACTACTTTATTTGTCGTTTCATTTTCATTATCTTTACTTTTATCGACATTTTTTTCATCTTGATTTTTTAATAAAATTACCAAACTCATAATTAAAACAATAAATACTAAAATAATAAAGTATACACTTGTTTTTAATTTTCTTTTTTTCATATTATCACCTATAAATATTATAAAACAAAAAAGAGAGATTGTCTATCTCTACTTTTTCAATATAAAATCTACTGTATGATTTACCTTACTAGCAGCTTTAACAACCACTTTAACTTCATCACCAAGTCTATATCCTCGCTTATTATTATTTCCTACTAAAGCAAATGTGGATTCATCATATCTATAATAATCATCAGTTAAATCATCAATACGTACTAATCCTTCTATTTTATTAGGAAGTTCTATAAACATACCAAAACTCATGACACTTGATACAACACCTTCAAATTCTTCTCCTATATGTTTTTCCATATATTCAGCCATCTTCATATCATCTACTTCACGTTCACATTCTATTGATGCTCTTTCTCTTTCAGATGTATGAAGCGCTAAAGGAGCAAGTTTTTGATCCCAATAATTAATTGTATCCATATTTATATTTTTATTAAATAAATATGTTCTAAGTAATCTATGTACAGTAGTATCTGGATATCTTCTTATAGGAGATGTAAAGTGTGTATAACATTTACTTGCAAGGCCAAAGTGACCTATATTAGTTTTATCATATACAGCCTTTTGCATACTTCTAAGTAAAAGTGGTGACAATATATGATACTCTTTTGCATCTTTTAATTCATTAAGTAATTCTTGCATAGCTTTTGGTGTTATTTTTTTCATTTTATGTACACTATGCCCAAGTATACTAACAAAGTTTAAGAAAGTATTTATTTTTTCTTCATTTGGTTCACCATGTATACGATATATAAATGGATATTCCATATATGTTATATGACGCGCTACTGTTTCATTCGCAGCTATCATAAAATCTTCTATTAACTTTTCTCCAGTACCACGTTCTCTTAATTTAACATCAATAGCTTCTCCGTCTTCATTTGTTATTATTTTAGCTTCATCTATATCAAAATCAATATATCCTTTTCTAACTTTATTATCTCTTAGTATTTCAGCTAATTCTTTCATTAAATTTAATTTTTCTACAAAAGGTTCATAACCTTCAGCTATTATATTTTCTTCTAAAATAGCATTAACTTTTTTATAAGTCATTTGAATATTTGATTTTATAACACTTTCAAATATATCATACTCTACTACTTCACCATTATTGTCTATTTCCATAACACAGCTAACAGCTAATCTATCTACATTAGGATTTAATGAACATATACCGTTAGAAAGTTGATGTGGTAACATTGGTATAACCGTATTAGCCAAATATACACTTGTCCCTCTTTTATAAGCCTCTTCATCCAATGGACTATTTTCCTTTACATAATAGCTTACATCAGCAATATGTACACCTAACTTATAATTACCACTATCTAATTTTTCTATTGAAATAGCATCATCTATATCTTTAGTGTCATCTCCATCAATAGTAAAAATCATTTCATTTCTTAAATCTGTTCTTCCTTCATATTCGTGTTCTAATACGTGATCAGGTATATTTTTTAATTGTTCATCTACTTCTTTGGGAAATTCATCTTCTATTTCATATTTAGCAGCTATACTTAAAATATCTACACCAGGATCATCAATATGACCTAATATCTTTATAATTGCACCCTTATAATTTAAATTATCAATTTTATTTAATAATCTTACAACAACTTTATGACCACTTACAGCACCCAAACTCTTATCAGGATCTACTATTATATTTAAATTTACTTTTTTATCATCTAAATCAATTAAGCATTTATGATTTTTAAAATAAACTTTACCTACAAATTGTTGTAACTTTCTTTCAATTACTTTCAGTATTCTACCTTCAAGTCTTAATCCTTTTTTAGATGTTATTTCTACTATTACTTGATCATTATTAATAGCACCATTTAAATTATCTTGAGCAATAAAAACATCCTCATCGCCTTCTATATCAACAAAGGCATAACCTTTCTTAGTACCCATTAATTTTCCAAGTTTTAAATTACTATTATTAAACAACATATATTTATCTTTTTTAGTTCTATATATCTTATATTCATCTTCTAATCTATTTAACTCTTTTAATAATTCTTTTAATTCTTCTACAGTATTAAATCCTAATTTAGATTCTATTTCATGCACATCTAGAGCGCCATTGTCTTCATTTAAAATTTCTATTATCCTATCTTCCATATAATCCTCCAATTATATTATAAGTTATTTTACAGATTTGTTTCAATAGATTTTTATAAAAAATGCTTTAAATTTTATAAATATGTAAAGAAAAAGGAATTATAAATCTATAATTCCACATCCATTTGCTGCAAACCCCATTTTATCAAGCACAAATTCTATTATAAATGGTATTATGAATATTAATGCACATATTATTAATCTTTTTATAAAATGTCCTTGTGCCTTTTTCATTGCATCATCCTTATTTGATGATAATGCTTTTATAAAATCTAATATACCAAATATTATTACTATTACTGGTATTAAATATTTTGCCCACTTGATTATGTTTGCTATAAAATGTATTAGTTTTTGAGAAAATCCACAAGGCCCATATCCTTGAATAATTTCTAAAGATTCATCTATCGCCTTAATATCATTTTCCATATCATACAAACATCGCTTTAAGCAAGGATCACCATAGTATGTTCTTTCTAATACATCGCCACATAAAGTTTTTAATTGATTCAAAGACGTATTATACTGATTTAATTTAATCGCTTTTTCTTCTGGAGTACTATTTGCATAATCAGTAAAAATTTCTGATATATCATATATTATATTATCATAACTCTCACATTGATAAATTAATTGTTCGGGTGTCAACTTTTGTTCAGGCACATAAGGATAACAATGAATTGAATCCCCACCAAAAACATATTCCCATATATAAAATTTATTTTCTTCTGGTAATTGAGAATAATTATCATATATCATAAACATTCCAGTACTAAATGCATGCGTGAAATCAAAATGGAGGTATGAACACACATATAAAGTTGAAACCCATTTATCACCTAGCAAATAATCTCCACTATCAGAATAGTACAAAGTAGTTTCGTACCACTTATCCCAAATATCAGGAATACTATAATCTTTAATAATATAACTTCTATAAGTTTTTGTATTAGTTCCAAACATTGTATAATTATCTTTATCTACTACAATATAAAAGTCACTACCTAGCTTTGCATTAATATATTTCATAGTGTTAGATGCTTTTACGTTTGAAAAAGACAAACACAAAAACAAAACTAATACAATATAAATTATACCTTTTTTTATTGTTTTCATAAAAAGCCATCTCCATGATATATTATACATAAAAATTAATAAAAAGTAAATAATCAAAAGAAAAGGAATTATAAATCTATAATTCCACATCCATTTGCTGCAAATCCCATTTTTTCAAGTATAAATTCTACTATAAATGGTATTATGAATATTATCGCACATATTATTAATCTTTTTATAAAATTACTTTGTGCTTTTTTCATTGCATCATCCTTATCTGATGATAATGCTTTTATAAAATCTAATATTCCAAATATCATAACTATTACAGGTACTAAATATTTTCCCCATTTTACTATGTTTGCTATAAATAAAACTAATTTTTGAGAAAAACCACAATTATTTTGACCAGTTGTCATCTCTGATATTTGATCTATTTTATCTCCTACTTGTAAACACTTATCTATACAATGTCTTTCTGAATCAACATAATCAAAATTTTTTAAAATACTATCACATTGTTTTCTAACAACTTCTAACTTGTCATCTATTATTATTTTATTTGTCATCAAACAATTAATATCATCAGAGCTACATTTATTATAATCAATTATATATTGATCTAATAATTTAATATTCATATCTGCTAGTCTACAATCTATATTAATTTTTGAATATTCGCCATCTTCTGGATAGCTATATTTATAACAAGATATATCTCTATATCCAAGAAGCAATTCATTATCACTTGCAACTAGGTCCCAAATTAAATTTCCAGCACCCCCAACTACTGAACAAACAAGGTCGACACCACCTTCTACAAAAGGTATACCATCGCCTAAACTACATATCCAACTGTCATTTGCTGATTCTGCCCCATCTGTAAAAGAAGAAGCAAATGATCCTCCTAGTTTATCTGACCAATCGTTATTATATTTTTCTTGGCCCATTATGTGTAATTCTTTATTATCAAATTGAAAAAGAGAATAAGAATTTTCAACATGTTGATTAAAATAATTCGTCATATCAATATACCCTAGTGAAGCTATATGTACAAGAGAATCCATTGTTGCCCCAAATGAATTAAGCAAATTATTTAACGAAGGCAATTCAACTCCCCACTCTGTTTTCTCACAAAGATAAACTGTTTCTGGACAAAAATATTCATTTAATGCCTTTTTTAATTCCTCTTGATCTATTTTAACTTCTGATTCTGTATACATTTCAGTTCCACTATGCGTTAAAATACTAGTATGATGATACCACTGGTCTGCTAACCCTTTATAATCATAATCAACATTACCATTATTATAAAAAATTTTTAATCCATCACCATAATCACAAGTCATGTTTTCTGCAAAAACAGTTTTAGGAAAAACCATTAATATGAAAATTATTAATATTATTAATTTTTTTCGCATTTCATACCACTACTTTCAAAGAAATTTTTTATCGCATTTATATTACTTTCATACAAATTAATACCTATTTTTTTAGAAAAATAATCTGCACTTTTTTTATTTATTATATATTGGACATCAACAGAAAAACCTATATCAATGTTATTATATTGATAAGAAACATATTGTTCATATCCTTCAAAATTTTCTGACATTGCGAGTTCTACAGAATTTTCAAAATATTTTGATAAATCACTTAAATAATAACCTTTTTTCAACAATTCTATATAGATTTTTTCACTAAGTGTTAATTTTTGATTTTGATCTAATATTATATCTTTTCCTCTTTTTATAACATTATAGTTCATTTCTTGAACAATACCTTCAGATATAGTCGCCTTTTCATTACATGTTAAAATTATTTTTTCTTTTGTGTTTTTAAAAACCAAAAAGCATACAACAATTAACAAAATTAATGTTATCAGGATAAATAATATTATCTTTTTATTTTTTTTCATTATTTCACTCCTTATATATTATTTAATACTAAATAAATTATATCAAAATAACAAAATAAAGTAAATATTTTATTTTATTTAATCATTTTTATAAATTTTGTTATAAATAGTTTATAATTAGATACTGTTTCAAAATAATAAAATATTGATACTAATATAGAACCTAAAAATGCAACAATTATATCATGCATTGTATCTGTTATTCCAGTAACTAGTACTTTTTGTGGATCTACACTGAAGTAGTAACTAGCTAAATATTCAAACATTTCCCAAAAAGCTGCTGATGCTAGTGTTATAGATAGTATAAATAATATATCAAAAAACATACTATTTTCTTTTTTTAACTTAATTAGTATATATATTGCTACAAACGAAGCTACTATTCCTGATAAAAAATGAACAAATTTATCAAACCAATATATATAGTTATATAATTCACAAATAACCCCTAAAAAATGGGCTATAAATACAAATATTATATATATTAAGTTTATTCCATTTGTTATTTTTATTTTAAATAGTTTTTGAATTATGTATAAAGCACTTATGGTAATTACTATAGACATATCTTTTAAAATTAAAACTATATTATCGTCCCTAGTAATTGTAAAATATAAACTACCTAGAATAGCTATTATAATTAATGAAATATTAATCTTCTTTATCATTTAATTCTCCCATTTCTACTTGATTAATACTATTAAATCTTTTAGTTATCTTATCTGTTGTTGTATGTATTTCTTTAACATCCTTACTTACTGTTTCTATACTTCTATAAAGTTTGTCCCATCTATCTTTATAACGTTTAAATTCACTATCTAATAAAGTTAATTCGTTATGTATAACTTTAGCAAATTTATCTCTTTCTATATTTTTAATTATTATTTGTATAGTTGTGAGTGTACTTATTAAAGTAGTCGGACTTGTTATCCATACTCTTTTTTTATATGCATATTCAAGTATTTCAGTATGATAAGCATTAACTTCTGCAAATATAGCTTCTGCTGGTAAGAAAAGAATTGCTTGATCACTAGTAACTCCAGGTATTATATATTTACTGCTTATAGCATCTATATGTTTTTTCATATCAAGTTTAAACATTTTTTCTGCTTGATCCCTAACTTCTTTATTATTTTTTCTATCTACCATTATTTGGTAGTGCTCCAAAGGAAATTTAGAATCAATAGCTATTGTACCTAATGGTTCTGGCGTAAATAAAACTGAATCGGCTATAGTACCATTATTAAATGTATATTGCATCTGATATACTTTTGTATTGTTTTTACCAAATACATTAGAAAGTATATTTTCTAAATTAACTTCTCCAAATATTCCTCTTGTTTTTTTATCAGTCAAAACCCCCTGAAGAGACACTATATCTCCAGATAACATATCTATTTTCTTTTGGGCTTCATCTATTTTCGATAATCTTTCAAGAACATTAGTAAAAGTTTTATTAGTTTTTTCGAAATTTTCATCTAATCTTTCATTAACTTTATCATTTATTAATCTTAACCTATTATCAAGTCTTTCAGTTTGATTATTAAAGTCACTAGTTAAACTTCTTGAAAAATCATTTTTAAAATCACTTATTTCTTTTATTACATTAATTTCTAATCTACTTAAATTTTCTAATGAATCTTTATTATTCTTTCTTAACAAAATTATAATTAATAAAATTACTATTAATATAAGTAAACCTAATATTATATATTCCATATTATCACCTATATATATTTTAACATATTACATAATAAAAATGAATAAGAAAACATCTTATTCATTTAAAATCCAAGATTCATATCCACCAGATACATTTACCACGTTATATTCCATATTTTTTAATATTTGGCAAAGTTTTCTACTTTGTATACCCTTTTGACAATATATATAATATCTTTCTTCTTTCATTAAATATTTTTGTGGTCTTATTAATAATTGCTCCATAGGAATATTTATTGCATTCATAATATGCTTGTTATTATATTTTTCTATACTTCTTATATCAATTAAGTTAGGATATTTTAACTTTTTTAATTCAGTTACAGAAATACTTTCTAACATAAATAACCACCCTAATACATTATATGAGGGTGGTTATTTATTATTAAGTTAATTAGTTTATTCATCAAAGAAGAAATCATCAAAAAATTGATCATCTGTTATTCCATTTTTAGGTTTATCTTCTTTAATAATTTCAGGAGTTGATATAGTTGGTACAGTAATAGATGTATCTTCTTGAACTTTATTTTGTTGCTCTAATTTAGCTTGTTCTTGTCTTTCTTCTTCCTCAAGCTCAGCTATTTTAGCATCTATACGTTTAACTAAATCATCTACATTAAATCCTCCACCTGATGTCTTAGAATCTACAGATGGCATAAATGGATTAAATGGTGCGCCTCCACCAAATGGATTTGGCATCGATGAGCCACCAGAAGGAGCATCACCACTTAACATATTATTTATTTTATCTTCTCTTTTTTTATTAACAAATGTTTTTAAGTCAAATATTTCAACAGGATTTTTTTCTCTTTGAGGATATCCAGCCTTAGGAAAACTATGTCCCCAATTCATTTGGAAATTAGGCGTTAATTTTGTCTTAAATGGCATTTCTCTAAGTCTCAAAATTATTGTTTCCCATTGATCAAGTCTTTGTAAATCACTGACTGTAACTAAAGGAGTAGACGATGTTTTTTCTTTTTCTTTAGATTTAACTTCTCCACACATTTTACTTATTTCTTCCAAAGCAGATAACTCCGTACTTATTAAATACACAATGTTACCACAGTTACCTTTTATTGTTTCTCCATTTTCTTTACCATACACTTCATAAAGCTGAGCAAAGTTTTGGATTATAAATGTAAATCTTATATTTCTTGAACGAGCAGCAGTAACCATTGTTGTAACATCTTTTAATGGAGGCATGTTTGCGAACTCGTCTAGAATAAAGTTTGTTCTATGTGGAAGTTTTCCGCCTGATTCTTGTGCAACTGAAATTAAAGTTTCATAACATTGCTTTAAGAAAATTGTTACTAAAGTATGGTATGTAGTTTTTTCATCTTGAATAACTATAAACACAGCTGTTTTCTTTCTACCAATATCTCTCATATCAAAGTCATTATTTGCTAACATCTCTGATAAATTAGCACGTGAAGCAAACAATTGAACCCTTTGTTTAAATACTGATAAAATACTACCCTTAGTTTCACTTGGAGCCATCAAAGTAGAAGATGCTTTAGTGTATGCCGTACTTGATGGATCTTTGTAACTAAAATAATCTTTTATATAAGTAGTATTAGCTAATTTTTCTTCACCTACCGTAGTCATTAAATTTATACTATTTAAATTTATTTCTTCTTCATTAGCATCTTCAAATAAAGCACAAGATAGACCTGCAAAATAGTCTGCTGATGTATTTTCCCAAAAAGGATCTTGTCCTTTAGCTGTAGGATCTTTTAATATATTTGCAGCTAAGTCTTCAAGTAACTCAACTGATTTATCTATATTTCCATCTTTATATAATGAATATGGTAAATACATAGGATTCCATGCATTTCCTTGTTGTGGATCACGGAAATTCAAAAGCACTATGTTATAACCTAAACTCTTTAAATAATTAGATGTATTTTCGTATATTTCACCTTTAGGATCCGTAATAATCATAGATTCATCATTTTTAGCAAGTAGATTTACCATTGGCAAAACTGTTGTTTGAGTTTTACCTGCACCAGTTGACCCTATTACAATATTATGGTATCCTCCATTATCAACCCATACTTTATTAGGTTTCATGATTAATGGAATACCTGCCGCATTTGCTTTAGGTGCTAAAGGATCTATCGCAACCACATTTGAGCTATTCTTTATCTCACTAGGTTTAGACCATCTAGCATAATTTTTTTCTTTTTTTTGTCCAATAGAAATACCTACTCCAAACTGATCATCTTCTTTTTCAAGAAAAATAGACTTAACACCAGCAAAAGCAGCTACAATTCCCGCAAAAAAGAATATTAAAGTAATTGCAATATTTCCACCTGTAAATCCTAAAAATAAATTAAGAGTAAATGGTTCTTCGTTTAAAAAAGCAGAAATATTTGCTACTGCAAAAGCGACTACAAGTAGCCACACAAATGCAAATATTGCAAATATTATTACATCTTTTGTTTCAGCTCTAAATCGCATTCTCATATTATCACCTATATTTCCACAGTATAATCATCTAAATAGACTTCATATTCCATTACACTACTTATTTTAAAAATATATTTATTTCCATCTTTTGTATATATAGTATAAATATCTCTATCACTATTTATACTATATCTATCAATAGTCATATTATTATAATTAAGAGAATTAATATAATTTATAAAATTATCGACAGTTCCAAATTTTAAATTTCTATAATCTACATTTAATAATTTATAAGCATAATTTATATCAGTATTTAGATGTGAATTAAAATCATTAAAATAAATACTAGCCATTTGTTCATCAGATATATTTATAACGGAGTATTCATTAACACCATAAGTTTTGGGGGTCATTATATAATCCTCACCATCTAAATAAGACTCATTATATATACTTTTACTGGCTAAGTATTCTCTTAGAAAATATGCTGACATTATTACAATAAATACCAGAAATAATAATAATGTATATTTATGTTTCTTTATAAATTCCATAATATCATCTCCTATTTAAACATAGCACCATTATATGGTTCTATTTCAAATGTCATATTTTCTTCATTTAATATAACAATTATATAAAAATCTTTTTTGTTAGATATTGAATCAATAGTTTCTTCTTGAGTACTTCCTTTTACATAATACTTATAAATACTTTTAGAAATTCTTTGAACGTACATTTTAATTGGAATAAATGTTTTTACTCCGTTGATTGATTCAACATAATTATATATATTACTAGAATTAATAGAGTTACTATTCTTATATTCACTGCTTAATAATATTAATAATTTTTCAGTATCTCTACTCGATAAATAATTCATATACTTAGATATACAAGATGAAACAGTATAAAATCTACTATTATCTTTTACAAGTGATATAGTTTCAGTATCTATTTTTTCTTCTATAATTTCATTTTTATTAAAAAATATTTCATATATTCCTATAAACAATACTGCAATAACAATAACTATAGTTAAAATTTTTTTGTTTCTTTCCTCTTTATTCATTTTATCACCTATATACCAAATATATCGTATCTCATTTGTACTTTTTTCTTTATTTGCCAAGCAGTATAATCATTTTGTTCACAAACTGTAGTTTTTGATTCAACTGGACAATTATTAGTTGCAGTCGATGATGCACAAGTTGAAACACTAGAACAATATGACTGACCATATATTAAATTCAAATAATAACAACCACCAGAACCTGAACTACCAGGATTAAATCTATATGTTCCTACCCAAGAATATAAAGATTGCATTCCTTCTAATGTACCTGGCATACCATGCCCACTTGAATCACATTTAGCAGATAATCTTTCATTATATCTATTAGTTATTGTTTCAGCATGTTTGCCATACTCTCCATATGAACTAAGCACATTGGCATATGCAGCAATACCTTCGCTTAAAGAATCATATATTCCTCCAGAATTGCAACCTTGCCCATTAGCTATTCCAATTCCCCAATAATTGTTAGTATATTGGCAGGCAGGACTCAATTCCCATCCTTCTTCAGTTCCAGCTGTTACTACAACCAATTCTGGATTTACATTATTAGCTAAAGAAGCAGTATATACTTCTTCAGCATTTAAAACAAAATTGTTATAAAAGCCTTTATTTTGTGTTCTTTCATAATAGTTATTCATCTTTGCAACAAATTCTTCTTTTGATAATGTAGTTGTTGTAAGTGAAAAGTTGTTCCCACTTCCATATGACATTGGTCGTGGATTATTAGGATCAACATATTCCAATGGATATACTCTACTTGATTTTGAATCAGAACCAAGTCTAACTTCAAAGTGTAAATGGGTTGCAGTAGACTGACCACTATGCCCCATTTTTCCTATAACTTGTCCCTGATCTACCACATCACCGGCTCTAACAGTTATACTATTTTGAGCAAGATGTGCATACAAAGTATAAGTTCCATCACTATGCTTTATTTTTACATAATTTCCAAAACCTCCGCCATCTTCATTTTCTAGATGACCATTATCACGATATTGAGTTTGGTATTCGCTTGTTGGGTATACAACTTCTCCAGATTTTACGGCAATTACATTTATAACTCCAGGACCATTTCCTGCATTACCAATATCTATTCCACCATGTTCAGACACTCTAAAAGATTCTTTATCTCCAAAATCTGAAGTAATTTTAATACTTTGTGGAGTGCCTTTTGCGTATAAAATTCCGTTTATTTCTTCAGTCTCTTTACTTCCAATAGGCCACCAAAAAGAATTATTAGATACAGGAATTATTTCTTCAACTTCTGTATAACCACCAGCTAAATCCTCATATTGTTCCTTCGCATCATAAATTTGAACAATTAAATTATTTACAGGTGTTTCATTTTTCGATTCAATAAACTTATATTTTTCAGAAACAGTTCCCAATCTATGACCTTCTAAAAAATATTTTTTTTCTAAAAAGCCTTTTAAAAACTCCTTATATTGTTCTTTTTCTACAAGTTCATAACAAGCACCATCGATTGTTCCGGGACAACTACGTTCATCTACTCTTTTTACCATATTTTGCGCTAAAATTTCTATATCACGAGCACTAGTTTTAGATAAAACTACCCTAGACCAATTCTTATTATAGTTAAAATCTTCATTTTTTTCTTTGCGAGTTACCTTAAAACCTTTTATATTTGCCTCAAAAACTTCACTTCTATCAGTATCTTGAACAGTTAATACTGACATTATTAATGGCATATCTAAATCAACATTATAATTCTTATCATTACTATAATATCTTTGTATATAAAACAGTTTAAAAAAGAATTTATATACAGTATCCATATCATAAGTACCATCACCATAACTATTAACACCAGAATAAAAATCTTCTAATTCTTTTAAATCTGCCTCATTATATTCTCTGTATTTAGTAGAATCAATAAAATTTTCTTTAGTTAATTTAGTACTATAGATATTGATATCATCAATAAAAACATCGTCATAATAAATATTCCAAGTTAAATCCCCTGCTGATCCATCATCAACATTTTCATCTGTTATTTCATCATCTAAACCTTCTGAACCGTTTTCTCTAATAGCTTCATCTGCTTTTTCATTAGAAACTTCATCTGCTTGTCCAAGACCAATTACACTTAAAAATGTTTGAGAAGCAGCAACAATTAAACACATAAAAACTACTACTACCATAACAGGTGTGAAAGCTACCAAAGCAATTTTTAAAACTTTAGCAGAAGCTTTAAAAGTTACTTCAGCTCCATCAGTAGTTTTATCTTCAACTTCTCTTCTATCTAATGTATTATTTTGTTTACCTTCTGCAGTTGCATTAGTTTGAACACTTGATTTACCTAAAGAAGAAAGTCCATCCTTCTTTTTTAATGCATTCCCTATCCTATCACTAGTACCACTTTCTGCCATTTTATTTGATGCTTTTTGGATCAATCTACCCCCAGGAGTAAATTTATTAGACCTATTCATAGCCTTACCTAGTTTCATTGAGGCTTTTCCACCAGTTAATTTATCAGCAGTTTTTACAGCTGTTCCTATTGCTGCGATTGTTGGATCCCCAGTTTTACTAGCAACGTCAGCTAAAACTCTTACATTATTAGCATTGTTGGCAACATTACGTTGTTTTTGAGTTTGTGCTTTTGTCATTTGATTTTCATCTGGAACATATTGTTCTTCCATAATGTTGCCTCCAATCTATATTATAGTCCTCCACCACTACCAAATGATTCTAATTCTTCATCTGATACAATTACATTAATACGCATTCTTCTGCTACCGCATACAAATAATGCTTCACCTTGTTGATATTGTTTTATACTTTCTTTTTCATTATCATTTAAATCTATTAATTTAGCTAAATCATCAACAGCTTGCTTCTTTAACCCCATCACTAGATAGTAAGAAGCATTATCAAATATAGCTTTTCCTTGAGTTATAACACTAGGATCACTAAAATCTGTAGGTTGTTGAGTAATTATTATTGTTCCTGTGTTATATTTTCTTGCACGTCTTTGAATTTGTGCTAAGAAATCTGCACCTAAAGTATTTCCTCCACTTAATAAAACATGCGCTTCATCAACCATCATAACAGTGTTTATAGAACTGTTTAAAGTTAATCCCCATGCATATTTTAATATGTTAAAGAACAAAGCATTTCTAATATTATTATCAGCATTCATTAATTCTTTAATGTTAAATACTATAAAATTACTTCTTGGTTTTATAGTTGTATGACCATCAAAATAATATTTAAGTTCTTTTACAATTGGTCTTATCTTTATTTCAAGTCTTTCAAGAACATCTTTTTCTTGAGTTTTTTCAGGCATAGATAAAATTCTACCTTTTATAGTTGCATAAACATCTTTAAAAGTAGGATAATCTTCAGATTTGAATTTAGTAAAATCTGACTCAAAATCTATACCAAAACGTTTATATGTTTCTTGTACTACTTCACTAAACATATTAACAACATCTTCTTCAATACTTGGATCATAGTATTTTAAGAAGGCTTTTATTGTTTGTAATGTACGAGTTAAAATAGTATAACCTAATCCTTGTTTTATCTCTTCTTCATCAGCATCTACTATTACTTCAAGAGGATTTATCATACCAAATGATCCACCCTTACCTAAACTAATAAAGTCTCCATCAAAAGAATCAGTCATTTCTTCTAATTCTCCTTCTGGATCAATAACAACTATTTGATTATTATTTCTTATATTACTTCTTAAAAGTAATTTAGCAGCTGTAGACTTACCACTACCAGAAGTACCTAATATAATCATATTAGCATTATTACGATTGTGCTCTTTTTTTATTTGATATAAGAATTGATTAAATAATATAACCCCACCAGAGAAATCTATTCCAAGTAAAGTAGATAATCCTGGGTCTTTAATACTATCAAATATAAATGGATACATAGCTGCCATAGTAGGAGCTGGAATAGGTGTTCCTATTCTATCTTCAATATCTTGTTTACCATATATTGGTAATATAGATTTAAGTACCTTATCTTGTTCAAAACGAAGAGGTACAGCTCTCATTTCCATAGCTTCTAAATAATTTTTAACTTGTAATTTTTTAGCATCTAACTCCTCTTTAGTATCAGCAGTAATCATAACATGCATTTGAAAATCATAGATTTTTGATTGACTTGCAGCAAGTTCGCTTATAAACATCTCTAATGATTCATAATCTTGACGTATTCTTTCCTGAATAGTCTTATCTTTTTCATCTTGATATCTTTGTTTTAAATCAGCAAGCTCCTTATTAAGCATTTTACTCATACTACTAAAAGGAAGTGGTATATGTTTAATAACAACTTTAATTCCTGACATACTTGTTAAACTACTTAAATATCCAGGATAAATAAATTTTGGATAACTTATAATAGTTAAAATACAAGCATGTTTATCACTAATAATAAATTCGCTAGGTTTAAACTCCAATCCTTTTGGAGCAATTTGACTCTTAATATCCATTATGCTAACACCGTCCCAAAAGTAGTAGTTTGTCCACCATTTAAGAAATTATCTAAAATCATTCTTAAATCGTCATTATTAGTTTGAAAAGCAGTAAGTCCCGCACTAGCA
The DNA here is from genome assembly GCA_017536505.1 of Bacilli bacterium. Lineage (GTDB taxonomy): Bacteria > Bacillota_I > Bacilli_A > RF39 > UBA660 > UMGS1613. The sequence continues at coordinate 36,880 of JAFXHG010000038.1, forward strand.
AAATTATTAATTAAAGTACGAACTCTTTTTTGAATTAAATCATTATCTTTCTCTTTAAATAGTAAAAAGTATTCTGTATCTACTACATTGTTATTCATAAACATATTTGCCTTATTTAAATCTTCTAAAATAAGTTTTCTTTTTTTATTATCGCTTGTTTGATTATATAGTAATTGTAATTGAGATAAGTAAACATTTATATCTACCGGTCTATCAGCAACTACAATCCAAAATTCATAATCAATAGCATTATAAACGTTTTTTAAATTCATAATAATAGCATCTTGCATACTTTGATCTAGTATAAAAATATTTCTTGGCATTATTTTAACACCAGTAACTTTTTGATTATTGTCTAATACAATAACACCATTAGTAATATTTTTTACTGGAACATCAGTATACTTACTTTTTATCTCTTTCGCCATTATCAAAACACCAACCCTTCCATATATATTTTTGTCTTGTTGAATAAAATTCCCAAGCATTTTTTATTACAGTCCTTACATTGTGGTAATTTGGTACAGGAAGTACCAAAAAACCACATATAAGTCCTGGTGAAATAGTTAATACAGCTACCCAAAATTCACTAACTGGTAGAATCATCATTAGTAAAAATGATATACCTATTCCACATCCAAATATAATTAAATCAATTGTATTAAACACACCAAATATAAGCATACTCTTTTTTGAGTTTGCAGGTATTAAATATGAATTCATTTAGTATCACACCCTTTTTATTATTAAGAACCATTTCCAATTCTGCGCGTTGCTGCAGCATCTCTGTTCGTTTTTCTTCTTTCTTTTTCTTCATTAAGTTCTTTTTCAGTGGCTTCAATGATGGCTTTAGCGTCTTCATAACTAACTTCTTTACCATCAATAATAACTTTTTTATCAGTTTGAATTTTTCTAATTTGGTCATCAATATCAGAAATTAATCTTTCTTCTGGAGCAATTTCTCTTTCTATATCACCAACAGTGCCTTTTGACTGCCCATATTGAGTATGAATAGCTGAACCATCTGATGTTGATTCAATTCCTAAAACTTTTGCTGCATCCACATAAGTTTTATAAGCATTTTGGAATGTTTTATCATCTTTTCCATCAGAAAATACACCTTCAGAAGCTTGTGACATATATTCTTTCATTCCTGAATCGGTTAACCAAGTATTAGCAGCATGTTGAGCTTCTGCAGCCATTTCAGGTGTCACAGTAACCGATTTTCCATTAACTTTAACTCTTCTACCTATATTATTTTCTAAATATTCAGCATTGGCTTTTAGTGTTAGATATCTTTTACCAATATCTCCACCATTTCCTGCTTCTATTTCAGATTTTGCTCTACTTTCCATAGATGATATTGCATCCTGCATTCTTTTATGATCCGAAATACTTCTTTTGCTATCAGCTATGCTTTCTTGAATTCTTTTTTTCTCAGCTTCCTTAGTTTTTACATCTCTCTCTACTGAGGTTGCAGCATCATTTAGATTTTTCTTATTAACTCTTAAAGCTGTAGCTCTCTTTTCTAAATCAGCATCATCTAGACCATATCTACTAGATAATACAGCTGCCCTAGAACCCCAGAAACCTGCACCATTTATTCTAGCTTCTCTTAATTTTCTATTTACTTCTGCTTGTCTAGCAAGTCCACCAGAATATCCTTTATTTGCTGCAGCTCCTCTTGCTGCTCCAGTAAATGCAGAGCCTATTCTTCCAAAGAAACCATGTCCACCAACAGCACCAGCTACCATTCCTCCAGCAGCTCCTGTAATTCTTTTGCCACCCATAGCTTGTTCTTCAAATTTCTTTAATGGATTTAAGAAGAATTTACCATCACCATCTAACTTAATTCCTAATCCTTCAAGTATTTTTGGTAAATCTTTAGCAAACATTAATGCCCCAATTATAATAAATATTTTTATATATGGATTTACTTGATATGTTCCATCTACTATATCCACTAAAGTTAAATCAGCTACTTTTTCAATTATATATATAGCAAAATAAAGAGCCAATATACGAATAAATAAACTTAAATATGTTTTAAAACATAATTGATACCATTTTTTAAACATTCCATCTTTACCACTTTTTGGATCGACATAAGATAAAATTGGGATTGGTGCAATTAATTGTAAAAATGCTAACTTTATACTACGTAATGCAATATCCATACAGAATGATATAAGTAATAATACAACAACAACACCTACAACTGTACTAAAAACATATTTGTAATCCATTACAAACTGTGAATTATCTTTAACAGTAGCTACTGCAATTTCAGTTCTAAACATTAAACCTAGATTTCTATTTTCAACCCCTACAACATAATTTTGCAAAGCCATCATAGAAAATTTATCAGTTCCAGCAAGAGTGGCCATCGTTTTGCCAAGTGATGGATCTTGTTCATAAGTACCATCTGTTTTTAGTCCGGAACATTTAGGATTAAATTTTGTAACAGATGTTTGTTTCCCATTTACTGTTTTTGTTTCTTGTACAGTAAGTTCTACACATTCTTGAAATTCGGTTATAGATGTGTTAGGAGAGAAAAATGCACTCATTGTAATAAATGCCATATCATCTCCCGCACTATTTATAAAATCACTTGAAGTATTATTATCTCCGCCACCGAATATCAACGTCCCTAATGTATTATCCTCTAATATTATAGTTTGTAACCTATATGCCATATTAAATATATAAGGAGTTAATATTAATAACCCTAAACTTATTATTATATTCATCGATAATTTAGAAATACCTTTACTCTTATCAGAAAAATCATCAGGATTAACTATATAGGTAATTAAAGATAAAGTAACTTTAAATATCATAAAAATAGCTAACAATTTGTATATTCTATCTGCCATGTCTAATATATCAGCTTGAGTAAGAACAGAAGTTCTTGCTATTGCTATTAATAGATTATATATAGATGATATCCCATTATATACAACTTGATCTATTCCAAAGAAAAATTGTTTCATCAATGTTTGAAACCACATATTTATTGATAATACGTACATCTTTATTCCTCCTAAAAATTGTTTTAATTTATACTTATACTCATATCATAATTATAGCAAAAAAAAAACAATTAATCAATGACTAATTGTCGCTTTTATTACATATCAAGAGTTTCAGATGTTGATATACAAGCATTATCTGCTATTTTACCATTTACAAAACAATTAAAGCATTCAGAAATGTTCTTATCTCCAGAAATAAAGTTAATTAAAATTTGAACTATTTGTATTACAAAGAACACAATAACAGCAGCTATTACTCTTTTTATAAATGTTTGTTGACCTTTTTTTATTTCATCTTCTTTAGAAGCTACTACAGCTTTACCTAAATCAAGCATACCAAAAATTATAAGTAAAATAGGTACAACTATTTTTATAATTAAAATTGCAGTTGAAACTAAATATGGAAAAGTACCTGAAAATTCAAAGCCTAAACTACCACATTTATAAAGCCCACTCATTTCAAAATTATCTACTAAAAACATCATATAAATATCCTCCTAACTATATTTATTATATCTTTATTTATAGAAAAAGTCAACCCTACTTTAGAACATAAGGTTCATCAACGGTACCTTTTCCAGAAGTTATTTTTTCATTGGTATCAATATATATAACGATGTTATAATTTTGATACTTACCAGCTTCTTGACTTCTTATAACTCCACTACTTAAATAATACACTCCATATGTATTATCAGATACAGCATTTACTGTCCAAGTCATTAAATTTAATTCTTTTAAATAATTATAATTTCTACAAGATCTTGAATAAATACTAGTACAATCAACATCTAAACTTGCTCTAGCAAAATCGTTTATATCTATTAAAGAGATAACTTGATTCGCTAACTTGTTTGTACAATCATAATTTCCTATAGAACCATCTTCTAAACTTCTTGAATCTACACATACATCTTTAGAAACAATATGTTTTCTAGCATTTTCAGAAATAATCTTATTATTGCTATAATTCTCAATAAGTTTTTTTAAAACAGTACTATCAGCATATATATTCTTACCAGAAATATCTTCTGTTTCTACATTATATTTATTATCCCAATATTCATCTAAAGATTCTGATTCTGTTTTTATAAGTTTTGCTACGCCTTTTTCATCAATGTTCATTATTCTATAATTTTTACCGAAAAATTCAATATAATTTTTAACTTGGTCTCCTTTATAAACATAATAATTTCCATCTTTATAAAGTCCAGAACCACTAGTAGTTAAATCATTCATTAAAACACTATTTAGTGTTTTTGTTTTATATTCATCGCATTCTAAACTAACTATATAATTTAAAAATCCACCTTCGTTTTTTTCAATAGTAGAACCATTTTTTCTAACAGTCACACTACCTTTACAAGAATCATCACCTAGTAAATCTTCTGTAGATTTTATGTACTCACCTTTAACTAATTCATCTAAATTTACTACTTTAACTTCTGATTCTTTTTTAGGTAATCCACCATTTTCTTTAAAATATTTTTCAGCTGAAGATATCATTTTTTCTTCAAATTTTTCTGGTGTAATTTTAGAATTACCACACCCTTGAATAATTGCTAAAAAAATTATTATTACTATCGGCAACAACAAAATTATACCAACTATTAATAATATTTTTTTGTCTATTTTTTTTAAAGTTTCAACCATAAATCCTCCTATTATTTATCTTTAACGCACACTGTTTTAGTATCATTTGGATGCATATTATCAGGACAAACCTTATTTTTTTCATCCTTAAATTTATATGTACAATCTCCATTTAAAAAGCATTTACTACAAGTAGCGATGTTTGACTTATCGTTGTCATCAGCTACAAAACTAATAATTAATTGAACAATCGTAAATACTAAGAAAACCAACGCACCTGATATCAATCTTTTTATAAATATTTGTTGACCTTTTTTTATCTCATCTTCTTTTCCTGCTGTTATTCCTTTCATTAAATCAAGCATTCCCATTATAACAAGTAAAACAGGTACAACTATTTTTATTACTGTTACAATAGTACTAACAATATTAGGTATTTTTTCATCAATAATAGCACCCTTTATTGAATTTTCACAAGATGCTATATTAGCTGCAAAAACAGGATTAGCAACTAAAATCATTAAACATAAAACAATAATTGTAAATACTACTTTCTTTTTCATTTTACTCCTCCTAACATTCATTACTTACAAAGCAATCTATACAATCAACAATATTTGATACATTCGTGTCAGCAACTATACTTATTAAAAATTTAACTACTATTACCACAAAGAATATTATAGCGCCTAATACTAATCTTTTTACAAATATTTTTTGGCCTTTTTTCATCTCGTCTTCTTTTCCTGCTGTAATCCCTTTAAATAAATCAATTGACCCCATTATAACTAAAATAATTGGCACTGCAATTTGTATTACATTAACAATCAAACTAGTCAACTTTGGAATTTGTTTAGGTATGTTAGTAACAGCACCTTCTCCATTACCACAATTAACTTTATTTATAGAAGATTTGTTAGATGATTTTAGTTCAAAAGCTCCAACAGTTCCTTCCTTAACTTCATAAAGTTCTTTCTGAGAAGTACCAAGAGATAAATACAAACTAGGCGCACAATTCTCCCCTTCCAAAACTTCAAATTTTATCAAAATTTCCGAAGGAGAATAGTTATAACTCTTTTTTTTACAATAATCTCTTACTTGCTGATCACTAAAATGAGATGCATAAATTTTTAATTTTTCACTACATTCTGAAAATGGAGTTATAGTATAAAAAATTTTTTCTGCTTCCATGTAATTATCATGTAGTATTAACTCTAAACTTAAAGTTTTAGAATATTCCACTTCCCATTCATTTATAGATTTGGCAGTATAATTACAAACAATTCGTTCTTTTGCATCTACATTACTTAAAAACATTAAAGTAGCAAACAATATAAAAATATATGTTAAAATCTTCTTCATATAATCACCTATTAATCACATTCATTTTTTATAAAACACTCTGCACAATCTATTATATCACTTGATGTGTTATCTGCAACTACACTTATTAAAAGTTTTACAACGATAAAAACCAAGAAAACTAAAACAGCATATATAAGTCTTTTAATGAACAATTGTTGACCTTTTTTTATTTCATCATCTTTTCCTGCTGTTATGGCTTTCATAAAATCTAATGACCCCATTATTACAAGCACAATAGGAACAGCTATTTGAATTATTGTATAAATAATACTAATAACTTTTGGCACCATTGTAGGTATTTTAGTTAACATACCATTACCACAACTAGTAACAGCAGATGTGTAATTATTATACGTTTCTGCACCAACAATGTCAATAAAAATTAAATTAATTAACAAAATAAAACTAACAATTAAAACCTTTTTCTTCATAACTCCCCCTAAATTTCACTTTGTTGTTTATTAAATCCAAGTTTAACTAATAATTTATTAAGTTCTGATAATTTTTTAGATCTTTCGTTTAAAGGAATTAAATTATAAAAAACTTTTACTCTAGCTTCATACTCAAAATTAGCTACTTCACTAGTGCTAAGTAAACTTTGATTCAATACTATTTTTTTGTTTTTTAACCCTTGCAAAGCAGCTGCATTAAGAGTCATCAATTTTTGTAATTTAATAATAGATGGTTCAATTAAATATAATACCTCTTGGCAAAAGCCTTCAGCAACTATACTATTATTTATATCAATAATAATTACATCTTTATCATTATGTTTATTAATAACACTACCTATTTCACTAGTAATTGTAGAAACTAAATCCCTATCCCTAAAATAATTGAAATCAGTTTTATCAACTTCAATACCAACTACTTTATAATGTTTACTTAATTCATTTTTCATCATATATACTAAACTACTCGCACCAGATTGTTTAGTAATATTTTTTACACCAATAACCCTAGTACCATAAAATTCTTGTTGTGGTGCTTGTTCTACAACAGGAACTGCTACTTGTGCTTTTGGATTAGCCATAGCTGCATTACCAAAAGTTGCATCTAATCTATGAAATTGTGCAACATCACGATATGTATTAGGAGTATTGTATAAATATTGAATACCTTCTACATTTTTTGTAAAATTATATATTCCCATAGATACTAAATTAGATAAAAAAGTAGGATTACTTGTAGCCTCTGTTCCATCTAACAATAAAATTAACTTTTGCATATCTAAAGAAATAGACAATTTTTGCAGATTAACTATATCAGTATAATTCTTAATTGCAGTAATATCAAGTATCATTCTTTGATAAAAGAAATTTTGAAAAGTAGCGATAATCTCATCTACTTCAAACTCTCCATTCATATCTTTAATAACATCTATTCCTAAATTTTCTAATAATAATTGATTTTTATTCGATACAATAACGTTCATTATATCTCCCCTTTTTTAATAATCATAAGTTTTCCCAAGTGTTTTTGTTTCTCCATAAACAGGGAAAGTTAATACATCACCGATTATAGGAACTTCAAAACGTATAAAAGTAACAACAACATAGTGTTTTCCATTTTTATTTACACTTTTATTCATCTCAAAAACACAGTAATTATAACCATATGTATTAAGATTAGCAGATAAATCTGCATCATAATATTTTCCATTTTCATTAGAAATTAATCTATTTCTAATATTTGCACATCTATTAGGCATTGATGCATCATACCCAGCACTCATTAAATCCGGATTTAATTCATCAACTGCATCATTTACCACATTATCGTTTGTATGGTTATATACTTCATATTTTTCTATAATTTCAACAATTCTATTTTTAATTCTATATGCTTTTGAATATGATAGAATACTGATAAAAAGGACTATTATCAATCCAGCAAAAATTATAACTAAATTTAATAACATACTTCCACCAATGGAATCTCTCATTTTATCACATCCTATTTATTAACAAGAAGCTTTTTGACAAGCAAAATCATATAATCTATTAGTATTAGAAAATATAGGAATATTCAACAAATTATTTACTATTGGAATATTGATCATCATATTCGTACTAATTTTATAATAATAATACCATTCATCATCTGAAGTTATTTCTCTACATACAAAAACACAATAACCATCTGTACCGTTAGTTAAACTAGTACTACACTTATTTCTTTCATTAGAATCAATTCTATTATAATAACTAGTGCAATTAACAGAATTTCTGTTATATCCTAATGATGTAAGTTTAGTACTTATTTCACTTATTGAATAACTATTATATCCTTCATATTTTTCTATAGTTTCAGTAATCACATTACTTACTTTATTACTTTTAAAATAAATAAGAGCTGCAGAAAGGAAAGCAAATACAATTATTATAAAAGTAATTACTATATTTAATGTAACTGTATATCCAATACTTTCCTTCATACATTATTACCTCCTAAATTATAAAATAACGTTATGGTCTTGCTTAGCTACAAGTCCAGGTTCCATTATTGTTAGAACAAGTTAATGTACTTTGACAAGTATACCCACCAGCATTATCTGCAGAACATTTTATTCCGCAAGAATTATTAACCCACATTCCTCCAGCTTCCGCACAAGCTGCTTTCATAGATGAGCTTTTCATCAAATTATTTACTATTAAAGTACCAACCCCAAGTACTATTGCGATTAATACTATTGTTATTACTGTCATATTTGCTTCTCCTGCTGCTTCTTTCATTTAATCACCTACTTTCGTTATCTATACATTTTTATTATAACACAAATCAAACTTAATTATCAATTAAATTCCCATAAGAATTGTCATTGACATAAATAATACTAGTAATACTCCACCACCAGTTACGAATAACATTACCATAGTTCTTTTTTCCATATTTTCTAGACGATCTTTATATTTTATCTCTCTTGCTTTATTTTGAAGAGATGATACTGTTCTAGAAAACATCATTATTTGTTCATGTTTATCTTCTTGAGATCCTAATCCTAAACGATATAAAAGTCTCATCATTCTCATAGAATCTCTAACTGGATATTCATTAGCAAAATCAATATAAGGTTGAATAGTTGCATCACCTTCATCTATTTTAGCAACTAATCTTCTAAGTCCTGGTCTAAATATCTCAGGAGCAGTATCTATACTCCTTGAAAGTGCTACTGGTACAGTATAATGTTGCACAAGTATTTCTAAACTTTTTAAATAATATGGAAGCATAGAATCCATATAATGTAATCTTGCTTTATAATAACTTTTTAATTTAGTATACCCACTTTTAAACACCATATATCCTGCAACAAAACAAAATAGTGCGAACATATAGTTCAAATATCCTGTTATTGCAAGCATAAATATTAATACGATTGTTATTAATACACCATCTCTTATTCTTCTTGAGAATAATGCATTAACATCAATATCAGCATCTTTATATCTTACTCTAAGTAAGAATTCATAATCCTTTTCCATTAATTTTTTCAAAAAAGGATTTACTTGATTTATTATACTTTTAGTTTCAATTATATTATTATACATAAATATAATTACAACTGCGATCGCTACTATTATATATTCCATTATTCAGCCCCCACATTCTCATTGTAAAATTTAGTTCCCGCAAGCAAGAAATATGTATTAATTACAACTATTAAATGAAGCATAACATTTACATACCACAAATCTAACATCTGTTGATAAGTATCTCCTAACATTATTTGAACAAGAGCAATCATTAAGTATAATATAAGACCGAAAGTAACAAATTTTTTATAGAATGCTTCTCTATCAATTCTATCTCTATAAACAGCTTCTACAAGCATATCTATATCTTGAGACATATTTTCTAAAGATTCACTAGAGTCTTTACTACCTTCATTTGTTATTTGAAGGAATAATTGATGCATATTTCTTACCATATAATAATCATATTTCTCATTCATATATTCTAATGATTGATTAATAGTCCCGTTTTCATATGCCATATCTATCATAGCTTTTACATCAGCTTTTACTGGATCTTCTAATACTCCAGATGAATATACCCCTTCCAAAGCTTTAACAAAACTTTGAGTAGTGGCAAATTCCATAATTACGTTAGTTGTATAAACTTGAATTTGTTCAAAAATAAATTCACTATATAATCTTTTACATCTCAAATAACTTAAATACGGAACAGCAGCTACAGCAATAAGCGCATATATTATAGAAATAACTAAATTATAAAAATATAAATAAGTTATTATTCCTCCACCTAATGCGAATAATATTACTTGTCCTATATATTGCTGAGGCGTATAATCTTGTTTTAATTCCTTTATTTTTTTACGAATTTCTTTATATGTATAAGGAGCTACTTTGCTATATAATTTATTACCTTGCTTACTAATAAATTTGTAAGTTTGTTCTCCAACATTGCTTCTATAAATAATTATAAATATTATTAATACAGCAACTATTATAAAAAGCAAAGTTATATTCATATTATCCCTCCTATTCAAAAATTATTTCATTTTTTTGTATTGGTATATTATTTACTACCTTTTCTTCTTTATTGTTTAATTCTTCTTTTATAAAACCATTAGGAAGTTTTACACCTTGAGCTTCTAAATACTCAATTAAATATTCACTAGGATTGTTTCTATAAACAGTCCCATCAGGGGATTTTTTATAAAGAGTATTATATTTAGCCTCGTTATCTTTTGTTACATAGAACTCTGTAACTTCAGCAATTTCTCTAACGAATTTTTTAGAAACCTTATCTTGATATCCTCTTATATATACTCCAAGTTGAATATATCTATAAATTGATTTTAAAAATTGATCTATATCTTGATTAGTTTCAAGCAAACTATACATACGATTTGGTATAGAAGCAGCTTTATCTGCATGTATTGTAGATAAAATATAATGTCCTGAAGAAATAGAATTTCTAACAGCCATTACCGCTTCTGCACTACGAACTTCTGATAGTAATATCCACTTAGGGTTTTGTCTCATACAAGTAACAAGAACATCAGAGTAACTTGCTATATTATTTGTTTTCATAGCAACTATATCTCTGTTTGGGTATATTCTATCCAAGTGTAATTCCAAAGTATCTTCTATAGTAATCAATTTTTCATTCTCAAGAGTATTAGCAGCTAAAAACTTAACAAACTCAGTTTTACCACTACCAGTTTCTCCACAAACTATTATATTACAGTGTCCATGCACACAAGTAATCAAGAAATCTAAAATATCTTCTGTTACATATTGTTCTTTTAATATTTTATTTCTTTCTAAACGAATTTTAGCTGGAGTTTTACGTATAACGCAAGCAATTCCGTTTCTAGCGATAGAATCGTGCACAAAATTCATACGAAGTTCTGCACTTTCACTATCCAAGAAAGGATGTGCCGCATTAAAACTTTTACCCATAACATTCGAACATTGGAAAGCCAATTTTTCCATAAAAGAATTGTTTATAGCAGGATTTTCTATTCTAAAAATCCCCTTAGACAAAGTCTTTAACCAAACTTGCCCATTGTTGCTATAAGAAATATCTGTAACATCATCATTTTCTAAATATTCTTTAAGGGGCCCAAAGTCCATTCCCTCAAATATATTATCGTGCATCTTACTCCACTACTTGTTGATTGTTGTTTCCTTCAACTGTTTCTTCTCCAGTTGGATTTTCTACTTCCCCTGTAATAACATCTTCTTCAACAGTTATTGTTTGAGCATCAATATAATCTCTTAAAGTACTACTAGTAACAATTACATAATCGTCAGTAGGTACTGTAGCCCCTCTAGGCGCTAAAACTAAATCAATGTTTAAGTATTCTGCCTTTTTAAGTAAAATGTAATAATCTTGACTTACAGCAAAACCAATTTTAGATGGAGATCCAATATTTGCAGTATCATCAAATACATTATTTCCACTACCATCATGAACAACTAAAACTTTTATATTTTTCATTAATTTTCCAAACATAACAGTTCCATTTTCATCAGTAGCTTTCATATAGATATCTATATATGTATCAGGTAAAACATTATTTCCTAATGTACTTTCAACGTTAACATCCATATAGTATCCAAGTTCACCTTTTTCATAATCTAATTGTTCAATCCAATTTCCAGGTAACTTATCTTCATCCACTAACCATTCTTCATAAAATAAACTGCCAGCAGGAATTGTAACATTAACATTAGTATATCTATCTACTATTAATGTAATGTTTCTAATTGCATTTTCATCAATCATACTAGCAGGTATTTGTTTATAAACAATAAGTTCATTAGTAATTTTAGTCTTTGGTGCTATCTTTTCTGCAGCTGTTGGCATATTTACTGGATTAGTTTGTTTCTTTATACTTCCACTATATCCAAAATAAAGCACAACCAATATTACTATAACTAATATAATTGTAACAACATTTTTATTTGTAAAAAATCTTTTTAAACCTATCATAAAATTATTCATCTTCTTATTCTCCTCTCAAATCTTAATTTTTATACTTAGTTTCTAATATAGCATCTATATTATTGACTATATTAAATTCAATAATTTCTCCAGTAGCACTCGTATCTTGTGTACTAGAAACCTTCAAACTAACTTTAGGTGGTGTTTCATTAACATCATATATTTCAATTAAATATGTATTAGACAAATCAGCATTTTCTGCAAATCTACGAATAAAACTTTCAACAAATTTTTCTTCTTCTATTCTTACACATTCACTTTCAGGATCAGATTCCTTACATTTTCTGTAAGTAGCTAAATCCAATGCATCAAACATAGCAGCTTCCGTTGTCTCTTTAAGTAAATTGTAATTATGTTGATCTGTTCTTGTTGTATTAGCAAAAAACCAAATAATTCCAACTGCAAGAATCCCTAAAGTGAGAATGGCATATCCCCATATAGATTCTTTCAACATATCACCTACCATCTAATAATATAGTCTCTACTATACATAACAATTTTAACACATATTCTGTTTTTTAACAATAAAAAAAACAAAAAAAAGTTCATAAAACAGAACTTTTATAATTTAAACCTATTCTTTTTGTTATTCACAATAATTATAGTTGTACAAATCAATATAAGGCCTATTAAAAAGTAGTAATAATAGTTAATATATAAATCAACAATTATATCTATAATATTTTTTTCATATTCAATTTGTATTTTTTCTTCTTCTACATTATTTTTAGAATTTTTATAATCAAAAACTAATTTTTCAAATTCTTCTTCAGAATAATTAACATTAACCCACTTTTGACACAAGCTGTAATTAGGTACATCAGAACAAAGTTCATGATTGTAATATCTATTATATATTGGAAAATCAAAATATTTTGTTCCTAAAGATATGCCATAACAATCACCAATATTTGAATAGAATTTATATCTTCCTGAAGTTCTATTATAATCATATATCGTAATTTCCCCATTATTAGTATCACTATAATAATAATTTTTACCTGTAGTAGTATCTAAAAAATATATATCATTAGTTAAATTATTTATAGTTACATTAAAATAAGGTTCATTATCTATAATTGTATAATCATATGATACATTAATATTGCTTACTATAGATTTCATTCTAGATACGGTAGAATAGTCACAACCTCTATAAGTTAAAGCAGAGCAATTTATAAAAGCAAAACCAATTAATAAAAATAATAATATTTTCTTCATAATTCACCTACTTTAATATATATTCATATCTTAATCCTCTAACATCAAATACAATTTTTATAGACTCTGCATTCATAATGTTTGAATTAACACCAATATAAACATCATTTTTCAAAGAAACTCTTTTACTTTTTATTTCCTCAAACTTATATGTATTAATCCAATTATCACCTATTTTATATGACACAAATCCAAACTTAGATAAAAGTTTATAAAAAGAATTAATATCTAAATCACTAGTAGATTTATAATTAATATTTAATTTCAGAATAGCTTTGTCATAATTTTCATTTATAGAAGGTCTTAAATATTCTTTAGAAGAAATACAATCATTTTCGTTAATACAATAGTCATATTGAATCAAAAATTTATTATTTAATTCATAGTTGTTAATATTAAACTCAACACCACTTAATGGACCCTCAAACATTAATTTTTCATTCATATTTTTACTTTCCGACATTTCACTATTAATTATTTCTTTAGGTTCAATCAAAATATCAATAACATTTCCTTCGCTACTATAACTAAAGAACATTTCACTTTCTATATATTTTTCAGGTATCTCATATACAAAAACATAATCTGTATATTCAAAAGACAAAGTTTGTTCGTCATAAAAATTACCTAAATCCAATAAAGAATCATAATATTTTTTAGTTGGTTTAAACTTAAGATCTTCTATTTTTAAGCTAAAATCATTTAAATATAAAGAGTTGTTATAACGATTAGATTTTACATTAGCATTAACTACAATTAAATAATTATCAGTTATCTTGTGTCCTTGGTAATCCGTATTTAACATAGTTGTATTATTTACTTTAAACACAAATGAATCAGTATTGTAATAAATACCCTCCTTATTAATTTTATTATTTTTAATTATGAAATAAACGCTAATAAAAATTATTAAAGCAACTACTATTATTATTGTAATATTAGCCAAAAATTTATTTTCAACATATAAATATTTTAATTTTCTTAATCTTTCTTTTCTTCTTCTTTTCTTTTCATTAAAATCTATATCAATATTAACTTCAAATTCTTCTTTATCACTTTCACTAATTTCAAATTTTGATAAATCTGAATTAAAATTAAATTTTTTAAAATCTATCCCTATACCACGTGAGAATAATAGTATAAAAGAAACACATTCTAATATCATATTTATAAGTACTAAATCATGTATTAGTTTAATAGTTTTTACAGATACTATATTTTCAATCAAAGTATTTAAAAAATTAACTGTATATACGTTTATAACTAAGATTATTATAAATGAGAAAATCCCAATAAAATAAAATATTACAGGCTTATTTTTCTTAAACATAATACTCAATAATAATAAAAACAAAATAATAACTATTACAGGAATAATATATAAGAAATTATTAATTAAAGGTTCAATAATTTCTTTTCCAGCTAAAGTTTCAGCAGAATATATGTAATCATTTAAAAACTTCAGTATATTATTACTTAAAAAAACTAAATATAATACTATACCAGATAATACTAAATGTATAGGTTTAAACATTTTGATAAAAAATGCATATGGTTTTTTTAGTATCACATATATCCCTCCTATTCTTAAATTATTATACACCAAACATAAAAAAAAATAAAGATTTTAATATCTTTATTTTTTAACAAGATGTTCTAGTACTTTCAACACAACTTCTTTTCGAACTGTTATTTATTTCTAAAATACCATCATCTCTTAACTGTGTTAAATAGTTACTTATACAAATAGTTCCATCATTCTTACAAGTGAAATTATAATCATCATATTCTTTACCTTTATTATAATCTCTTATATCTTCTATTATAGAAGGAGTTAATGTTATTTCATATTTCACTCCTGCACCTGTATGATTATAACTATTGTTATTAGTTTTTAATATATCTTCATAACCTTGCCAGTTTAATCCTGCATCTCTTATATTTCCTACTTTATCTAAAAACAAATTATCACTATTGGTATTTACTATTCTAAATTCTAAATAAATATTACTATTAAGATCTATTAATTCGTTATCTACTGTATATTCACAATCTGCGCTACTATCTAAATCCCAATAACTTATATTTTTATTTCTAGAATTTAAAGCTATGTTAAAATCTAATTTTTTTGTTCCTGGATTCAAATTAAATTTACTTATTATACCTCTATCCAATGTTTTACACAATTCTCCTGATGGACAAGAACCATAATATATTCTTCCATCTTTATTTGAAGCATACATAACTGGTAATGTATAATCAGCAACAATAGTAGCATTATTTAGGTCGCTTACATTTTCATCTAATTTTTTTACTAATAATTGACCATCCAATGATACTTCTGTTGTTACATATTTATCATAACTAAAATTTGAATAATTTGTATCTGTATTCAAAGTAGCTGCTGTGTCACCATAATTGTAACAAATTCTTTTTAATGTTCCTGTTGTCACTATACCATTACCTATTCCTGGAAGTATATTTTGACCAGTTTTTATAGTTGGGAATGTTGTTGAAATTTTTGGATTAAGACTGTAAGTAGTTAAACAAAAAGTATAACTACCATATTTTTCAGTAAACATAGAAACATTAGTATTAGTAAAATTATCTTGACCTGTACTAAAACTTTCGGCCCCAAGACAAGATGTATTATATTGTCTATTTATTTCAATGTTTCTACAAGCATCAGCTGCTGTTATGTTCCCCATATCTAATAGAGCATTAAAATTTGTGCCAGAATATGTTGTTTTTATATGATTATACAAATCTATTCTTTCTTTCATTGACATGTTACTTTTGAATTTATATTCACACTCTGTTTTATTCTCTATAGTTAATTCAAGTGTTTTCCCAGATTCAATCACTACTCTATCGCAATACCAAGTATCACCTAATTCTGGTTTATGATATCCCGTTTTTACTTCTACTTCTTTCAAATAATAAGTACCTGGTGTAAGTTTAGGACTTTGAGCTATTCCCCCACCATTAACATCAAAAGCATTGGTAACTGAGTTTCTACAACTACTATCACTGAATAATTGAAATTTAGTTGTATTTGTTCCAAATCCTGATAATTTGTCATTACTACTATTTTTTTTAAAAATTTTCAAATCTCCCTTTGGAGTATTATAAACTGTTTGATTATTATCTCCAGAACTTACATATGCAGATTTACAAGAAACGTCAGCAACATATCCTGACGGTGTTGTGGTTTCCTTATAGTAATAATATTTATTTGGTTGTAAACTAGAAAAAGTTGCTTTACCATCGCTTCCAGTTAAAACTTGAGATTTAACTATACTAGAACATGATGCATCTGAGTATAATGTAAATCCCACCCCACTTAAATTATCTTGAGTATTGCTATCTTTTTTAGTTATTATTAACTTACCTAACTTATCATTTGTAATTGTTGCAACATAAGTTTCTCCTGTTTTTATAGTTACATTAGTACACCTATTATCAGGAATTGCATATCCACTTGGTACTATGACTTCATATATAGAATAATTTCCAGGATTTAATCCTTTTACTTCAAATTGACTAGAATCATTAAGATTAGCAGTTATTCCTCTATTAATAATAGTTCCTGTACAATTATGTCCACTATGTAATCTAAAACCTGCTCCACTTATTCTTGCCCAAGAATCCTTATCCCTTTTTACAATAGTTAAATTACCTGTAGGATACATATTTTCAGCCTTTACAACAGTTATACCAAAACCAATATACTTGTTATTTTTGTATCCACAAAAATCTTTAGAAGTATATTTCCCATAAGCTTTTTGGTCACAAACATTATTTGGAGCAACATATTTGTGTCCTCCTACAGTTATATCAACACCAACTTTAGCTGCATTTGCTAATGGCATCGCCGCATTCTTATACCATTCATGAAAAGGAAGCCCTTTTTCTGCTATAGATTCATTAGTTATTATATCTCTAAAAGAGTACCACTTATTACCGATTTGTGTAAAAGGTTCTATTAATACATAATCCCCTTTTTGCAAATTTATACCCGCACCATTAATTATACTTTTAAGTTTTGAATAGTTATTGCTCTTACCAGTATAAGGGATTCCTAAATAGTCATAAAGTTTTGTAGGTTCTGAAGACCAAGAGTCACCACTACCAGAAAACCATCCTTCAAGAGCACTTATACTCCAACTGCCATCATATGCTTTTATTTCTATAGTGTTTCCTTGTTGAATATTATCACTGTTATAAACTCTTATCTTAAACCCAAATTTTTTATTCCAAAATCCATAATCATCTGCATTTCCACCACTACCACCTTCAGTACCACCTGAACCTTCTAAATCTGGATTAGCAAAAACATTAGGCATCAGAAAAAGTGAAATACAAATCATTATTAAAAATATCAATATTTTCTTCTTCATAACATCATCCCTTTATTATAATATCTAAAAACATTATACAACAAAAACAACTAAAAATATAGTTTTTCTTGTAAAATTTTTTAAAATCAATTATAATACTTATGGAGTTGATAGTTGTGAAGTATGAAATAAATATAAATGAATTTCAAGGCCCTCTTGATTTATTACTTCATTTAATTAAACAATCAAATATAAGCATTAATGAAATAAGTATAGATGAGATAACTAAACAATATTTAGATTATATACAAAAAATGGAAGAATTAAATCTAGATATAGCTTCAGAATACTTAGTTATGGCTGCTGAACTTATAGAAATAAAATCATCTTCATTACTACCAAAAAGTGATATTGAAGATGATGAATTTGAAGAAGATCCAAAAGAAAAATTAATTAATAGATTACTTGAATACGAACAATATAAAAAGATGACTAGTACTTTTAAAGAATTGGAAGAATATAGACAAGAAATTTATACTAGAGAACCAGATAATTTATTAGACTATAAAGATGATGAGAAAATAGATTATGGGGTAGATTTAAATGATTTAATGGAAGCTTTATCTAAATTCTTAGAACAAAAAGAACTTGAGAAACCTTTAAATACTAAAATAACTAATAAAGAATATAGTGTATCTATTAGAAGTAAGGAAATTAGAAATATATTAAAAAAGAAAAAGAAAGTTAATTTTACTGATCTTTTTGAAGTTTATACAAAAGAATATGTAGTTATAACTTTTATATCTATATTAGCAATGTCTAGAAAGCAAGAAATTGAGATTGAGCAAGAACACAATTTTAAAAATATTATTATTAAAGAAAAAGGTGTAGAATGAAAGCAATAGTAGAAGGATTATTATTTTTAAGTGGTGAAGATGGTTTAACTTTAGAAGAAATATCTAATGTTATTGAAAAAGATATTGAAGAAGTTAAATTAATAATAAAAGAATTATATAATGATTATTCCAATGAAAACAGAGGAATTCAAATAGAGTTTTTAGGTAATCATTTTAAATTAACCACAAAAAAAGAACATAAAGAATTTTATAAAAAATTAGCTATAGACGATGAAAGTTCTATCTTAAGTCAATCTGCATTAGAAACACTGGCTATTATAGCTTACAATGCTCCACTTACTAGAGTAGATGTTGATAATATTAGAGGTGTTAATTCTAGTTACGTTGTTAGAAAATTATTACTTAAAGGTCTAATTGAAGAAGTCGGTAGATCAGACGCTCCTGGTAGGCCTAGACTTTATAATGTAACACCAAGATTCTTAGATTATTTTGGTTTAGGTAGTATAGAAGAACTTCCTAAACTAGAAGAAAAACAAGAAATAATAGATGATGAAAAATATCTATTCGATTCAAAATATAAAGAAGAAGTTTAAAAAATGTATTAAATTATATCAAAGTATGATATAATTTAATTACTTGCCTGTGTGGTGAAATTGGTAGACGCGTTGGACTCAAAATCCAATGATAGCAATATCGTGTCGGTTCGAGTCCGACCACAGGCACCATTTAAAAACAACTTACGAATTAAGATTCGTAAGTTTTTATTTTAAAAAATTAATCATCAATTTTTAAAAGTACAAAATTAATATCTTTATCTAAATCACAACCAGAAAAATGTTCTTTATAAAAATAATAAGATGTGTAAGTCTTTTCTACAATATTAGGCTCAAAATAATAATATTCCATGTCATTTTTATAACATTGATATGCAAAAATCAATTCATTACTATCAACGTATTTAAAATTTTTATAAATTGGAAAATATATATTGAATTCAGATGATGTTTTAGAAATTGTATATACATTCGATATGTTTATTATTTTTTTGTTTTTATAATCATAATAGCTATATTTATACATTTCATTTTTTATTTTTTCTAGATTTAAATTTGAAAGACTAATTTTTATAGGATTTATATCATTGGAATATATATATACTTCATTGTTATAGGTATTTTTATTATATTGATAATATTGCACATTTCCTTTGTTGATTATTAATTCATTATTTTTATAAATTATATACCTATCATCACAATCCAATTGACACCCACTTTTTTCATTTGATTTTTCTTTAAGAAATTTTTCATAATCATCTATTGATTTGAAATTTATTAAAGAAACGTTTGTTGTATTTATATCACCTAAAATATTAGTTAAATTTAATTCATTCAAATTGTTATAATTAATATAATATAATTATATTTTTTTTATGTATTGAAGAACATCACTCAGATTGTTTTTATTATAATATTCTTTAATTAAATTTGAATTTTCTGTATTATTATAAATCGTGGAATTTGGATATTCTACAGAATAATTATAAGGCGATATACCAATATTAGTTTTTAATAATTCAAGTAAATCTTTCTCTATCTCATCTTGCTGATAATTATCTTTACCATCTATTGATTCTTGTTCTCCAGTAATATAAACATAAAATTCTTTTTTGTTTACTTTTAGCTTAACATAAACATATCCTGTTGGAGTATAATTTGGAATAGGTGATATTGAATTAGTGTTTTTTGCTGCTTTTGCAGAAATAACTTTAGCATCATAACCATATTTAGATTTTACATATTTAACTGCATTTATTTTAGCTTGTTCTTCATATTTTTTTACTAATTCTTTTTCTTCATTTGAATAAAAACATGAAGTTGACATCATTAATGAAATTATTAATAAAAAGAAACAACATATACTTTTACTTCTCATTTTTTATCCTCATTTCTCTATGTTTTTTTTATAAAAAAGAAAAGAATTAGTATCCCTTTGTTTCCTTCTTGGAATTACGAAAAAACTCTTTTACTTTTTCTAGAAGAACAATACTTTCAATATCAATAGGTCCAATTTTTACAATTTGAGTTATATCACTTTTATAAAAATATAAATATGAATTTTTATCTTTTATTCCTCCAGGATATAACACACCACAATAATCATATATTGAATCATTATTTTTTAAACAAAATCCAGCAATCATAACTTTTGATTTTAAATTATGTAACTTTATTATACTACCTATAGGCAAAAATTCTTCACTAATCACACTAATTACTAAACCTTTCTAAATATAATTTCATTACCATATTAAATTCTTCTTCATCATCAAGACCAGTTAAAAATTCCTCATCATTTATAATTACTTTCTTTCGTATTATAATATCACTATTATCATTTTCATTAACTAAATATAAGTATAAATTATTATTTGCTTCCAATTCATTAACTATATAATAATTTTTATTTTCTACTTTTACTGTTTCTATATTCATCTTACTTTCTCTTCTCTCATTATTTTTGTTATTTCTCTATATTCAGAATTAGTCCATTCTTTAAATTCAGGATTACCAAGTTCATTTAAATGATTATTTCTTGTTAAAAAATCATTCCAATTCTTATATCCTAAAGCTTGTACTACTTTTTCACATTCTTGTTTACCTAATAAATTATAGTAAAAAACCAAGTCATCTTCACTCAAATCCAAAACAGCTTTATAATCTTCAATAGTTGTAGTTCCTTCTCTTATACTTTCATTATCTATTCCACTAGACACTATATATTCATAAACTCTTGAACGATATGCTATCAAATATTGATCAACCAAACTCATATCTATTTCTTTATTTTGATTATACTCTTGAAAAGAACTTTCTACAGACTCATAATCAAAGTTTTTATTAACATTTGAACAAGCAATCATACTAACCGAAAATACAACAGCAAATAATGTAGATATTAAAGCTTTACTAATTTTTTTTGTTGTTGTTATATATTTATCCCTTTTGTTTTCCCCTATACTATTTTTTTTGATTTTTTCTAATAATTCTTTATTTTCCATCAACCATTTCCTCCTGTTTTTCATCAATTCTATTTAATAATTCACATAATTTTTTATACTTATCATCTTTATACCCAACATAATATACTTTATCTATTTGATCATGATTAAATGATAAAGAATATGACGAGGGAATAAAGATACCTGTTGGATACATACATCCAGAATAATCAAAAATTTTATTAATTTCCCTGTTTTTTCGTTTATATCCTATTATCATTAATTTAGCATCTTTACCGTTTAAACTTACAATACTACCAAGTGGTAAATATTTATTTAAATCCATAAAATCACCTCATTTTAAAATATACTATTCCATAAATCTGCAACACCATATCCAATACCCTCAAATAGTTCAGCTAAATCTAAACCTTGCTCTAATATGAATTGACCAACCTGTACAAGCCCACTATCTAAAATTTTATCAATTTCTACTTTCATAGATCCAAGCGCATCTGGAACCCCAAACAAATATGAAGAAATTTCACTCCATTTAGCTCCAGTAGTACTTACTATAGTACCATCATCATTAAATTGGGTTTCCTGAATACTTGAAATAAGATGTGGTCCTCCAAATATCTTACTAAAATTTTCTGAAAACGAATTAAATAAATCTTTATTTGTTTGTGTTGGAGATAAAGCAAGTATACCTGCTGGATGAATAAAGGCACCAGTAGCGGCAATCATAACAATATCATTAACAGCATAAAAAGGATCTAGCCACCCAAGATATTCATTAATTTGAGCAGTATCAAAAAGTTTTTCAGTATTTGTATCATATAAGGTTTTCCAATTAGATTGTATATATTTTGTTTTTTCACCTAAATATCCAAAAACAGAAGAAACAGCATCTCCAGATACAGAATATATTTTAGCATCATCATAAGATTCAATCATTTGTTCTTCTCCACGAGATAATTCTGCATGATAAGGATTAAATAATACTAACTTGCCAATATGATTATTAGCAAAATTTGTATTTACTTCCAAGTCTGGATTGAATACGGATTGATGCATATTAAACAAACTTCTAGAAAAATATGAAATTTTATCTCCTATACTCATATCATTATTTATTATATCTTTTATTGTTGAAATGCCTTGTGAAAAAGTAGAATTAACATTATTTACATATGGTTCTACTATTTTTCTAAGATTTTCCAAGGAGTAAACACCTAAAAACGCCTTTTCAGCTAAATTACCACCCAATGAATATCCATGAATGTTAATTTTTACACTATCATTTATAGCCTTTTTATAGTATTTTAAAGCTAATTTGCTCGCCTCTTTTTGTTGTTCTTCATAATGAGATAAATATTCATTTATATCTATATCCGTAAGTCTTTTCATAACTTCCTTTATTTTATCATAATTACCATTAAATAAATCTGGTATAATTTCTTTAATAATCGGATAAGCATCGAAAAGAATATCACCCAATTCTGAAGCATCAGTGGGAGAAAATGATACTAAATAATCTCCAAGTTCACCTGTTCTAGGATCTTTTTCTCGAAAAACTACAGCATCAAAATCACCTTCAGTAACCACTTCCACTAGTATAAGTGAACCTAAACCATATTGTTCTTTTAGGTTTTTAAGAATTAACTTTTCTTCTTCAGTAAACTCATCCGAAAATTTTATTTCATTATAAATTTCACTTATTGTCTTTCCTTCAAATTTTTTAAATTTACCATGAAACTTGTTTTTTAAATTTTCTTTTTGATCATCTGGAATCTCATCCAAAGAATCAATAAAATCGCAAAACTCTGTCCTTGTTGTTCCATTAAATTCTACTAGTTCTCCACTAGGTAATTGTATAGCAATTCCACCATCTAAATTATCTAATGGTTTGTTTTGAAAAATATTTAAATTTGCTAGCATAACTTCTTGATATTCCGTATAATTTTCTATTTCACCTGTGCTATCTATCTTACTTATAGATTTTTGTGCTTCTTTAGTACTTTCATTAGTTAATTCTTCTAGGCTATATTCCTTTAAATCTAAATTTGTTAATTTTGTTTCCAAAATATCAGGCATTACCATGTCGTGTAAATTAAGTTTTTTAATGTTATTAGAAACCGAAATTTTATTTGTTGGAATTTTAAATGTCGTTTTTTCCAAATTAATATTTACAATATTATTCATTATTCAGTCTCCTTTATATTATCTTTTATATATTATTATTCTATCACATATTATTTTTATCAACAACTATTTGTACTTAAAATTTTTAACATAGAACTCATTAAATATAAATAACAATAACAAACTAATTAATTTTACTAAATAATAATCATTATTCAATATTATTATAAAAATATATATGATTAATGTCTCAACAATTAAACTAAATATTCTTATAAGTATAAATTTAAACAATTCACTACTGTTATTTTCATCTACTAAATCTGGAACATATTTTTTATCAATATAAAATATAAATATCATAGATAATATCCAAGCTATCAAATTAACTATATTTATTCCTATAGCGTTTTCATCACTAACAAACAACATAAGTAATATAAACATTAAATAATTTATGCCAAAAGAAATTAAATATATTATAAAATGTTTAAATTTATCTTTCACTACTTTACTCATACAACTCTCCCTATTTAATTATATCACACTTCTATTTGACATATATCAAAAAAATGATAAAGTAACCAATCGTTGAGGTGATTATATGTCTAAAACTTGTGGAGAGTGCACTTATATAGATTTAAGTACAGGAGATATATATGGGAAATTCATTTGCGAAAGAAAATGGGAAAGACA
The DNA here is from genome assembly GCA_017536505.1 of Bacilli bacterium. Classification (GTDB taxonomy): domain Bacteria; phylum Bacillota_I; class Bacilli_A; order RF39; family UBA660; genus UMGS1613. Next base: position 61,610 of record JAFXHG010000038.1, read on the forward strand.
TTTAGCTACAGATCTAGAATGCGGTAGTTTTTTGTAAAGCCTATAGCAGGGACTATTATACAATTCAAAATGCTCATAGATATTCACAGGAACATTCAAATAGTAGTGGCTGCTATTTAACTACTATGTTATGTAATATATTAGAAATGCCTGATAACAACATAAATCTTGAAACAATGAGAAGTTTTAGAAAAAACATATTGCAAAAAGACGAAAAATATAAATCTTTACTAGTTGAATATGATATTTTAGGACCTAGAATTGCTGAATATCTTAACAATGATCCAATAAAAGAAAGAATAGCTGAAAAATATTTAAATATATATATAATTCCAATAACTACATTAATAAACGAAAAGAATTATGAAATGGCAATTAATCTTTATAAAAATATGACAATAGGATTAAGTTTTGTATATGATTTAGATCACATAACAATTTCTAAGGAAGAAATTAAAAATGCAAATATAAAAGAATCTGGCCATGGTATTTATAAAGTTAAAAAGATTACTCCAAATGTATAGAGTAATCTTTTTTTGATTTTTTAAAAATATTACTATAAGAACAATATTACAAGTAACCCATCTACTAAACAATAAATTGAAAAATAAATTAATTTTCCATTATTTACAATCTTTCTAAACCATTTTGTAACAAGTAAAGTAACTATAAGCGATACTATTATAGCTACTATATAGTATAAAATTAAACTTGGATCTATATTTAAATCAAATACTTCAAGAGCCATTGCAGCTATACTCATAGGTATATAAAGCATAAATGAATATTTAAAAGCAGTGTCTCTTTTCAACCCTTGTGTCATACCTCCAACTATAGTAGATCCACTTCTACTTATCCCTGGAAATAAACCTAATATTTGAAAACAACCGACAGTCAAAGCTTCTTTAACACCTATTTGTTTATCTTCTTTTTTTCCTTTAAAATTTCTAATAATAAATAACAATATAGAAGTTATGATTAAAGAAACACCTACTATTTTTATGTTATTTTCTATTTTAGCAAATAAATCAAAATAACTAACAAGCACACCAATTAGTCCTGCAGGTATACATCCAAGCACTATCATCCAAGCATATTTATATTCATCTTTAGCTTTACTATCTTTAGTTTTGATATATTTAAAGAAATTTTTAATGATTTTAACAATATCATCCCAAAATAATATTATAATAGCTACTAAAGAACCAAAATTAGTAAGTATTGCAATTGTATCAAAATCTACATTAACATCCATAATTCTTTTAAAAATCATTAAATGTCCTGATGATGATACAGGTATAGTTTCAGTCATTCCTTGTATAAATCCCAAAAAAATATATTTTAATAATTCCATTTTATCACCTAATTAATTATATAATAAAATTTTAAAATAATAAATAAAAAATAATCAATATAATAAAATTTATTAGGTGAGTTATGTGCTATTAAAAATATTTTTATTCCTTATTGGCTTTGGTTTAACTACTATTGGATCAGTATATATAATTTGTTATTTAAATTTATTTAGTCTTGGGTATAATTTTTTTGAATATGTTAACTTTATAATTAGAAGAGTTGAATGTTTAAATTTTATTATTGGTATTATCATTATGATTTTATCTTTAACTATAGGAGGAAAACATGAATTATATTTATGATATTTATTTAAATTTAAATGAAACACTTTATGACTTTTTTGATTGGAATAAAAATGATAAACTAACACATATAAAAAAAATACCTATCTTTAAAGTTGATGAAGAAACATTAAAGAATCTTATTTATAACAAAATACTTATAAATGAAGATTTTCTTCTTCAAATATACAATAAAACTGAAATATGGAATATGAATGGGAAAATAAATTACTGTGCTTTGTTTTCTGACAACAACACAATAATTGCAATCGAATTTGATAAAAAGGGTAATAGTATCAAAAAATCATTTTTATTTATCGATGAAGAATTAGAAGTTTTAGAAATAGTATATAAATTAAAAGAAAGATGCATAGATTTTAATATTTTAAATAAGGAAAAAAATATATTTAAAACAAGAAAACAAATAAAAGAAGAAAAATTTATAAATAACGAATTAAGAAATATGGATGATAATAAGTTAAATTATATATATTTTGAATGTTTTGGTAAACAAGAAAAAAATAAAAAAATAATTTTAGATAGAATAAATAAAATATCTAAAAACAGTAAAACTTATAAAAATTTATATGATATTTTAAAATTAACATCTACAACTAAAAAATAAATGATATAATATTTTTGGTGGTTGTATGATTAAAATAGAATCTCTAGATCATTATGGTAGAGGTATAACTAAAATAAATGGTAAAATTGCCTTTATAGAAAATTCTTTACCTAATGAAAGAGTAGAAATCAAAATTGATAAAGAAAAGAAAAAGTATATAGAGGGTAGTGTCTTAAAATATATTGAAAAAAGTAAAGAAAGAGTTAATGTAAATTGTCCTTATTATGACTCTTGTGGTGGATGTAATATAATGCACTTATCATATAAAGATCAATTAAAATTTAAGCAAGATAAAATAATTAATATAATACGTAAGTATATAAATAAAGATATTAAAATTAATAATATTATAAGTTCTGATACAAATATAAATTATAGAAACAAAGTTACATTTCAAGTAAAAGAAAACATAGGTTTTTATAAGAATAATACTTATGACATAATAAATATTGATAACTGTTTAATAAGTGATAAAATAATAAACAATTCTATAAAGTATTTAAGGAAACTAAATTTAAAGGATATAAATAAAATAACTTGTAGAACAGGCTCAAATGAACTTATGATTATTATTGAAACAAATAATAAAAATTTAGATATAACTCCATTAACTGAAGTAGCTAACTCTATATATTTAAAAATAGATAATAAATATATACATGTTTATGGAAATAAACATATTTATGAAACTTTAGATAAGTTTAAATATTTAATATCTCCTGATTCATTTTTTCAGGTTAATATAAATACTTGCTTAAAACTTTATAATAAAATTAAAGATTATGTTGGTAAAAATAAAAATGTAATAGATTTATATTGTGGGACAGGATCTATTGGGATATTTGTTAGTGATAGTAATAATGTTAGTGGTATAGAGATTAATGAATCTGCTACTAAAGATGCATTAAAAAATAAGGATATAAATAATTTAAGTGATATCAATTTTATATGCGGTGATAGTGGAAAAAAATTAAAAGAATTAAATTTTAATCCAGATATCATAATTGTAGATCCTCCTAGAAGTGGATTAAATAAAGAAACAATTGATAATATTATAAAGTTTAATGCTAAAGAAATAATTTATGTATCTTGTGATCCAATGACATTAGTAAGAGATTTAAATATTTTAAATAAATATTATAAAATTAATGAACTAACACCTTTTGATATGTTTCCTAATACATATCATGTAGAATGTTTAACTTATTTAACCAAAAAAATGTAAAAAAATGTATAATTTTTTAAAAAAACTACATAAAAGTAGTTTTTTCTATATTTTTTTTAAAAATTAAATGTTAAAATTAGGTTGATATAATATAAGGAGGTTCTTATGGTATATAATTTTAAAGAATACAAACCTATATTTGATACTCCAATGAAAAGGCAACAAGAATTGGCAATTGCAAGAAAAATAATGGATTTATTAAATAAAAATAAATATGATAATTTAGAAGAATTTATAACAAAAAATAATAACTATCAAGATTTTCTTAAGAAAAATAATATGGTAACAGTTATAAAACATTTTGGCAATACACTAAAAGAAGAAGACTACGTAAAATTGTTAGAAAATTTAAGAGTACTTACTAAAACAAAACAAGATTTTGCAAAAGAAAATATCAAAACTACTAATATAGATGATAAACAATATAATTCTTTTAAAGGAGAAGATAAAACTTATTTTATAGATAATTCTAGAACTGATAAACCTATTGAAGAACAAATGAAAGATTTACAGCACACACAACAAAATTTTCAAACAACTGACCCAAAAAGAAACACAGAAAATATGTTTAAAGAGTTAGAAAGAAAAAAAGAGGGTTTAAATCTTAATTATTTACATGAAATCAATTTTGATTTATTAAATAACGAAGAAAAAGAGTTATACAATGCCGCAAATAATTATCAACAAACTCTGGATACTGGCGTTATAAGAGTAGATTTAAAAAAAGGCGTTATTGTTGATGAATTAGATAACATTATGAAAATAGAGAAAGAAAATGATCAATTCTCAATAATTAAAGAAGAAAATGGTATAAAAAAAGAAGAACAAGTTAAACAAAAAACTTTCCAAAAAACATTAACACCTAGCAAAAATACCATTTATAGTAATTAGAAAGGAAGATATTATGAATAATAACATTAATTTTGATCCTATGACAGGTCAACCAATAAATCAAAATTTAAATAATAATGTTGTGCCTGAACAAAATCAAGCAGTAAATGTACAACCTGTTCCTACTGTTGAACCAGTTCAACCTGTACCTGTAGAACCTATAGATAATCTTCAACCAGCAGCTACTGTTAACAACGGAGCATATATTCAACAACAAATGCAAAATATACCTACAGTTGAACAATCTAAACAAGAATTTATTAATAACACTCAAGCTAATAGTACTATGAAAAAAGAAGAAAAAAAAGAAGGACCTAATTTAACTTTTATTGTAATTTTATTTGTAATTATTTTTGCTGCAATATTCTTCTTATTTCCATACTTATTAAAAGTATTATAAAAAATCTTTAGAAATTTTTCTAAAGATTTTTTTATTTTAATTTTAATACTTGACCTATACTTAGTAATGTAGTTCCTAAATTGTTTATTCTCATAAGTTCACTTACTGTTGTATTATTTTCTCTAGCTATTTTATATAGATTATCTCCACTCTTTATTGTGTACGTACTACTTGCTGTAGTGATTGGTAACTTTAGCACCTGCCCTATACTCAGTAAAGTACTAGATAAATTATTAATACTCATGAGGTCACTTACTGTTGTATTATTTTTTCTAGCTATTTCATATAAGTTATCTCCACTCTTTACTGTATATGTATTTCCCATACCTGTTGTAGTACTTGGTAACTTTAATATCTGACCTATACTTAATGCTGTACTACTTAGATTATTTAAATTAACTAACTCGTTTACTGTGGTATTATAATTTTGAGCTATTTTATATAGACTATCTCCGCTTTTTACTGTGTATGTATTTTCTGTAATTGTTGTTACAGGTATTTCTAATAATTGACCTATACTAAGTGCTGTAGAGGTTAAGTTGTTTAACTGTATTATTTCACTTACTGTCGTATCATAGTTTTGAGCTATTTTATATAAGCTGTCTCCTTTTTTTACCACATAAACATTTTCTTTTGGTTCTTCTTCCACTATAACAGGTATCTTTAAGACATCTCCTATGGTAAGCATAGAACTAGTAAGTCCATTAGCTTCTTTTAAATCAGATACACTTACATTATATTTTTTAGCTATACTCCATAAACTATCTCCACTTTTTACTGTATAATAATTTCCTCCTTCTACAGGAACATAAGTTAAATTCAAATATTCTATAATAGCCCTAACAACTGCCTCTGCATAATTTTCCCAATTGTTTTTTAATTGATTAACATCATCACCAGTACTATCTAGAAAACCATATTCAACAGTTATAGATTCTGTATCTCCTGTATTTCTTTGCATAAAATAATAATCTTTAGACGTATCACTAGGTAATCTCCTTTGATATGCTTTTCTAATATTTTGTCCCTCATTTTCAATTTCTGTTAATATCAAATTAGATAATGTATCTTTATTTCTAAGCGCATAAATTACTTCAGCGCCATCGCCACCTCCTGCATTTATATGATTAGAAATAACTAATACATCACTACTATCTCCAAAAGCATTTAAAACTCTATTTACTCTTTCTGTAGGGCTTAATGTCTCATCAGTAGTTCTAGTCATTTTAACATCCAAACCTAACTCTCTTAATCTATCATAAATATATTGAGAAATTTTTAGTGTGTATTCTTTTTCTACTATTCCATTTCCGCTAGCACCCGGATCATTTCCTCCATGACCTGCATCAATTACAACTTTTGCCATATCATCACTCCTACACTATTATATTCAACCATAAAAAAAAGGTATCTAAATACCTTATAATTCTATAATAACTTTATGAGGCGTTACATCCCTATAATATTCTATTTCTATTTTATCACCTATTTTATTTTTATATAATTCTTCTCTTAATTGATTAACATTAGTAATCTTTTTATTATCAAATTTAGTAATTACATCCCCTTTTTGTAATTTAGCATTATCTAATACAGATAAACTATTTACCTCAAGCAGGACAACACCATAATCATGATTTGTATTAATTCCATATTCATTTAATAAATCAGTATTAGTCGTATTACACATTACTGCGCCTAAATTAGGTCTATTTAATTCTTTACTTTCTAATTTTTCTGCTATATCCATAACAAAATTAATTGGTAATGCATAGCTAACTTCATCATTTTCTTTTATAAACATCATACCTATTACTTCATTAATACTATTTAGTAATGGACTACCACTATTTCCATCATCTACTTTAGCATTTACTTCAATAACATTTAAATTACTACTACCATGTGTAGTTTCAATAGTTATTTTTTTATTTACAGATAATATAGTACCAGCAACTTTAGTATTTATATTACTTATATCTAATGGAGTACCAATTACATATATTTTATCATTAACATTTACTTTATCACTATTACCAATACTGATCTCTTTCAATTTTAAAACATCTTTTATTGTTAAAACAGCAATATCTGTATATTCATCATAGTTTAATATATCAGCTTTAACTTTTTCTTTTTCGTTGTTATAAACATATACATCAGTATAGCCCTCTATCACATGATAACTAGTAACAACATAATTTATACCATCTTCTATTTTATATACAAAACCCGATCCACTTCTAATTGTTGTTTCGTCTATCGATTCAATATAAACAACTGAATTATAAATATTATCTTTTTTATTAAGGATTAAGACAGTTATTAAGCTTCCTAGTATTAATATGATAATACCTATATATCCTAATATTTTTTTCATTAATCTAACTCTACTATGTCTCTCCAATTATCTGGAAATCCTATCTTATTTAAGAAATTATTTATTGGTAATATATTAGTTTTTCCTTCTAACATATCTATTTCATAACCAACTTCATTTATAAATTCTCTAAATTCTTTCTCAGTTAATAATTGTTTTAAAATTATAACTACTGAGAACAAATCATTTTTACCATAATTATATTCCCCATCAGTCATATCTATATTAAGTAGATAGTGATATCTAGTATCTGGTATTAATTTTTGAGTTCTATGATCATATAAAATATCCTCATGAGCACATAAATTTCTATAATTAGATAGTATTGATAAATAAATTGCTAAAGACTCAACATCTAAATTATATAAGCCTGATATTTCAATTTGGTCTGAATCATCTAAAATATCATAAAGTTCGCCAACAATTCCAAAACTTAATACCTTTACTAATATCCATAAAGGAATATATCCATAATTAGTAACATAATGCATTGTTGCGGAATGATGTTTAACATTTGTTCTTATTTGTCTTTTAACTTTATTAAGTACATCATGAACTTGTCTTACTTTTATTGGGTCTTTGGAATAGTTTTTAGGATTTAAATATTCTTTTTCTTTATATCCATATTTTTTAGATAATTGATAACTTATTAATGATTTAATATTATTTTCAATTATAAGTAAGTTTTTAAAAAATATATTCCTTACTCTTCTATCAAATACAAACATAGCATATAGTTCTTCAAATGTAGTTCCAGGTATAAATTTTTCATCTCTTTTAGATTTCATAAATAAATGTCTATAACCACTTATAAAGAAATAGTTTTCTCTAAGTAAGATGTTTTTTGTTTTTTCAACATCATTTATAACAAGTCCTTTAGATTTCAATATTTCTATTTGTTCATCTAAAGTTTTAAATGTTTTTCTCGACATACCATCACCATTATAATTATACTATAAATAAATTAAAAATACTAGATATTCTAGTATTCATATATTCCAAGTATTTTTTCTTGTTCTGTTTCTGTTAAATCATCAAGTACCCACTCATCATTTGTCTTAGTAAGTGAAAAATAGATAGTATATTTAACTCTTTCTTTATTATCTTTTAACAAATCAAGTTTGTATGTGTTAAATAATGTTTCATCAAATATACCTTCATCATCTAAGAACTCAGATTCATTAGTTGTTCTATAAGTTTCAGCTTGAGTTAATGCTTTAGTATAATCATTAACTTCTATTTCAGCCTCTACAGTAGCTTTATCTCCATTAACAGTTTCTTCTTTAATTGTATAAGTAAGATCTTGATAATGTTTTTTCATTATATCTCTATAAGTTGTTTGTTGATCTTCATCAAACATTTCTTCATTAGCAACTAAAGCATCTATTTCTGTAAGTACATTAGAATTTAAAGTTTGATAATCATTTAAATACGCCTCTACTTTTTTAGTAGGAGTATTATCCATATTACCTAAAGAACAGCCAGTCATCACTAAAGCAATACCAAGTATTGCTAATACTTTTTTCATAAAAAATCCCTCCCTTAATAATATGGGAGAGATTTTTCTTATTATACATTAATTTTTAATTTTATTATATAAATCATTTAAAGTATCTTTATCATTATTATATACTTCGTGTGCTGAATTTTTTAATCCTTCTTTATTTTCTTCATACCAAGTAGTTGTTTTATCTATCCAACCATTTATTGTACTTTTGTCATTTTCTATAATTTCTTCATTTTTTTCTTTAAGTTCATCTTTATTAGTATCATACCAATCTTTAGCTTTTTCATAAGTATCCTTTACCTTGTTAGCTACCTTATCTAAAGTAGACTCTTCTTCTATAGTTATTTCTTCTTCATTAGATGGATCAATTGGTTTTTCTTCCATTTCTTGTTCTTCTTTTGATTCAGTAACTACATGATGTTTTTCTTCCTCTTTAACTGCATTTTCTATTTTAGTTTCTTCTTCGATTTTGTTTTCTTCTTCAATTACTTCTTCTTTTTTTATTTCTTCTTTTATTTGATCATCTTGATATATATTTATAGTTATATTTTTTTCATTTTTTCCACAACCAATACATAACAAACATATAGCAAAAATTAATACAACTTTCTTCATTACAACCACCTATGTAGTATTCTATCATCTAATAATTGTGTTGTCAAACTCCATATTTTAAACCTTTTTTCTTTAAAATTAGTTTCCTAATAAAATCAAACGGTATTACTGTAAGAGCAAATAAAATCATTACCTCTAATTCAAATAAAGATAACCCACTAGTTCTAAATATTGAACCTCCAAAATATATAAGTAATATTTGAACTATAACTATAAACAACATTATAAGTAAGAATATTTTATTTTTTAAGATATTAGCAAATATATTTAATCTGTGAGTCCTAGAATTAAAACTATTAAATATATCAATAAATATAAATAATCCAAAGAATGCTGTATATAAGTATATTTCACTTCTAAATAGATTTTTTATAAATGGAAGTTTTAAGAATAATATACATATTAACGAAGAATATATTCCCGTTAAAAATATTTGATTAATCATGTATTTATTTATTATAGGTTCATCCTTTTTCTTAGGATATTCATTCATATACTCTTTTAATGGCGGTTCAAATGAAAATGCAAGTCCTGCTAAAGTATCCATAACCATATTTATCCATAACATTTGTATCACTGTTATGGGCATTTCTATATTTATAAATGGACCTATTATAGATAACGATAAAGCACATAAATTTATAGTTAATTGAAGTATTATAAATTTTCTTATACTTTTAAAAATTGTTCTACCAAATAATATAGCCTTTGATATAGATAAGAAGTTATCATCTAATATAACTATATCACTTGCTTCTTTAGCAACTTCAGTACCACTACCCATGCTAAATCCTACATCAGCTTTTTTGAGTGCGGGAGCATCATTAACTCCATCTCCTGTCATACCTACTACTAAATTCATTTCTTGGCTAATTCTAACCAATCTACTTTTATCTGTTGGCAGACTGCGAGCAACTACTGATATTTGCAAAAGCTTACTTTTCAGTTCATCATCACTTAGTTTATTTAATTCTTCACTAGTTAGAATCAAATCCCCAGATTTATAAATTCCTACTTCTTTTGCTATTGAAGTAGCTGTTTCCTTATTATCGCCTGTAATCATTATAGTTTTAATATGAGCATTATTAACTAAATTTACTCCCTCTATTGCTTCAGGTCTTACATCGTCTTTAATTAAAACTATACCTACTAAAGTTAAATTTTTTAAATCATTCATATCTCTATTTTTAGAAGTAGCAAGTATAAGTACTCTTATACCATTTTTAGTATTATCATTTATTAAAGATTGTATTCTATTTGTATTTATTAGTTTTCTAACATTTCCAAAATTGTCATAATAACTAATACAATTTTTTAAAAGTTTTTCAGGTGCACCTTTTATTAAATTAATTCCATCTATTTTAGTTATTGAGTATTTATTTTTACTATCAAAAGGCAATATGTCTTCTTTTTTTATTTTTGTATTATCATTTTTAAAATAAGATAAAATAGCCCTATCAGTAATATTTCCACCTATTACTTTATCTCCATCATAACTACTTTGATTATTTCCTAAACAAGATAATTTGACAATATTATAATATTTTTTATTTTTTTCTAAATCTTTTTCTTTTTTATACTCTTTTAAATCTCCACTAATTATACTTTTAACTTCAAGTTTTCCTTTAGTGAGTGTACCTGTTTTATCAGTAAAAAGAATATTAATACTTCCACTAGTTTCTATACCAACAAGTTTTCTAACTAATACATTATTTTTTAACATCCTTTTCATATTAGAAGAAAGAACTAAAGTAATCATCATTGGTAAACCTTCTGATTGATTCCCTTAATGATTATATTTCTCTAATAAAAAATTTAATTTATTAAAATTAAAGTATATATCATATTCCTTATTTTTATGTATTTCTATTCTCCTTATCAATTTAATCATAAGGTCTCTGTCTATATTACCATTTAAAAAATCCTTGATTAATTGTTTGCTTTCACTATTCATTTCTTCATTATTTTCATCTTCGTTTGTAGCACTTTGCAATTCCATTAATGTTGCTTGTAATCTATTAATTTCTAATTTCTTTTTTTCACTAATTCTTGCATACATAGCATCATCAATTTTACCATCCATTTTATCTAAATACATATTATCTAGTTGCTCTGTCTTTATTTTAATATCGTTAATTATATTATCTAATTTGATTTTATTATCCTCTATTATTTTAGTTTTCTTTTTTATATCTTCTGCACTTTCATTTATTTTATTTCCATCCATAATTTTTGTAAATAAAGTTTTAAGCATTTTTAATATATGTTCTTCTATTTTATCATAATTATATGAATGTGAAGTACATAACTTTTGTTTTGAATACATCCTATAATAATTACATACTATATATGTTCTACCATCACTCTTTCTAGGTTTGCATATTGAAATTCTGTGCTTGCAATCATAACAATATAACAAACCATCTAAAAGTCTATAAATTTCTTTTTTAGGCCTAGTCTTACAATTTTTTAATCTATGTTGTATAAATTCAAATGTCTTTCTATCTACTAAAGGTTCGTGAGTATTTGGCACTACTATCCATCTTTCTTTAGGAACATCTTGTATTTGTCTCACTTTATAACTAACTCTACATCTTCTATTTTGTACCATATCTCCTAAATATAATTCGTTCTCTAACATATTTCTGACAGTTTTAGAGCACCATATACCCTCATTAGCCATAGGTGTATTACTATGCTTTCTTCTCAACATTGAAGCTGTAGGTATTTTTTCTTCATTTAATTTTTCTTTTATTTCAAAATAAGTAAAACCTTTTTTAGCCCAATCAAATATCTTTCTAACTATATATGCTTCGTCTTCATTAACAACTAAATGATTTCTATTTTCAGGATCCGGCATATATCCTAATGGAGCACATCCACCAACCCACAAGCCTTTTAATTGTTTTGTTTTTAATGCTGTTCTAATTTTTTTTGAATTATCCTTTGAATACATATCGTTTATTACAGCTTTAAAAGGCGCAATATCATTGTTTGTAGTTTCAGAGGCAGTATCTATACCATCTAATATTGAAACAAACCTAATCCTTTTTTTAGGAAAATATTTTTCTACATATTCACCCGTTTCTATATAATCCCTACCTAATCTAGATAAATCTTTAGTAAGTACCATATTGGCCCTACCTAATTCCAAATCAGTGATCATTCTTTGAAAATTTGGTCTATTAAAATTTGTCCCTGTATATCCATCATCAATATAAAAATCTACTATTTCAAGTCCTTGTTCATTTGCATAAGATTCTAATAAATCTTTTTGATTTTTAACACTTTCACTTTCATCTTTCTTGTCTAAATCTTCTTTTGATAATCTTATATATATAGCAACTCTGTATTTAGATTGATTATTTATTGTTAGTGTATTATACATATTCCCTCCTTATACTAACAACAACATTCACAACTATAATAAAAATACAATATATTTTATTTAATTGCAAATGTGCGATTTTGATATTTTTTTATAATTTCAATAAGTCTTTCTTCAAACGCTTCCATAACTATTTCTTCAAATGTTGGTCCTTCTTCATCAAAAAATATATTTACTTTGAATTCATCTTCCATTTTATAATCCTCCTACTTAACTTTATTAACCTAAAATAATAATAATGATATAAAAAAAGCGACAAAATTAATTCAAACTTAATGACTCTTTTATCGCTCTATCAATTTTTTTAAACTCTATACCTTCAAGTTTACCTATATAGTTTTCTAATCTAGATTTATCAATAACTCTCATTTGTTCAAGTAATATAGTTGAACTTGATACTACATTTTTATTTCTATAAATTTTTACGTGAGTTGGCAACGGTTTTTCTATTTTACGCGTTGTACAAGGCGCTATTATAGTCGTATTACTAAACATATTAGCTATATTATTTTGAATCACTACAACAGGTCTTTTACCACTTTGTTCGTGTCCTTTAGTTGGGCTTAAATCTACTAAATATATGTCTCCACGTCTTATCCTTTTTTCTTTATTTTTTTTGTTTGACATATAGCATAGCTCCTAGAAACAATAGGCATATTTAATTTATAAATATTAGTTTTATTTAACATATCCCTAACCATTTCTTCTGCTTCTTTTTTACTTTCAGCTTCAACTTCTATTTTTTTTGTTTTTGAAAATTTAATATATACATTGTAATTGCATTTTTTCATTTTATTCCTCCTTTAAAACAAGTATAAAAGCAGAAAAGAATTTCTGCTTTGATGATAATTTTTTATCTATATCAATACCACAAATATTTCAACCCTGGTATCCGGATCTATCAAACGACTATTAGCTAAATAGTTCCATAGGAATTTCACCTCTTTATAGTTCTTATAAAGTTGCACCCATTGCTTGAATCTGTGGCTATGCAAAAGTATCTTTAACCCCATTATTAATCTTCGCATTATTAAGAGCTACTTAATATTTATAACCAAGTATTTATCGTCAAGCGTACTTGTTATAGTGCTTATAATAATAGGAACGTATTTGATAGATAATTTATTTAATTGTCAAATTTCTATCCCTAAAACGAGATATAGTGAGAGTTAATTTTTTTTCCTCTCACTATATACCTCACTCAAACCCAAAATTTCAAACTAAATTTTTAAATTTTTTAAAATTTCTTTTAATTTTAGTAAAGATCTTTCAATCCCCATATGAACTGCTTGAAAAGAAACACCTTCTTCTTTAGCTATTTCTTCTAATGTCTTATTTTGAAAATAATATTTAAGCAGTCTTCTTTTTTGATTTTCTGATAACATATTGATTGCTTTTTGTAATTTTTCACTCATCATCTTCTTTTCTACTATATCTTCCACAGTTTCATTTTTTACAACAGAATTTCTATAAATAAATTCTTCTGTCATTTCATTATTGTCATAATGTCTATCTCTTTCATTCATCTGTTTTATATCAGTTAATTCAGAACGATTAAATACATCATATACTTCTTTTGATATATTAACTTTCTCCTCTTTACTATTAAAATTAAAAACCACTATATAAGTATTATTTGATTCATTATAATTTATATTATAAGGATTATCTCTATATTTTCTTCTTTTTGGACTATTTTCCATATTCTTACCTCCTATCAATCCAAATTTTTAGTTTGAATTAATAAGAGGTGGTCCTCTAATCAAATAAAAATATACAAAAAAAACGCCATATATATTAGAAATTCTAATATATACGGCGCAAAAGTCCTTTTCATTTTTTTGAATTATAAAATTATTAAAATCAACTATATAAACAACAGTAGTGTAGTACCTTACATTGATAAGTATTTTTTTTTACAGTACAACTAACAACAATTACTACACTTCCATCAATCATACAAACCACACCCTTATATTATCATTTTAATATAAAACTTAACATAAAAGTGTAAAGTTCGTACCAAAGATACATTTAAACGCTTAAAAAGAAAAAATGCAAATAATTTATTTGCATAATATCACCTTTCATACATTATTTCATTATTCTACTCCACAAGATATTTTATCATAATCTGGATTTTGTATTAAATCATCAAGAGAAACACCTAATACTACTGATATTCTATATAATGTATCTACTGAAAAATTATAAGCTATTTTCTCACTTTGAATTTGTCTTATAAATTCGTGTGATAATCCAACCATTTCAGCTAATTCTGATGATGTCATATTTTTTTCCAATCTATACCTCCTTATATTTTTTCTAATTGTATCATATATATTTGGGTCAAAACTTACTTCTTTCATTATACCACCTATTTCAATTTTAAAACTAATTTATTTCAAAATATGTAAGGTGATACCTTATACATATATAAAAAAATATGTTAATTAATAACTAACATATTTAAGACTATTAAAAAATAAATAATTTAAAATAATTTTTTTATTATTTAACATTATCTACATTAAATTCTTGTTTCATCATTTTAAATATTTCTTTTCTTTCTTCTTCAGTATATGGGTCCTTTTGGGATTTAAATTTACTTAAATTCCATTTCCAAAAATTATATCCAAAATGTCTATCCACATATTTTTTATTAAATAAAATAAGTGGTTCTTTATATCTCGGAACAAAATGATAATGTACTTTTGGTTTTTCATTATCCCTATAAGCGTTATTCATTAAACAACAGAAATTGAACATTGTTGCTCCAAAAACTTTCTTACAAACTCTTTCAAGCTCTTTTTCTAACTTTCCTAATTCTTCCCAAGCTTCAGATGATAAATCACTTAAAGACTCTTTTTCATTTCCAATTATACAATATCCAGGATGATCTTGACACCATACTCCAAAAATTATATCCCAATTCTTACCTTTATATAATTCCATAATCTCACCTCTTTAAATATGTTTTCCACCAAATAAGCCTTTTTCATCAGCTGACATTTCATACTTAATCATTTGTTTAGGAGCTATTCCGTATAATTGTGAATAATAACTAACTATCGAGTCCCAAATGCGATGTTTTTTATCATCAAAATATAATTGTTGAAATGAAGTTTTTCTTCTTGCTGTCGCTAATTTTTTCCAATCCTCGCTATTTAAAGAATCAAAACAGTAAATTTGTTCATCTGAAAATTGGCAACCACTTGGATCAAATACAGGACAAAAATTAGGATTAAAAAAAGATTTTTCTATATCCCTACAATATATACAATGTATTAACTTTGGTGTAAATATTGAATTCCAATCCCATCCTGTTTCATAATATTCCCTGAACATAGGAATAGATGGATCTGCTTTTCCATCACGGTGAATTCTATCTCTAAAATATCTTTTAGGGATTTTAACAACTACTACAGCATTATATTCTTCCCCCTGGCCTAAATAGGATAACATTTCTTCTTCTAAACCATTATTCAATAAATTTTTCTCATCGACCTTCGCTAACGTAGAATTTATATTATAATGATATTTACTTTTTAATCCTTCATTAAATAAGCTTTCTATCATTTCAGGGTTAGATATTTTTGTTTTATGTAAATAATAATAATAATCTTCGTTTTTCATTTTATTCTCCCTTTACTCTAGGAATGTTCCAAGGTAATCCCATTATTTGTCCTGGATTTTGTTCTAGTATTTTTATATTATACTGACTACACAATGATAATACTTTTTCGCAAATAATAAATTTATCTTGCTCATTAATTGTATAATTATTAAAATATTGTGAGAAAACAAATTGACTATTACTTGGTAAATCTTTTATTATTTCAAATATTTTATATGAAATATTTGTTAGATAATCCTGTGGTGTTTCTACTTTATTTAAATTATCATTTGAATTATGTAATAAAATAATGCACCAAGATAAGAAATCATTATTTAAAGATTGTTCTATTTGACATTGTTCTATTTCTATATTTTTATAAATATTAACATAATCTGCCACTATTTTTTTAGCATAATCATCGATTGTACTTGCCTGTAAAACAATTAAATCATCTAATAAATCAAAATATTGATTATATTTTACATCAAAATCATTTTTACTATTAAATATTAAATCAATTTTTGGGACAACATTTAAAAGATTAAGTTGTATATTATTTGATAATAATGTTTCAGGTTCAATTTTATATTCAAATTTTCCATTGTTTTTATCAATAATGACATATCCCCCATTATAAACTTCAGAATTGTGTTGAGTATTTGAAATTAAAATCAAGCATTTTAATTTACCATAAGATATAGGTAAAGGTAAAGATAAAAATTTACTATTACCATATTCAGTTCCAGCAAACATATTAAATTCTTCTATAGTTTTTTTATATAAGTTTTTTGAAGAATAAACATTTTCAATATTTTTTATTCTTGATTCTAATTTATTTATCATAGATAATAAAATACTTTTTTCATCATTTGAAATATATACAGAATATTCATACCCTTTATCAACTAAAGGATGTGGATACTTATCGGACTCTATAACTTCATAAATATCATAAAAGCTTTCTTCAAATTTATCTTCATTTATATATTTTACAAATTCCTCTATACAATATTTTGCCCTTCTACACGGAATATAAGATTGTTCTATCCCATCAGTGTTTAATAATTCTTCTTTTATTATTTTTAATTCTGCAAGAATAAAATCATTGATTGTAGAAAATTCTTTTCTCTTATCATATCCAGGAGTTAAGTATTTTATTTTATCCAAAAGATTCTCTCTATTTATATATGCCTTGCCTAAAATTATTTTTTCTTTCTTAATATTATCCTGATAAATTTGCTCTATCTCATCCTCATCATAAATTCCATTTTTATAACATTCCATTTTTGATATTGCAATTCTCAATTCTTTTCTTAATGCCTTAAATTCAGGTGTTTGCATACTCCAAGTTTCTACTAAATTTGCTACTATTCTTTTATTTATATCATCTATAACTTTTTGGTGTTCTTTTATTTTTTCTCTATCTAGTTTACTTTCTATTTCTTCTTGTTGTTTTTTTATTTCTTCTTTAACAAATATATCAGCATTTTTTTCTAATTGTTTTCTAGTTTGATTTTTAATTTTTTCTTGTAATTTTTTTATCAAGCTCTCATCATTTTTTCTATATGCTTCAGCTAATTGTTTTGTTAAGTCTTCAACTTTTTCATTTATAGGTTGAAATTCATTATTATTTTCACTTGAGATATTTTGTTTTTCTTTTATTAATCTATTTAATTCTTCTAGATATAAACGACTAACTTTTACAAATGTATCAATATCTTCTATTGGTATCATAGAAGTAATTTCATTTCTTAATATTTTTTCTTTATTTAAAATATCATTTTCTAAAACTTCTTTTTTTATAATCAATTCATTTAAACTTTTATCTTTATTTTGTTCTCTATAAGTTTGTGGGCTTATCATTTGCATTAAAATTCACCTCTTAATATTATCTTTTTATACCTACAGTTTGTTCTTCAATAAATTCTTCTTCTACAACATTTTCATCTTCTTTAACATCTTTATTAGTAGTAATGCCTAATTGTTGTTTTTGATAAAGTAATTGCTCTCTTTTTTCTCTTTCGTTTTGAGCATTTATTTTCATTTCACTTATTCTTTTCTCTATTTCAGCTAATCTAGCTTCCATATCTTTTTGTTTTGATAAATCAGTTAATTCATAGCCGTTTGGCTCTATAGTTCTTAACTTTGACTTATAATCATCTAAAGTCATACCATCAATTCCAAAATTAGATAAGAAATTTGCAACTTGTCCATTTATAAAACTTTCTTCATATTTTATTTCATCTTTACTTAATTCAATAGTTCTTTCTAATTTTTCAATTTCATTGTTAATATCTTTTATTTTAAATTCTAACTCTTGAATTTTAGAATAAGATGTAATTTTACTAATAAATCCTTTTTCTAATTGTTGTTTTTCAAAACTTAATTGAGTTTGTTGACTCCTTAATTCTCTTATTTGTTCTTCTGCTGTTTTAATAGTTGTATTTAATCCATCAATCTTTGTAGCACTATCTCTTTGTAATTGTTCTAATCCAGTTATAGCAGATGAACCATCTAAAATTCTTCTATTACTTCCTAATTCATTAATTCCATTTATTAGTTCTTGTCTAATTGCAATTAAATCATTATAATTAGTTATTTCTCTATCTAAATGTGCTACATCTATAAATGTTCTACTATTTTCAGCAACCCTATCTAATTCTGGTGTACTTAATTCATATTGATTAACTTTACTGATAGTAGCATTAGTTATATACCCATTACATTTTACATCTATAACTCTTTTTGCGTGTTCTAATCTTTCAGTTGTTAGATCTGAAGATAAAGAAACTTGTTCTAGCATCTGTTCTTTTTCTTGTTCTATTTGCTCTTTTGTTTTGTAGCCTGTAATTGCATCTATAACTTTATCTCCAACCTTTATTTTTTCTATTACAAAAGGTGTGTAATTTTGCATTATTTCATTTGAAATGTTATTACTTTGATAAATCCAATTTTCAGGCGATAAATCTAATGAATTTTCATTAATCATTAACTTATTAAGTTCTTCAGCTCTTTTTGTTAATGTATCCATTTCACTTTGTATTTTTGTTTGCAATTCTACATTATCTGTAGAATTTAAAGCTTCTTGTAAATTTTTAATAGATTCTACTATTATTTTCATTTCTTCAGCATTTGAATAAAAATTTATCATCTTATCTCTTTTTATATTAGTTAATTGAGTAAATTGTTCAAATAATTCACTTTTATTTATACCTTTGCCACTTCTTTTAGCTTGTAAGAATATATCAACTATATTATCTTGATATAAAGATAAATAACTATTAACCATTGTTTTAAGAGATTGATCTTGAATACCTTTTGATTCAAAATATTGTATTAAAAAATCTTCTGCAAATTTCCTTTGTTCTGAAATAGTCATAGCTTCTACATCAGTTAAATAAATACCTTGATTATCTTTAGTTCTATATAAAGATATATCAATTTCAATAAGTGGTAATCCATATTGTTCAGCCAATTGTTTCGCTTGTCTATAATCTCTGTTTAACTCGTTTTCTCCAAAAGTGATGCAATATACAGCAGTAGGATTTACTCCTTTACTTGTATCAAGTAATATTTCATTATGATTAAATCCTTTTTGATGGACTAATTTTTGTCCATTATTTTGCATAGATAAATTTGTAGTATAACTTTCAAGTAGTTCAGGAGTAATTAAAGAAGAATTTTCCCTATTTAAACATAACTTCTCTCCATACCTACTCTCATAACTATCTAAATCTCTATATCCAGATGTTATTATATTAGATTCATAAGGTAATACAAAACCATATTTATATGCTCCAAATAAACACATTTCTTGATCTGTGATAAGAGAGCAAGATAATCTACTATCCCTTCCATAATTACCTAATTGTTTACCATTCATTTCATCACTAGAAATATTATGTACAATGAATTTAAATGGCTCACCTTGCTTAAAATCAGCTCCATTTGTAATTGAATTTGCCCAAACTTTATCTATAACAGATTTTAAATCTTGTTCTACTCTCATTAAAATATCGTCGTTTATTTGATTATTATTAATCATTACAGAAAGTTGATAATAATATGAATATAATTTATAAAGCTCTTGATTAGTTAAATTTTTTCTTAATTGTGAATTTTCAAAAACATTTTGTATAGAATCACAAACAGTTTTACTTCTCTTATCAATACCTTCTATTGTAATTGCACTATAATTAGGTTGCCACACTTTACTAATACTAGGTATTGTTCTAACTGTTAATAAAGTTGTCTCCATATTACGATTTATAATTTCCATTAATCTTTCATATTTTACATTATCTTCTATCCACATATCATTTAATACGCTTTTGTATTCATCCAAATATTCTCTAGCTACATCACTATAACCATAGTTATTTTTTAAAATATGAAAATTAAAACTATTTTGAAATTGATTTCTTATGTTTTCTATTTGTGTTTTATAATCCATTTTTATCACCTAAATCATAATAACTTTTCCATCTAAATTACATATATAACAATCAGGAAAATGTTTTTTTAACATTTCTAATTTCTCTTTATTCTTTTCAAAATCTCTACCTACTAAAATACCCTCAATTAAATTTTCAGGAATACCAAAGATAATAGCTCCCTCACGATTAGTTGTAAAATCATCTCTTTTTCCATAAATATATTTATTCCTAAACCATTTAGCAATAAAAGATTTTAAAACCTTTTTATCAAAATTTAAATTGAAAATATCATTTTCTATTAACTTTTTTGTTAATTTGTCTTTTGTATTTATTATAAATCCAACTTGAACTCTATTATATGCTAAAGAAGGCATAAATCTTATCTCTTTTGTTTGTTCCATAGACCAATTCCAACAGTCTTCTAAATTATTAACAAATTCATCTATTTCTTTATATGGTATTAATTTTGTATAATGTTCTTTTGTAGATAATGAATAAACTTTAATTGTACCACCACTATATAAATCTATATAATCTTTCAATAATATATCTTTCTGTATATTCCACACAGGTATAGTTAATGGTGTTTTTTGATTCTTATTATATTTTTTTGTTATATCAGGACTAACAAATCCATTTTCAGATATAAACTTTAATCTTTCTTCTGTTAAATCTACAAGTGCACCTTCACCCCTCATAAACGTACCTTTACTTAAAATCACATTATCATTAAGCTTATAGTTATGCTTTTCTTGTTTTAAATTATTTTTAATTAAGTAATAATTTTCCATTTGTTTTTTGAATAACATAAAACTTTTTTTATTAAACTTAAAGATATTTCTTAACCTATTTATATAAAACTCTTTATTCATTTTACCACCAGTTATCTTTATATTTTATATTTTCTACATTAATAAGTTCTTTACCATTAAATTCTAATTTGAATAATTCTGGCGCTCCCCACTCAAAATTTTCATCTATAATAGTTTTATTTTTGAAAACAACTTTATTCTCTTGAAAATTACAAAGTTTTATTAATAAAAACATTATAGCAGTTGCGTGAGAAACTATAGCTACCTTTTTTCCACTATATTTATCTAATATTCCATTTAATGCAATACTCATACGACTAGCAACCTCATTTTGAGATTCACCATTATCTATTTTATAATCACTATCTAGCAATTGTTTTTTCTCAAAATTTTCAGGTAAATCACTCCAATTATTTACTCCGTGTTTTCTTTCATTAAATCTTTCATCAACATCAACCTTCAATCCATTCATATATGCAAAATATTTTGCCGTTGACATTGCCCTAACATAATTTGATGCCCACACAGAATCTAAATTCTTCAGTTCATTATGTACAGACCATTGCTCTGCCATTTTTTCTCCATTTATACTTAATGGTATTTTTTCATTTTCAATTAATAAACTTTCGTTAGTTTTCATTACCCCTCTATGTTGTTTAAAAGGTTCTGCGTGTCTTATTAGATATATTGTTGTAATCATTTATTAACTCCTTATTATATTATCCCATAATAAGTGTATCATAAATAAAGAAGTTTTTAAATAATTTTATTATTAAATTAAAAAATCATTTCAATTATTTACAATTTTTTCAAAGAAAACACAAAAAAAGAAAAGAATTCACTTTTCTTTTTTATTTTTTATCTAGTTTTCACTTGTCCTTCTATAAAAGCGATTGGCTGAAAATCACCTTTATCATCCATATTTTCATAGATAATACCTGCATCACTTTTACATAAAAGCATTTCTTCTTTTAAAACCATCTCCGGTGTATCATAACTTTTATTATCTTCTGGATATTCAATAAAAAACATATAATTCAAATTTGCAAATTGCGCACTTATTACATTATCTTTACTTAATAGCATTACATATTTAAAATCATTTAAATACTGTGCATCATATTCAGATAATCCATTCTTTAAATACTCATCAAATTTTTGTTTCATTTTTTATCATCCCTTCTAATAATTACTATAACGAAAATCCTTTTTCGTGGCTATTTTCTTCTACCATACTATTTTCTGACATAACAGCTTGTACTATTAATCTTAAAGTATTTGCATCAGTAACTTTTAGAACTTTATCTAATTTTTCTGATGTTAAAGAACTTAACCATCTAGTTGCTAGTTTATAGTCAGGTCTATCAATTTCTATCCAAGTGTGATCAGATCCGATTGCTCTTGCATAAATATGTCTACCATACTCATCTGTCACTTGGTGGCTATGTTCTGCTCCTCCTGGTGTGACATTGTATATATGATAAACTATACTTCCGTCATCTAGCATAAAAGTATCTGTTATAGCTCTATCACCATTATACAAGTAATTTGTTTCTCTGTTAATAAATCTTCCTCTATTTCTCCCCATTTTTACACCTCCTTTACAAATTTATAATTAACAAGGAAATTATATTTTCAAAGTTTTTTTCAAACTTAGGCCTATAGTTTGATTAACTTTAGAAAATTCTAATTTATCTTGTAAACTATCATCCAATTGAAAACCATATAAGAGTTTTTCATAATTTGAAAGTGTTTTTATATCATTAAATTTTTGAATAACATATTTTGTTTTATCATTACTCAACCTAGAAATAGGATTTATATATATACCATTACTTAATTTTAAATAACCATCTGTTAAATAATATATTAAATTTGAATTCATCTCTGAAAAAATATCTAAATTATTTTGTTGAGCGAAACTATATAAAATTTTTGCACTTTCAATACTAGCTTCCCTTTCATCAGGGAAAAAAGTATGAAGTGTTAAATTATCACTTAATATATCTTTTAACTCATTTGATAATAATTTCATTTTTGATATTGTTGAATTTTGTAAATTACATAAATATCTATATTGTACTGCGTGGGCTATTTCGTGTAATAAAGCAGTTAAATATTCAGTTAATAAAGTAAATCTATTTATAATATTTAGTTTATAAAATTTAATCATTTCATCAAAATTAAGAGATATTGTTTTACTATTATAATCATAATAACCAGAACAACTTAATTTTGACTCAAAGATAATATTTTTTATTTCTTTTTTTAAATCTAAATGTTCTATTATATAGAACACAAAATCTTTTGTCTTTTCATCACTAAAAGACAAAGTATTGTTTATATAAGTATAATATTCAAGTAATATTTGATTAAAAATTTCATCATAATAAAATATATTTTTATTATCCATATAAACTCCCTTATAAGAGTGATAATTAACTAATTACAGTGGTCAATTGTCCTCTTAGCCGTATATACTATCACGTGTTAGACTACTTGTCAATATTTTTTTATTAAAAAACACCAAATAGTTAATTTGGCGTTTAAAATAATATATTTTTGCATTTTTATATAGATATTTTTTGTTTCATACATTAAATCAAGTGTTTTAATATTCCTTAATTATATAATATATTCTATTATATTCACTCATTAATTCATCAAAATGGTCATTAACATAGTCCTTATTACCCTCTTTTGATTTCATTTCGTGTTGATATGAATATTCAGCTAATTCTTTAAATCCTAAATATTTACTATCACTCTTTAATGCGTGAACTTGAATTGCATAATTCTCCATATCGCCAGATTCCTTATATTGTTTTAAGTTAGGAATTCTAGTTTTATTTTCTTCCATAAAAATTCTCAATGTTTCATTATACATTTCAATATCTCCAAGTAGTTCAATAGAGGCATCTACATCTATTCCGTTTGTCTTTAAATATTCAATATTTCCTTTTTTACTTAATACCTCTTCTTCAGGTTGTTTATTTTTTAATAATTTTAATACAATCTTTTTAAATACTAACTCACTTATAGGATGTGCTAAATAACCATCATATCCTAGATTTCTGTAGTATTCCCTTAATCCCATTATTTTATCATCGTTTAATGCTATTACAGGTATATTAAAGTTTTTGTCTTTTTTTAAGTCTTCAATTAAGTTTTTAGGGTATTTTTCAGCATCAGTACAATCAACAAATATAATATCATAGTTATTTTTTCTATACATATTCATAAATTCTTCATAATTTTCTACAGAGTCAACCTCAATATCAAGTTTTTTAGAAAAATTAACTACTTCATTCGTTTGTTCATATGTATCAATTAATAAACCTCTCTTTAAACATCTACTATCTTCTTTATTTTGTGGTATTTCTTCTTCTACCTGTTTTACTTTTTTTTCAGATAAATGCTTATCAAGAATTTTCTTTAACTCATCTTTATTAATAGGTTTAGATAAATAACCATTAAAACCTGCTTCTATATATTTATTTGATTTTCCTTCCATAGCATCAGCAGTTAGTGCTATTACAGGTATATTAAAGTTTTCAAATTGTTTTAATTTTTTTAATGTCTCTAATCCACCCATTTTAGGCATCATTATATCCATAAATATTATATCGTAATGTTCTTTATTTTCTATTTTATTTATACATTCAAACCCATTATCAATTAATTCAACTTTTAAATCAAAATTACCTAATACCTTATTAGCAACTTTTAAATTTAATGAGTTATCATCTACTACTAATACCTTACTATTAGAATAAGTTATTACTGTTTCTTCTTTTTCTTCAACAGCTTTAAACACACTATTATGTACTATCTTTTGTGGTATATACACAGTAAATGTAGAGCCTACGCCATAATCACTTTGAACAACTACTTTACCACCCATCATTTCTGCTAGTGATTTTGTAATTGCAAGTCCAAGTCCTGTTCCCTCTATTGTTGTGTTTTTATCTTCTTCTAATCTTTCAAACTTATTAAATAATGTTTTTATTTTCTCTGGTTTTATTCCTCTACCTGTATCTTTTACTACAATACATAATCTACAATTATCATTTTTATTAATACAACTTACATTAAAATCAATATAACCTTTTTCTGTGTACTTAACTGCATTTGTTAAAACATTAGTAATTATTTGTTGTACTTTTCCTCTATCTCCACATAAAACCTCTGGTATATCTTCTGCAAATTCTGCATTTAACTTTATATTCTTTTCGCCAATTCTAGTTTCAGTCATCTTAATTAAGTCGTTAAATATTTTGTTTGGCATATATTCAACTTCTACTATTTCCATCTTTTCAGCTTCTATTTTACTTATATCTAATATTCCATTTACTATTTCAAGTAAGTTTTGTGAAGCCATTATTATGTCATCTGCATTTTCTTTTGCTTCTTCAAGATCTTTAGCAGTCTTTATACATTCACTAAATCCTACAACTGCATTTAATGGTGTCCTTATTTCGTGAGACATACTACTTAAAAAATCAGTTTTTGCTCTATTTGCTTTTTCTGCTTGTGTTTTTGCGTATTCTAATTCTCTATTCATTTTGACATCTGGATTTTCTATTGTAAAATACATAACCATTATATCGTAAGAAAATATATAACCAAGTAAAAACAAATCAGGAAATATTACTTGAATTATAAAACTGAATATTGCTAGTGCGAAGAAAATATACAACGGAGCAAATTTCATACCAACGATTTTCTTTCTATATCTTATACAATAATATAAATCTATAAAAATATAAACAATACTAATTAAATAAGTAATATACAATGATACTCCATCAGGCATAATTACATTTCCTCTTTCTATATAAGAAATTGGAGATATCATCACTAATATCGAACTTAATATTGTAAGTATTAATATAAAGTTTTTTGTTTTTGATTTAGGATTAGAGACAGTAATGATATATTTTGCAAAAAAATAACTCCATACAAGGTAATAGCAAAAAACCATTTTTGATAATATTTGATAAAAAATATTATTTATGTCTACTCCAACATTATACATAATAGCTGTACTAATTTCTAATGTTAACCCAAACATAGTTATTAATAATAAATACTTATATATTTCAGTTTCACTGTTTTTTACTCTCTGTTTCATAAAGAAAGTAATTGCAAATATTAATAATATAAGTAAAGCACTAATTGAAAAATATAATCCCATAATTCTAACTCCTATTCTAAATCAATTATACCAAAGAAAACGAGAAATGTCATTAATTTCTCGTTTTGATTTTTTCTTTTGATTTTTCTAGATTCTCTAAATCTAACTTCTGATAATGTACTACATCTAATTTAGTATTATCAGTTCTTTTTAAAGGTTTATCAGTATATTCAATAAACGCTGGTAATGCACTCTCACCAATAGTAGAAATTATTAATGTATTAATTCTATCTTCAAGTTCTTTGGTATCAAAATTATATTCAAATACTGATATATGATATTTTGGTAAATATTGCTTTTCATCATCCGGAATTCTAGTTACTATTACTTCTCTAATTTCAGGTAATTTTAATAGTAAAGATTCTATTTCTTCCGGATAAATATTATCTACACCACAAACAAAATTTCTCTTTGTTCTTCCTACATAAACATATTCACTAGAATTCTTATCAGTTCTTTTAACAATATCACCCATATTGTACCATCTAGTTCCATTTTCATCATTATATATTACTTTATTTGTTTCTTCTTCATTATTATAATATCTTAACATAAGAGATGGTCCAGATACGTGAAGTTCTCCTGGTCTATCATCTAAAATTTCTTCTCCAGTAATTTGATCCACTATTTTAATTTTTAATTCACTTAAAGGATTTCCTAAAGAGCCAACAGAATTAGAGCCATTATTTATTAAAACCGCAGACCACATTTCAGTAGTTCCTAGTCCATCACCCATTTGAGCTTTACTTCCCATATATTTTAATGCTTCATTTTCTATTAATACATTTTCCATTTTAGCAGCTTCTCCACCTGATGTTGCATACATCAAATTTGGTAATGAATTCTTTATTAATTTTGGATTAATTATTTTATTACCATTTTCATCTACTCCCACAAATTCACTCCAATGTGGAGGACCACCTACAGCAGCGTGAGGTTGAGTTCTTAATAGTTCTGAATAAAAATCATTAGGCATTGCTTTTAATGTCATTGCAAATTCTAAATTATGAGCTAGAGAATAATGCATAATCATTCTTCCATAAACCATATGACCTATTGGTATTTGTCCTAAATGTACCATACCAGGCTCTAATTTAAACATATGCTCCATTCCTTCAACAACTGCATTCAATCCTCTGCTTGATAATTCAACTCCTTTATGAACACCTGTAGAACCACCTGTAAACATTATATCTGTTAAACTATCTAATTTGTATTTTGGATATGTAAAAATATCTGAATCTCCCAATTTAATAACATTCATTAATCTCTTGTTTTTGTCCTTTGTATAATTTCCTAATTTTTTTTGCTTACTCTTATAAACAAATTTCACTATTGGATTATTTACTGATTCTAAAGGAGAATAAACTAAACTAGAAAATCCTAATTCTTCTTCGTGTATTTTAATTTTTGAATAAAACATATCAATTGTTATAACAACATCCGGCATTGTCATCTCTAAATCTTGCTTCATTTTATAATCATTATTTAATGGACTCAAACCTATAACAATTGCACCTATCTTATCTAAAGCATAAAGAATATAAACTGATTCAGGAGTATTAATTGCGCATACTGCTACTTTATCTCCTGCTTTAATTCCATATTTAGATAATGCTTTAGCATATTTATTTATCTTATCGTGTAATTCTTCATAACTTATTTCTATCTCTTTACCTTGTCCAGGAGAAAAAGATAAAGCTGTATAATTCATATACTTTTTATTATTTTCATATAAATAATCATATTTACTCATATTATAATCTACTTTTTTTTCTGACATTATAAATCCCCCATTTCTCTGACTATCTACATTATAATCATACTATTTTTAAAAACATCTTGTCAATTAAATTAAGTGTAATTATTATAATTATATAAATAAAAAAAGATAGTTTAGTTGTATGAAATGGTGTTTTTGATGTATAAAAACCATTTTACAATAATAAAATGGCCTTAATTTCTATAAACAAACTAAATTAAAGTAATATCTAAAATATCATCAAAATTTATTTTACTTGAATCTAATACTATTTCTCTATTGATTTTATCTATTTTTTTTATATTCCCTATTATTTCACTATAATCTATGTTGTAATAATATGTAATCCTAACTTTATCCCCCTTTTTTATGTTTTTTAATTTTTCATTTAATTCATTTTCCATTTCTTCAGAAATACTTTTTTTTGAATTATATTTTTTACAAGCTTGCTCTAATCCTTCTCTAAATCCAGCAAGTGCATCAAATGGTATAAAAATTTTTGCTCTATCCTTATTCTGCATTATGTCCTCCTAACAATTTATTTCTTTTTATTTGAGTTGCATTTTCAGTAAAACTTAATCCTCTTAAAATAGAGTTCTTACCATATTTATTTTTAATTTCGTTCATAGCCATTTCTATTCTTAAATCTTTTTCACTTATTTCGTGTATAGAGAATAAATCTAATTGTTCAATTAACTTTTCTTTTAAATTTCCAAAAAATATTCCTATTCTTCTTATTAGTATAAATTGATTAACTCTAAAATCATACTCACTTAATATTTTATTTAAAATAATAGTATAACTGCTAGTCGCTTGTTCTAATTTAACAGTAAACTTCATTGGTGGTATTTTGTCTTTGGTATATCCTATATATAAACTTACTGTAGAAGCATATTTTTTTCTGCTTACTAAATCTAAAATTAAATTATCAACCATTTCAATTAATATATTTCTAGCATCTTCAAAATTATAATCTTTATCTAAAACGTGTGTATTAGAAATTGAATTAGATTTGGGTTTATATTCTTTTACATCTTTTATAGTACAAGGTTCAATTCCTTTAGAATGGTCTATTAAAATTTCTGCATTTATACCAAACTCTTTATATAATAATGATTCTTCACATTTAGATATATCAAACATATCTTTTAAATGTAAATTAAACAATCTTCTTTCAATACCTCTTCCTATTTGCCAAAAATCAGTTAATGGTGTATGATGCCATAATTGTTCTTTATATAAATTTTCATCTAAATAACCTATGTTATCTTTTGAATGTTTGGCTGTTATATCTAAAGCAATTTTTGCTAAATACATATTTGTTCCTATTCCTGCAGCTGCAGTTATTCCTGTTTTTTTATAAACTGCATCAATCAACATTTTTGCAAATTCTTTTGGCGTCTTTTTATAATAATTCAAATATGGGGTAGCATCTATAAAACATTCATCTATTGAATAAGCAAACCAATCTTCCTCATTTACATAATCTAAATAAATAGTATTAATATAAATAGAGTAATCCCTATATTTTTTCATTCTTGGCTTTGCAATTATAGGATGGATATTTTTAGGTATTTCCCACATCCTACATCTATTCTTAATACCTCTTAATTTCATTTTAGGACTAATTGCTAGACATATAGCTCCATCTCCTCTTGATGGATCAGCTACAACTAAATCTGTTTTAAAAGGGTCTAGTTTTCTTTCTACACATTCAACAGAAGCAAAAAAAGTCTTTAAATCGATACACACATAAACCCTATTCATCCTAATCACCAAAATAATTGTACCACGAATATTTGTTCGTGTCTAGTGTAAAATAATGGAAGTTTATTTTATTTACATAACAATAAAAAAAAAGCTCCTAGCTTGGAGCTTTATAATATGTTCTTCTTATGATTTAAATTTTCAATTTGACAAATTTTATTAATTTCCTCTAATGTTAAATGATAAGAATTAGGAATATTTGGAATATCTAATTCTTCTACACTATCTAATGAATCTAAATATTGCAATAGATTATCATTGTCTGTTGACATTTCTTTTTGTGATAATACATCTTCTCCTAATTCATCAGAATAACTAACGCCTGTTGTTAAAAAATCTACTCCATCTTTTTTTATTGATAACTCTACCAAATCATATTCTTGATTTTTACTAGATATTGTTTCATATAGTTCAAAAATTTGTTTATATATGTTTTCACTATTATATGTTAATCCTTTCTCTAATAATATTTTTACACCTTTAAAAAATTCTTCTCTATATTTTAAATCTTCTAATCTTATATCAAATATTATTTGTTGTCCTGTAGGATTTCTTAATTCTAAATTTAAAGCATTACTTAATTCACTTTGTGTCATTTGTTCAACTAACAATGAAAACATTTCATATTGCTCTGGTTCTACATTAAAAACTATATTAGCAGAAGGAACTAAACCCCTACTATTTTCGTGTCCTGCACAACAGGCAAATGTAGAAATATCATTTGAATAACAAAATAATAATAATTCTTCCAAACTCTTATTACCTTCTGAAAATCTTTGTGCAAAATATTTTGGATCTTGCATTATTTCTTCTTTTGTATAACATCTTTCAGAATTTCTATTATTTACTCTTATATCTCTTGCTTGTACTAATTTGTCATAATAAGCACATTGATTAGGTTTTCTAATTATATGAGCATCTAATTCTTTTTTCTTCTTATAGTCATCCATATCATTTATATATATTAATTCACCATAATCAATTAGATATAGATTTCCATTTTCATCTTTACCTATGTTTTCTAGTTTTGTATCATACCACAAATATCCATCATCCCTTAAATGACAATACATATCAATTAATGCACCTGATGTACTTAAATCTTCTTGATTAAGTATTTGTAATTTCTTTGTTTTTAGAATTTTTGCATTATAATAACCTAACTCTACAATTTCTTCATCATCAGGTTGTAAAATATATCTACTATGAGACACATACTCTTTTAATGATTTGTGATTATCATATTCCATAAATGTTAGTTTAATTATTTCATTATTATATTCAAAAGTTATCGAACTTTCACCACTACCTATAACTTTTAAGTTTGCTATATTATTTTTAGCGCAAAATTCTATTAAAGATGTAGTTATTTTCTCTACTTGCTCTGATTGTAAGAAATAAAAATTTTCTGCAATATATCTTTTTAAATCATCCATAATATTTTACCTTTCTTAATAGATTATAACACAAATAAAGCTCTATGGCAGAGCTTTATTTTACTAAATACATTTCATTATTCATTATTATTAGTTTATCATAACTCATACCTAATAAATATGGGTATTTTTCATTACTTCCTTCTATAGTTATATATCCAGCATCTTGTAATTCTGGCACTTCATATTTTTTAAATTGCTTTTTAATATTTTCTAAATATGATGAAGTATTATCAATATCCATTTTATTATATTCTGCATAATAAATTTCTTCATAAGTATATATTAATATTCCATAAGAGTTTTCATCTTCAATTACAGTATATTCAAACACTTCATAATCTATAACTGCTTCTTCATTAGTTAATGTATTTTTTACTACAACTTTTAAATCATCATTTAAATAAATATTTAAATTAAATTGTTCTAAATTAGAGTTAATATAATTTATATCATAATCTTCATAATGTTGATAATGTGTTGTATATTCTTTTATTTCTTTTTCTTCATAATTAAATTCTGTAATCACATAATCTTCAGGAACTATAAGTGTTGTTAAGAAAAATCCTACTATTGATACTACCATCATTATATTGCATAACTTTTCATTTTTCTTATCTTTAATTAACTCTTTCTCTGAAATTATTTCATCTGTTTCTTTTAAATCAGATTTTTGAATTAATTTCAAAGCTCCGAATAGCCATAATAATATCATAAATACTGTTGAGAAAATAGATATTATTGTTCCACCACTCATAGCTGGATCTTTAATGTAATTTATATCTGCTAACATTAAACAAAAATCATAGAATCCATGCAAGAACACACAAGCCCATATATTTTTAGTTCTATAATAAATAGCTCCCATTAACAAACCAAACCCAATTGTTTGAATTGCTTGCATTATTGACTCAAAAAGTGTTTGTCCTGCAAATACATTTGTTATATGCATTAATCCAAAGAATAATGAGCTTATTACAAGTGATTTTATTATCCCTTTTCTATTATGTCCAAATCTTTCAATATATTCATTTTGTAGCCAACCTCTGCATAAAAATTCCTCAAACATTCCAATACCTGCACAAAGTAAAGCTAAACTAATAAAGTTATTAAACTTAAATTGTTGTTGAGATATTAAAGTTATTATTGCAAAAAGTAATGCTATAAAACTTATTGCTAAAACAGGAGCACCTTTTTTTATTGATTTCCAAAAGTTCTCCCTTTTTTCAGTAAATACATATCTATTCCCACTTAATAACATTATTACTAACATTACTAAAGCCATAGAGCTTTCAAGCCACATCATTAAACCATATTTACTTACATTTACCATATTATAAACAATAACACTTGCAAATTCAGTTATTAGTAAAACTATTGCAAATAAGAATATCATTTTAATTGTAAATGGTACTATTTTCTTTTTCTTTTGTTTCATAAACCTAACCTCTTATTATTCTACCATCTTTTTATATCGTGTTTATTTTTTAACCAAGCAGTAAAGTTTATATTAAAATAAGTAGAATATACAATAGCTAACACTATCATAAATCCAGCAAAATTTTCTATTGTTTCTATCTCACTAATTACTATTTTTGCTTCTTCTTCATAAATACTTAATGCCATTACACCTATATAAATAATTGCTGTTAAAATTATTAAAACAGCTCTTGTTTCAAATAAACTTTTTCCTCCAGGCGTCTTTTTAAATTCATCAATGTATTTTCCCTTTTCTTTACTTGTTAAATCATAATATGTCTTCATATCCTACTCCTACTTCTATAATTATTTTGCTTTTTCAACTTCTTCTTGTACTAATTCTTTACTATTTAAATTTTCTAATCTTGCTTTTTCTTTTTTCAATTCTTCTATTTGTTTATCTCTAAATAGATTTGGATTATTAAGTGCTGATTCTTCACTCATACCTTGAAGATTACCAGCTAATACCTTATCTAATTCTTCTTGTTTTAATTCCATAAAAACTCCTTTTATTTATTTTTTTCTTCATAATATTGTTTCATTAAATCAAATCTTTTAAACCAAAAGATTAAAGACATTAATGAAGCAAAACCAATCATAACAATAATAGTAATTAACATTAATGTTGGAGAAACTGTTTCATCAGTAAATAATCCACAGATCAATCCTCCACCTAACACTAACAACATACAAATTGTTAATATAAATCCTTTTAAATATTGCTTGTAGTAAGATGTTTTTCTTATTTCATAATCTAATGCTACGCCTTCTTTAAAAGATAAATCAAATATTGATTTTTTCATTTACATCTACCTCCTATTATTAATTATAACACATTTTGGTCTATTTCCCCAAGAAAATGTATATTTTATTAAAAAAATGAAAAAATTAATATGGTGAGACATATGATAGTTAAAAATTTAAGATATACAAGAGAATCACAATATTTAAAGCAAAAAGACCTTATCCCACTATATAATGTCACATATTCTACAATTTCCGGATGGGAAACAGGAAAAGATACAATACCAATACGGCAACTTATAAAATATGCAAATAAATATAATTATAGTTTAGATTATTTATTTGGATTAAAAGATTATAACGAAAGCTATTATCCTTTAGACATAGATTTAGATGAAATTGCTAAAAACTTAAAAGAAATTAGAAAAAGAAATAACAAGACACAACAAGATATTGCAAACGTATTAAATACAAGTTCTTCTGCTTATGCTCACTATGAAAATTCAAGGTATATAATTCCTACAAACTTTTTATTCAGTCTTTCTTTAATATATAAAGATTTCTCCATAGATGAAGTTTTAGGAAGAAAAAGAAAATAAAAAAAGATGGGACGCCTTAATAAACAGGCGTCCCATATCCATATATAACATTGCTATTAATACTATATTCTTGTTGTCTGCACATATCATCTGCAGAATTACCTTCCACTGTATATACTTTATTATTTTCTACTTTTATAACTATACCAACGTGATCTACACTACCATCATCTTCCCAATCAAAGAAAATAATATCACTTTCTTTTGGTATATAATTGTCTTCTTTCCATAATCCTCTATCCTTAAACCAATTTACTCCATTTATACAAGCTACAAATTTAGGGATAATTCCAGCATCTATATATCCTAATTCATTAGCTACCCAACTAACGAAAACAGCACACCACTCTACACGAGAATTAAAACCATACCAAGTCCAATATGGCTCTCCTCCTACATTTCCTACTTGAGCTAATGCTATATTAGTCATACTTGAGCTACTATCTGTTCCATATATTACTGATACCCATAAATTATTATATCCACTATCTAACAAGTCTTTTACTTGTTCTTTTTGTTCTTCTGTAAAATTATATTCTTCCATTATTTCTTCGGTAGTTTTACCTTTTATATCAATATATAAAATATTTTGAATTGTACCATCTACTTCTTCTACTTTTATTTCACTACTAACAGATGTCATATCCCAAAACACATCTTTTATTTTTTCTTTCTTTTCTTCAGTTAAAATTAATACATCACTATCATTATTACTAGAATAATATACAACATATATAGCGAGTATTTCTTTCCACTCTGCCCTTGTAGATGTTATCTTATAATCATTATAACTATTATCATTTTTAATAGATAATATCTTTTCATCTAATTCTTCATTTAATTCTTTAACTACTTCATTTAATTTATAATCAGAACCTACTTCTTCATTTGAAAAGAAAACACCATATATAGAGCTACATAAAAGGGCTACAAGACAAATTATTAGTATTACTACTACAGCAACCCATCCTCCAGCAATTAACGCTGTAATGAGCGCTTTTGTGCCTGCTATGATACCCTTTACTGCAGATATAGCAATTTTAACAGCTTGCTTAACACCTCTTACTGTGTTCTTCGCCACTCTTTGAGATGTTTTAGTAGCTTTTAAACTTTTAGTAGCAATCTTTTTGGTGTTCTTAACAAATTGATTACTTTTTTGAAGTGCTATTTTACCTGTTTTAATGTTTTTTCTAGCTTCTTTAATTTCTTTAGTTCTTTTTATTTTAGTTTTAATAGTTTTAATTTGATTTTTAGTTTTAATAACATTATTTTTAGTTGTAGTAATACCTTCTTTACCTTTAATATTAAATTTGGATATTCCCTCATCCATTATTCTATTAGAAGTAAACTCTACTTTATTACTTGCATACTCATTAACTTCATCATTTTTACTATAACTACTATTAACTTTTTCTTTTATATTAACTAAATTATCTTTAGTTCTTTCAGCTACTATAGCACCTTTATCTAAATTCTTAATAGTTCCTTTTATAACTTCTTTAGTCTTTATTTTAGACATACTATTCTCCAGGTTTAGTAGTCATCAATTTATATAGTTTAGTATCTTTAGGGAATTCATTTATAAAAGGTACTAATAAACTACCATATCTAATTAATCCACATCCAGCTTCTGAATTAGTAATATAAGATAATTGCTCATCAGATATACTTAATAAATCAGCAAGCTTTTCTCTATCAGATGTAGCTTGATTTAACATAACTATAAATTCACTATTAGATAACATTGTTCTTGATTCTACTGAAGCTAATAATGATTCTACATTTTGAGTTATAGCTGTTGGATAAGCATTTCTTTTTCTAAACTGTCTCCAAGCACTATTGAAGAAAGTAGCACTATACTCATTTTCAAATAATACGTGTATTTCATCTATAAATATATGAGTTCTTTTACCTTTTTTATAATTATCAGCTACTCTATTAATTAAAGCATCTGTAATAACTAAAAGCCCCATAGCTTTTAATTGTTTACCCAGATTATATATATCATAAGAAATAATACGATTATTAGTATCTACATTAGTTTTATGAGCGAATATATTTAAAGAACCATTAGTAAATAATTCCAAAGATAAAGCAAGCTCTCCAGCTTCTTTTTCAGGTTGTTCTAATAATTTTTCTCTTAACTTAATTAAAGTAGGAATCTCATTATTCTTTTCACACTCACTATACACTAAAGAAGTACAACGATCTATAATTGATTTTTGTTTAGCTCCTAATCCTTTTTTATCTAATTGTTCAAATAAAGATAATATAAATTCAGATTTATCAGCTATAGGATTTAATCCCTCACCATATCCCTCCGTCATATCCATAGCGTTTATATGGTCTTTACTACTAGAAGATATATGGATAACTTCTCCACCTAAAGCATCTACTAAAGCAGAATATTCATTTTCTGGATCACATATTAAAATATCATCTTCAGTAGATAAAGTTAAAAATACTATTAATTCTTTAGCACTAAAACTTTTACCTGAACCGGGTACACCTAATAAGAAAGATGATTGATTTAATAAATTAGATTTATTAATCATAATAAGATTACGAGATATAGCGTTTAATCCATAATAGATTCCACCTCTATCTTGAATCTCTTGAACTTTAAAAGGTATAAAAGTTGCTAGTGATTCAGTTGTTAAAGTTCTTAATGAATTTATCTTTCTAACACCATAAGGGAATACAGTATTAAGCCCATCTAACTGTTGATATTTTAAAGTAGATAACTGACATAACTTTTTACGAGCTACAGTTCTTAAACTTTCAGTATCACTATCCAACTGTTCTTTAGTGTCAGCTGTGTGTACTAAAGTTAAAACACATACAAACATCCTTTGATCTCTTGTAGTTAAATCCTCTAAAAATTCTTTAGATTCTTTCCTTTGTAATTCTAAATCATAAGGAATAACTGCACTAAAGTTATTATTGTTATTTTGCCTTCTTTGCCAATTAGTAATATTAGTTTCTACCCCTAATCTTCTATTCTCTACTTCCTTAA
Source organism: Bacilli bacterium (assembly GCA_017536505.1). Lineage (GTDB taxonomy): Bacteria > Bacillota_I > Bacilli_A > RF39 > UBA660 > UMGS1613. The sequence goes on from JAFXHG010000038.1 coordinate 99,145, forward strand.
TAGCTTCATCCATTGGTATTGGTATTACATCTATACTCAACATCATATTTCTATTTATATCAGTTAATTCCATAACTATATCATCTCTAATATAATTAGCATACTCTTTTAAATATAATACTCTAGCATATCTATCTCCAATTTTAATATAATCATCATAAAACTGTATAGAATCAGGACACACATAATCTTTAAAGCTATGTCCTTTTTTTAGATTATCTAATATATCAAAATAAAAGTCTTCTTCTTCGCCTTTTCTATAGAAGTCGTGGATCAGACGCAATCTTTCTGTAGCATTTAATTCTACACATTTAGCTCCTAATTGTTGAAAGTGAGATGTTAAATCTGTAGTCATCCTAGAGAAATAATTTTTAGCTTCTTCTATATTCTTTTTATTGATAGATACAGTTATAAATTTTTCTTGAATAATACCATTAGAATTTACAGATTTTTCTAATAACATATCATTGTATTCTTTTCTATAAATGTCTAAACCATCTTCTTTGTATTTTAGCAAAATGTTATTTTCAAAGTCAAGCTTATTTAATTTTCTATTTAATACTGTAATTTTAGTAGTAGCATTAGTATCAAAAGAATTTAATAATTCGCTATAATTTAAAAACATTAATTCTTTATCTTCTTTACTAGCTACTGCATAATTAATATCTGTAAATTTATAACACTTTGAATATTTATTTTTTTCAGATAAAAATATCCCATCATTCCAAATTTTTCTTACTGGTATAGTGTGTTGAATACCACTAGGAACATTAAATCTTTCTTTGTCTTGTTTTAGAATTCTTTTTAATGTTTTCACTTTTTTCCTCCTTCTTTGTATTAATTAGTTCATAATAAAAATTAGTAGGTTTAAACACTAATTTCTTTGATGATAATAATTTAGATTTTATAAAAGCCATAATAAATTCTTCTGCGTTCATACCATTATAAGTAATAAAACCGAGTGCAGCGAAAGGGAAAGCTCCTAATATACATAGCCAGGATAAAGTGCCTATAGTAAATTTATCTCTTAATAAAAAATAAATTAATACAGCAATACCACAAGCTAATATAGAAAATATTAATTGTCTTAATGTTAATCCAAAATATATTTTTTCAGTATAATCTCTTATTTCTTTATTTATTTTTACTTCCATAATTATCTCTCCAAATTCATTTTTTCTTTATTATATATTTTGTTCTTAAATTTATTTAATATAGTATTAAAATACTTGTATTCATTTTCAGTTAATTTATCTTTAGATATTTCTACCTTTGAAAAATCTATATTATAATAACTACCATTTTTATTAAGAAATTCTTTTAACATTAAACCTTCTCCATTTAAAACTTGTCTTTCTGTTTTTTCATTTATATTTTTAATTCTTCTACTCAAACGCATATATTCATCAAACATATATTTTTGCTCTGTAAATTTTTCATATTCTTTTAAAAATACATCAGAAGAAACTAACCTATCACCAGCCCAATAGCCAACTCTTTTTTTATTTATATCAAAATAATCTCCACCACCTTGCTCATTACCACACCCTGTTAATAAAGCAAAAGCATTAAATTTAGCAAAACTAATTTTATCATCATAATAACAACACCATTGAATAGGTTGCTTTATTAAATCTATATATTCTTTTTTATCTAAATTATAAACATATCTAATTTTATTATTGAAATTACTAGGTTCTACTTCTTTAAAGCTACTACCCCAATCATATACTGTTGTTTTTATATTATTTTCTTCTTCTAGTTTAGCTATAAAATTACTTGTTGTTGATATATCATTACCTTCTGCATAATCTCCAACGTGAATTACTCTATCGCCTTTCCACTTATCACTTAACAAAGATAATATATCATTACAATATTCATTTCCTAGATATGAGTGTTCTGTCAATTTTAGAAAACCTTTGGATCTATCACATACTTCTTTTTTATCTAAATTTATAAACTTATAATATTGTCCCATAAAATACACTCCTTTTATTATCTTTCCTTATCTTTTTGTTTTTTCTTTTTATCATTTACGATTTTAAATAATTTTTCATTTGATAGAAGAATACTTTTTTCATCAAATTGTTTATAATATTTATCTCTTTTCTCAATAGGTAGAACTTTATATTCTCCTGTTTCTAAATTTTTTCCTACTATTGCAAATGGTCCAGAAATAAGTTCATCACCTATATATCTATTTATAGGATGCGAGAAATTTTTATTAGAATCAGAACATACTGCAACGACCTCTAAATCATCATCAATTTTTACTTCTCTTATATTGTTTCCAATTATATTATCAAACAACTCTGTCGTGGCATCAATTTGAAAATCATATTCTCTTGCTTCTTTAAAAGGTTCAACCAAAATACCTCTTATTATTTCTTTTACTTCAACATCTAGTCCTTTCCTTTGAAAATCAAAGTAATGTCCTTCGCAGGAATTATGAATATCTAAACTTCTTTCTAATGCTATATTTCTGCTTTCAGCTTCTATATTATAATTTTTTTCAAATGTTTCTTTAAATGTTATATTATATCTTTTTTTCATTTTATCACCTTTCATTTTCATAAATTCTATTTCTATTTAATGCAATCTCTATTTTAATTGCATTTAATTTTCTATTTGTTCTTTCTATACTTTCTTTTCCAAATTTTATTTTATATTTTAATATTTGAGCTTCTGTTAAAGATTTAAAATCTCCATTTTCATAGTCATCTCCAACAATTAAAAAAGGGCCTCCAATAATGTCGTACCCTATATCTCTATTCCACTCCATACCTAATATTTTGTGTTCTTCATTTACAATTAAAACTACATCATTATCATTTTGCAAATAAGCACACTCTATATATCCTTTTACTAATTTTTGTTTTGTTTCTAAATCATTTTTAAATGTTATTTCTTTTGGTAATTTATTAGGTTCAACTAATAATCCTTTAATATATTCCTCTTTCAATAAAATCATCCTCCTTTTAGACATAAAAAAAAGCAGATTAATTCTGCTATAAAATCTATTAATTAATTTTTAACTTTATCTTTTGATAATAATATAAAATATATTATACCTATTATAATCAAGGGTATTAGTCCTATTAGACTAAATTGAATTGCATTGTTATTATAGAATTCTTCAGTATATGATACAAAAGAAAGTCCAACCATTATATTAGTAATTGAGTGAATAATAGCTGATGGGAAAACAGAATTAGTCTTTTTTGTAAAATATACTAAAATACTTTGTAAAACTAAATTAGAAATAAACAAATTAATAATTAGGAATACAATATCATCCATTCTTATAAAAATTCCCAAATGCCAAATAGTCCTAATAATAGCAATTATAAAAATTGATAATATAGTTCCATTTAATTTTTCTAATCTAGGAAAAAGATAACCCATCCAGCCCAATTCCTCTCCTAGAAGAACAATAGATGCTAAAATACTAAATATTGTGAATAAAATAATTTTAAATAAATACATTAAAGAAATATTTTCAGTTATTAATATTACATCTTTAGGAAAAAATAGCAAAGGCATAATATCAGTAGAATACACCATAATTAAACCTACTAAAATAGCTATCAAATAGTATTTCCAACTCTTTTTTATATTTGGTAATAATAATAATGTTTTAATTTTTTCTTTTTTTAATTTACACATTATTATAGCTATAATTCCAGGAATAAAAGAAGCTAAATATATCAAAATTAGAGCGATAATATTTCCAGTTTCTTTTTCTTCTATTCCATACCCAACATACCATAAAATATTAGTAATAATAAGACATAGTAATATATATATTTTTATTTCACTTTTTTTTATTGCATTTTTTATACTCATACTTTTCTCCATTTTTATCTACATATCTATTATTTGAATAACGATTGTTAACAAGATTGATATTATCTCATCTTCTTTTTCTTTTGTGTTGCACTCTATAACATATAAATCTCTATATCCTTTACCTAATTTTGGAGTTATTGTATTAACATTAGCAAATACTTTATTTCCTTTTTTTAACTTTTTTCCTTGTTTTTTTCTATTGTCATAATCAATTTCATATACACCATCAATAGTATTAAAAGAAATTTCATTAAAATATTCAGTTTGCTTAAATATAGCAATTTTTTCGTTTTTATATATTACTTCACATTTTTTAAAACTTTTTTGTTTTACTACACCTAATTTATTTTTCTTATTGTCATATAGTGTTATTTCTTGTTTTGTTCCTACTCCTGTTAATCCATTATTTGTTTTATATATTAATTTATTATTATTATCATATATTTTATAATCATCTTCAACATCTTCAGGCATCTTTCCCTTAACAAGACTTATCATTGAACCAATATTAAATGCTGGTCCTTTAAAATAAAAGATTTTTTTATTATCTTTAGTTTTATAATCATTAGTGTCTTTCCAACCATTAGTTTTAGAAACTTTTTTCATAGCTACATTAATTATTTTTTCTGGTGTTAATTCTTTCTTTAGATTTCCAATTTTTTTATAAGCTTTATTTCCTACAAACTTTTTTAATTCTTTCTTGAAGTTCATATTTTCTCCTTTGTTTATTTTTTCTTTGTAATTATTCCTTTTAATGCAACAAAGATAGCTCCAACTGTTAAAACAATATCTTTAGTGTCATTAACTACATTTATTACTTTCTTTAACTTCTTTTTTCTTCTTTGCAAAATATTTGTTCCTGTTTTTGCATTAATAATTTCCTCTACTACTTTTTTTGCAGTTAATTTATTACTACAACTAAATTCAATATTTTTTTCAATAGTTTGTAAAATTACTGTTGTTTTATTTTGCTTTACTTGTATTTTATCTTTATAATTTTTAATATTTTCAAGTGGGATTATTTCAATAGGTTTTAACTTTTTATTAAATAATCCTTTTTTCTTCAAAAATAATATTTTTTTATTAGTTATTATTAATTTAGTATTTTTACTAAAAGGTAATAATAATACTTGCTCCTCTAGTAATATAATTTCATCATTTTCTATTTGATAATTCATAACTTTAATCCTCCTGTTATATTACTTGTAATTTTCGCGAATATAACTTATATATTAAAATTATAACATAACTTAAATATTTTATAAATATATTATATTTTTATAATCCCATCATTTCTCTAACTACTCTATCAGACATTTTCACAGTACCAACTAATACTAGCATTGAAAAAGCTATTTCACTTACATAAGTCCATACTTGATTTATAGCATCTGCAGTAGGATCTATGGCTGGTGGACTAGATGCAAATAAAGTGAATATAATACAGGCGAGTACAATAATAGCACCTTCTAAACATACTGCACTATAAGATTTAATAAAACTTACTCCCACCTGTTGGGTAGTATCAGATGCAAATGTAGATAATGGTATAGGTGATATAGCTGTATAAAGATATAATTTAAAGAATCTTCCATATACTGTTAAAATCATTATAAAAGATAATACAGTTATTAAAAGACTACCTATAAGCGTGACAGCCCAAAGTGGGATACTTTCAAAGAATCCACAATCTTCTATGGCTGTAATTATTTCTTGAGGTAATGTAGATTGAGCTACACTTCCTAATCCAGCAGAACGCATAATAGTTGATATAACACCTTGTACTATTTTGAAAATAGCTTTCATTAAATCTAATCCATAAACTACTACTATTCTTGCAATTCCAAATCTAATTAATAGTTTAAACGCTTGCTCTGGTCTTTTTATTTCTTCTAAAGAACTACTACTTTTAACTACACCTATTACAAAAAAAAGGACTAATAAAGCAAGTCCTATTGCTTGAATAGCCCCATAAATATTTGTAATAACATTCCATATTGTTCCACCCTTAAAGGTTTCAGGACTCTCTGTTATTAAAGTCCATATTTCAGTTAATTTATCGTTCCAGGTATCTAGTGAGTTATTAAGGTTATTTACAACCCAATTACTTAATATAAGCACTATAACACCTCCTAAATATATTAAATTATTGCATTAATAATTTCTTTTGAAAAGGTCATTATAACTCCACCTACAAAAGCTACTACACCACTAGCTCTTTGTGATGGATCTTGACTCTTAAAAGACATACCTATTTGAAATACACTATAACCTAAAACAATCATACCTACAGCTCTTAAAGCTCCAAATATAAAATCTGATAAATTATTTATAACTGCAATAGGATCATCGGCTGCATAAGCTATAGCACTTGTTCCTATAGTACAAACTATTACAAAAATAATACACATATAAATTTTAAATATTTTCTTCTTTTCCATTTAAATCATTTCCTTTCAAAAAAAACTCATCAAGTTCTTCTGATGAGAGAATTTCATATCTATCTTCAAATTCTTTTATATCTATTTTACTTTCTTCACCTATATATCCACCTAGTTCTATAGTAGCTATAGCATTTTCACTATTGCCGTGAATATATGCTTTACTACCTCCATCAGTTGTTAAAGATATATTAGGATGTTTTAATAAATCAAACTTTAAATCTTTTATAGGTCTTTCTCCCCTTATGAAAAGAATTGCATAGTCATTATCTAATAATCTAACTTCATCAGGAGTCATCAACTCTCTACCTAAATTCTGATAATTAGTAGAATAATGCCCTCTATCACCGTGGCTTAATCCATAGGTATTAACATCTAAATTAGATTTACCCATAAGTTCACTTACATATTTAAAAGTAGATTGCTCATTACCACCTAAATATAAAAATGTATCACAGTTTCCTACTATTGATTCCCATTGTTTTTCAAAGAGTGCTTTTAATTGTGCTAGATTCTGTAAAATTATAGATACAGATACTTCCCTAGAACGCATAACACTTAAAATCTTATCAAAATCATCAGGTAAACTTACATTAGCAAATTCATCCATAACAAAATGAACGTGTATAGGAAGTCTACCTCCGTACTTATGGTCTGCTGTATAAAATAACTGTTGAAATAATTGAGTATATAAAATACTAACTATAAAATTAAAACTTGTATCATTATCAGGAATAAGAGCAAATAAAGCTGTTTTCTTTTCCCCTAAAGTTTCTAATTCCATTTCATCTGTTATTGTTAATGAAGCTAGACTAGATAAATTAAATTTTTCTAATCTTGACGCCAAAGTAATTTGAATAGATTTTAATGTTTTAGCACTTCCACTATGATAATCTTTATAATACTTAACTGCTATATGATCTGGATTCTCTAATTCTAATTTAGCAAATAATATATCTAAAGGGCTTAAATAATTATCATCATCCTCTTTTACTTCTCCAGCTCTTAACATTTCCATAACCATTGGAAAGTTTTGTTCTTCATCTGGCGCTTCATATATAAGATAAAAAATTAATGATGATAAAAGCATACCTGCACTTGTATCCCAAAAAGGGTCATTAGTTTGACTACCTTTTGGAGTAGTAGATTTAAAAAGATTAGTCACTAATTTTTGAACATCATTATCATCTTTTAAATATACAAAAGGATTATAACAATGGCTCTTTTCCATATTTAGTAAATCTAATACCTTCACATCATACCCTTGTTTTTGTAAAAGATTACCTGTATCTCTTAATATTTCACCTTTTGGATCTAGTACCACATAAGAAGTATTAGCTTGCATTAAATTAGGTTTACAGTAAAATCTAGTCTTCCCAGCGCCACTTCCACCACATACTAATATATTAAGATTTCTTCTATGCTTTCTACCATTTAATCCTAAAGCTACATTTTGAGTTAATAATTTATTCTGTGTTGGAGGTTCTTGATGATATTTTTTATTTACCTTCTTTTTATTTCCCCATTTAGCAGAACCATATTCTTCTCCCCTTCTATAATTCCTTTTTGTAGTAATATAAAAAAATATTGCTAGAAAATATATTAATATTAAAACTATTACAGTTTTTAAAGAATTATCACAGATAATAATTTTAAAAGGACTCCCTGTTATTTCAGAAAAGTCCTTTATAATATTAAATAATCCTTTATCAATATATGGAGCAATTAATAAACCTATCCATATAACAGGAATAATACCTAGTAAATAAAACCAAAACGGTGTTTTTACTTCTTCCTTCATCTAACCTCTATAAACTTACGAAAACCTTTTTTCTCTGGTGCATTAATAACTTTTAACGTTAATTCTTCTATTGGTCCTGTTTCGTGTTGAAGCTTTAAATTTTTATTTCTAAATTCATTTAAAGCATTTATTAATATACCGTGTTCATACTTATCTAACTGAACTACTTTTACTCCTTCTTTCATTTTATCACCTCATTTTTCTAAATACCATAATAAATTTTTATAGCTGCAATTGATATTTCATCAGTAGTATATCCTGATAATTCCATCATTTTTTCAAAATCTAGTTCTAACTCTATTGCTAACTTTTTTAATATTAATATATTAGGTTTCTTTCTTTCACCTTTTTCTATTTTAGAAATTGTATTATTATCTACGCCCGTTCTTCTAGTTAATTCTCTTTGGGAGATTTTCTTATTTAATCTAGCTTCTTTTACTAGAGTTGCTAATGATATATTATTCATATAAAACTACCTTTCCATATCTCTACTATTAGATTTAAAATAATCTTCCATATTAAATCCACTTGTTTCAGCTTGTACTTTAGCATCATATTTTTGTGATGCCTTTATAACATCTTTTTGTATTTCAGGATTATCTTTTAACTCATTAAAAGCACCTACTATATCATCACTCAAAAAATGAAAATTCTTTTTATTTTCTTTTTGAAATCTTCCTATACAATCATAAGTCATAGTCATAGCTATTTGCTCATCTATACGTAGATCATTAGGTTTTAAATTCATATCCATACAAAGTAATGCTTGATAGAAATACTTTTCATCTTCCTTCTTCAAAGCATTTAATTGAGTAAACATAATATTAAGAAATTGCTTACTTGTTATATCAGCCATATATTCTTCCCTAACTCTACCTAGTATTTTCTCGTAATGAGATGGTGGTACTTTTGTTGGTGTATCAGTTTCTGGGTTGATATATTCATAAGTCATATCACTTATATACTTACTCATATCCTTTTCTTTTAATTGTACAAAATCATCATATTGTTTTCTCATAAATTATCTTTCCTTCCTCTTTGATTTTTTTATTTTCTTACTTTTATTAATTTTAGTTTCTTTCTTTTGTTGTTTAGATTTTTTCTTATCAATCTTTTCAGATTCTATTTTAGCTTCCTCTAACTTTTTCTTTACAGATTCTTTTACTTTAGAAGAATCCACCTTTTTGTTCTCTAATAAATGCTCTGACAGAGGGTCTTTTACTGTTAGAGCTTTCTTCGGGTTTACTTTCCCTTTGGATACCTCTTTTTTACTTTCTAAAGATTTTGTTATTTCATTTTTAATAGTTAATGTATCTACAGTAGATAGTTTGAATTTTTCAACTATTCTATTAATCTTTCCTGCATCTTCTGCTTTTACCATAACATCAACTATACTATTTGGATCTTTATTTTTCTTATCTACTATTACAGCATAAAGAATTCCATATCTTTTTGCTTCTTGAGTAAATTTTGCTAAATCTTCTTTTTTTACAGGGAATACCTTTAATTCTTTTCCAGATTTTAAAAGATTATCTAATCTTATCTTACCTTTTGTCTTATGCTTACTGTTTGCATAAGCATATAAAGCTACAGCAAAATTTTTAGCTCCTGCTCCTGTAATTTTTGCTGTCATTTCTATTCCTTGCAAATACATCCTAATTACTGCATCTGCCGCCTCACTTGAACTATTCATTTTTTCTTTTCTCCCTTCTCTTTATTAACTTTTTCATATTCTTCTATATTTTCAATTATAGAACTTATCCTATCATTAATACCTTCACATAGTTTAACTTCTTCTCTTAACTTTTTTATATCAGTATTAATAATATTTATTTCTTTTATTATTTCTAATTTATCTTCAGTAGATTCTGTGGTCTTGTGTTTATACCATAAATGATTTCTTTTATCTATAAGATTTTTTAATAATTCCTTTTTTTCAATTCTAAATTTATTAAATTCTTCAAATGTTTGTAAATTGTATTTATCTAATAAAATAACTTCTTTTCCTATAGTTTCCATTTTATATACATCAGCTCTTATACTAGCTGGTAAATACTTTCTAGGTTGTTTAAAAGGTAATTCATTTAATAGATAGCAATAATACAAATATAAAGCATAAATACCTTTTACTTTCTTTTTATTATAACTATTTATAAAAGGTTTATTTTTTAAATTCATAGCTTCTATAAAAGGAATTCTAGTAGCTTGTTCCACTACTATTCTTTCTTTTAATCTTTCTATACTATAATCACTACCAAAACATCTTTCAATTCTAATATTTTTTTTATAATTCTTTTTTCTAACACTAATTTTATTTCCTCTATAGGTTATATCATAATTTAATTTTCCCATTATATTTTCAAAATCAGGTAGATTATATGCTTGTCCTATAGCGAAGTCTATATCTTTTTTTGTTAATATATAATAATTATCTTTCTTTATATGCCTATCTAAATAATTACTATAATTAATACCACTCTTACACTTTTTTTCTTCTAATACACTAATGCCATACTCTTGACAAATACTATCAGACAAATGTCTTAATTCTGCATAACTTTCTCTTTTATCATAATATCTTTTACCATCTACAAAAGATACAGAATTAACTACAAAATGATTATGGGTTATTTTAGTATTTGTATGAGTAGATACTATTGCTTCAAATCTATCTCCCCACATCTCTTGAGCTAGTTTCACTCCTATTTCGTGCGCTGTTTCTGGTGATACTTCATTTTTCTTAAAAGATTGAAAAGAGTGGAACGCAAGTATCCCACCCTTTTTATTAAATCTTTCTTTAGTAAGCATCATATCCTCATAAGCCGTTTCAGGAGTACAGTTAATACCTGTTATTAGTGATTGCTCCTCTGTAGTAAAATCCATTTCTTCATATTCCTTAAAAGTATGAAGACTATAATACATATCTTTATTAGGATTTTCTCTTTTAGTCTTTTCTATATTCATAACATAATCTAATACGTGATCTAACCTACTACTAACTTTCCATATAGCTGTAGTTGCCATAAATACCTCCAATAAAAAAAGAATCTAATTAATAATTAGATTCTTGTACTTTCTCATTATCACCAACTAGAAGTGAGCGATCACAAGAAAAGTAAAATGGTTCGTCAGTTCAGCTACTGACAAATCAAATATACCATATAATTTATTTTTTTTCAAATGTTATTTTTTAAAATTATCCATTAAATTTTTAGCTGCTATTACTCCGTGAACTTTAGCAGCAGTTTCAGCTTGTTGTTCAAATTCTAAATGTTTTTCTAATCTTTTTGCTTCATCTTCTTCAGCAAATACTAAATTAGCTTGTTTTAATCTTTTATGAAGTACAAATAGTAATAACGATGGAATCCCTAATCCTGCAACTATCATACTTAATAGTATTGTAATCCATCCCCAATCTTTTTCAGGAACACCATTTACACTTACCATAAAAGCATCTTTATCTATAAATACTTTTAATAGAAATAAAGCTACACCTACTAACATTAAAACAAATAACACTATTGAGATTTTTTTTACAACTTCAGAAGATTTTTTATATTTACCTGGTTTATATTCAGGAACATATATTTCTTCTTGATTATTAATATTATTATCCATATCTTTACACTACTCCTTATAAAAAAATTATAGCATACGATTTTTTAAGTTGTAAATAGAATTTTTTTGAATTTTTAAATATTTCATTATTTGTGTAAAGTCATAAACTTTAAATATCTGTTTTTTTTGGCCTTAAATATTCATCTTTAATACTCTCTACAAATCTATGCCAATTTTCAGCTTCCTTATTATATAATTCTTTATCTATATGATTAATAGAATTTGCTTTTCTAGCTATTTGATTAAGATTAATTCCAAATAATCTTAATTGCTTAATTGATTCATAAAATCTATTATCTGGTTTTTCTCTTGGCTCATAACCTCTTATTAAAAATCTTAATAAATCAGATTCAGTTAATCCTGCATTATATGCTCTTTGAGATAATAGTTTTGCTTCTTCTTCATTTAGCCAAACTTGTTTTTTTATTTCTCTTGTTCGCATATTACTTCTTCTTTTTCTATAGGTGTTAATTCTTCTTCACCACTAAACTGTTTTCCAATAACTAAAAAGCATAATAGCGTAATTCCAGATAAACTACCTATAATAAAACCTAATACAAAAAATAATAATTCACTCATAATTTACCTTCTTTCTATATACAAAAAAAGAATTAGTATATTTCTACACTAATTCTTTAATAATCTAATTAATTTATTATTATTTAACTTCTTCTCTTAAACCTTTTCCAACTTTAAATGATACTGCTTTATGAGCAGGAATATTAATAGTTTCTCCTGTTCTAGGATTTCTACCAGTTTTAGCAGGTTTATTAGATACTTTAAATGTACCAAATCCCATTAATGATACATCATTACCTTTTTTTAATTCTTCTTTAAATAAATCAAAAATTCCATTAAATACTTTTTCAACTTGTGATTTAGTTAATTCAGTTTGTTTAGCTAATGCATCAATCATTTCTACTTTCTTCATACATCTCACCTCGCTTACTCTAATTACATTATAACAAATATAAAAAAGATAAACAAGTTTTTCATTGAAAAAATAAGGGGTTTGGGGTTTTCCCCACATTTAGAATTTGTGGGAGTACAAATTCAGTGCTTGCTAGTACAAGGAATTAATCCCAATTCTTGGTATTAATCTCCTTTTATACAAAATATTCCATCATATTCTTCGTTTTCATCATCAAAAAGTTCACTAATATCAAGTTCATCTGAAAGATTTTCTTCTGTTTCACATACATTAAATTGTATTAATTCATCGTTGTAATCTCCAAAAATCTTATTTTTCTTTATAAACTCATAAACATTCTTATATGCCTCTTTAGGTGTATATGCTTTTACTAAAAATAAATCTTCTTTTTTGCATTGTGCTTTTACTTTATAGTTTTTTAAACTATTATTATCTAAATATCCAGCTGTTTGTAATAATTGTACAAAATCTATATCCAATTCATTACAAATTTTAATTAAAAGGACCATATTATAATTAGTCCTCATACCATTTTCTATTCTAGTTATTTCTGTATGCCCTATACCAACTAGACTTGCTAACTGTCTTTGAGACATACCACTTTCTAATCTTTTTTCTTTTATTATTTCTGCAATTTTTAAATAATTATATTTCATTCTATCTCTCCTTCTCTTTTTTTTTACAATATTGTTTTTGTAGATAATCATTAAAATCTTTTCCTATTTTAGGAGGATCATTTAATATTTCATATCTATTTTTTAATTTATTTATTATTGCTTGTGTAGCTATAATCCCTGCCTCATCATTATCTAAATGTAAAACAATCCTATTTATATTAGGATTGTTGTTTAGATATAAGTTTAAAGCTAAAGGAAGTTTGCTATCCTCTAAATTTTTTGCAGGCTGATATACTCCTGCTAATGAAATTAAATTTTCATTTTGCCACTCTATTTTTTCTTTTTTTAATATAGTTGCATAAGATAATAAATCTATTGCACTTTCAAATAAATGAATAGTATTATTTTCTTTTTCTGATATTAATTTAAAAGAAAAAGCCTTGTGGCTTCCATATACTTCTTGCATAAATCTACTTTTATTTGAAGCTCTTTTCATAGCGTATCTGGCTTCACCATTTGGATCATATCCTACAAATACTACATTATGAAAATCTTTTTCTTCATATATTATATCTTTATCTATGCACTCTTTTATAATATCTATATCAATACCTCTACTAACTAGATAGCTAATAATTTTATCATTATTTTTATATCTTTCAGGTAGTATTAATTTTGCATTTAAATCTTTCTTGAAATTATTTTCTTGAATATCTAATTCAGATATAGGAATTTTAGTTAGTACCTTCATAGCTGATTTAAAAGATAAATCTTTTACATTCATTAAATAGCTTAAAGCGCTCCTACCCCCTACACCTTTTGAAAACCAATACCACATCCCATTACTTATTTTCAAACTATCGTGTGATCTAGTAGTAAAATTATTGATTCCTACTTTTACTAATTCTTCAGGTTCATAATTCATTAAATAGGTTAATACATCTATTTCATTTGCCTGTTTAATTTGTTCAGGTGTAAAAAGTTTCATAAATTATCTTACCCTGTCTTTTATTTTGTCTTTATATAGTTCTTCTAATCCAGGTATTAATCTATCACTTATACCTTCATAGGTGCTACTATCAAAAAGCATTATTTCTGTTAAATAATTTAATTGGTCGTTATCCTTCATTTCTTCAAAGAAATCTTTTAAATTATTTATACCTTCTTTAGTTTCTAAAATTTTGTTTATATTGCTATAATCAAAATCTCTTATATTATATTTTTTCTTTAGAAAAAAACAAAAATCATAATTATCTAATTGCTGTAAAGAACTGACAATATCCTTAATTAATGATTTTTCAATTTTATTACCCATTAACTTTCTCCTTTCAGATATAAGAAAAGCAATAGAATTTTTAGGTCTATTGCTTAATCCTTTAATATATCTAATTTTTTAAAATATAAATATGCCTCTCGTCCCCCTAGTAAGAATAAAGCTTCGTCTTCAAATTCTTTTATTTTTTCTTGTAATTCTATAAATCTAATTATATCTTTACAATCATCTAAACTTAAATCCATAGCTTTTCTTCCATAGAATATTTCTTCCACTTTTGGGTTTGATTCTAATAGTTTATCTTTTTCTAATAAGGTCTCTTTATACCCCATATTAGAAGTTTGAAGCACATACTGAATACGAGAAAAATACTCATAAAAATTATCTTTAGAATAGTCGTAAAAAGAATCTTCAAAGTTCATTCATTGCCTCCTTTATAACTCTATTTTATAAAGGATTAATAACTATTGCAACTGTGCGATTATTTTTTTTGCACCTTTGCTTTTTGTTGTAGCTTTTCTCTAATTTTTAACAATACAGAATAATATTGTGTTTTATAATTTATATCGTTCATATCTATAAAACAATATATAAAATCAATTACTTCATCTATAAAGAATCTTATTTCTACCAATTCTATTTCATCTTCTGGTATATAAGGTACACTATATTTTAATAACTTGTTTTTTATTCTAGTAAATTTGTTTTCTTTATCATTATGCTTTTCTTCACCAATAGAAAAGAATTCAACTAATTTATTGAATTCTTCTATAGTAATAATTACTCTTATTGGTGGTCTTTTAGATTGATAAGCCATTTTTACCTTGAATAGTCTTGTTCTTGTTCTTGGTTTTCTTTTGATTTACTAGATAAAAATGTCACTTTTTCTGCAACTATATTCATAAATGTTTTTTTATTACCATTTTCATCTTCTCTGGTATTTGTTTGAATTCTACCTTTAACACCTATAAGATCACCTTTTTTACAATACTCAACTGTACTTTCAGCTACGCCCTTCCATAAAATGCAATCGACGAAATCTGTATCATATTCGCCTAATTCATTTTTAAAACTTCTAGGTACAGCTAATGTTATATTAGATACCTTTGAACCATTTTCTAATTCCTTTATTTCAGGTTCTCTTACTATTCTTCCTACTAAAACTGCTTGATTTAACATATTACCACAATCCTTTCTTATTTTACTTCTACTAATTCATTAATAAATACAATTTGTTTTTCTTCATCTTGACTACAAGTTATTAAAGTTAATATAGTTTTATTTGAATAATTCTTTATTGGTACTATTCCTGTTTTTTGTACCTCATAAGATTCAATCATTTTATAGATATACTTTTTGTTTTTATAATATATATAAGATTCATCACCACTTGATAATTTATACAAATTTTTAAAAAAAGCTATTCTTCCACTTCCAGAGTGTCCTGCTATAATTAAATTACCATTTACTACATCAGGATAATCTGAATCTTTTAATACTTGAATATTTTTAGATACAGTATTATTTTTATCATTCAT
The DNA here is from genome assembly GCA_017536505.1 of Bacilli bacterium. Lineage (GTDB taxonomy): Bacteria > Bacillota_I > Bacilli_A > RF39 > UBA660 > UMGS1613. The sequence continues at coordinate 115,216 of JAFXHG010000038.1, forward strand.
ATCTAAAAAACCCCTCTTAAAATTTATAGAGGGGATTTCTAGTACACCAATATAATTATATAAAGGTTCTGAACTTTCTTTAGATTCTTCTTTTTCTTCAATGATTTCATCATTTGTTATATCTTCTACAGCTTCTTCTTGCTTTTCAAAGTATATATCAACTGATTCATTATCTAATTTATTTTCACGACTAATTCTATACTGATAAACACCTATTAATAAAATTCCAATTATAATAAAAGAAATGCCAAATATTTTATATTGACATTTCATTTTACTAGCGTTTTTTTTGATTCCCATAAAGTAATATACACACTCCTATCAATGCTATAGCTAAAGAGATAATATAAACTTTATAAGGTTGTTTAGTTAATGTATCTGGTACTTCAACTATAACTTTTTCATTTGTCATTTTTGCTTTTACTATTTCTCCATCTTCTTTAATTTCAAAATAGATTTTTTCTGTATTTAGTATATAATCTTCTGAAGCTGTTTCTTTTTCTAGGATATAATATTTACCATATTTTAATCCTTCAATTATTAACATACCTTTATCATCAGTTTTACCACTAAATACTAACTCATCCTTTTCTGTATATACTTCTATTACAGTATTTGGGATTGGTTCACTTGTAGCTAGATCTACTTTAGTAAATTCTAATGTTCCTTCTATTAATTTATTAGTCATTTCACATTTAACAACTTGCCCATCCTCTAGTATTTCAAAATACATTTTATCTGTATTAAGAACATAATTAGGAGTAGCTGTTTCTTTTTCTAATAAATAGAATTTTCCAAATTTTATATTATCTATTACTATTTTACCTTCGCTATCAGTTTTACCACTAAATACTAACTCATCCTTTTCTGTATATACTTCTATTAAGGTATTTGGGATTGGTTCACTTGTAGATAAATCTAACTTTGTGAATTCTAATTTGCCTGTTATAGGTTTATTAGTCATAGTAGCTTTTACTACTTCTTTATTTTCCTTAATCTCAAAATATACCTTTTCATCAGATAATACATAACCTATGGCTGCATCCTTTTCCTTGATATAAAATTTGCCTATTGGGAGATTCTTTAGTGTTATAGAACCTTCTTTATTTGTTTTACCACTAAATATTAATTCATCCTTTTCAGTATAAATTTCTATCAAAGTATTTGGGATTGGATCTCCACTTACTAGATCTGATTTTGTAAATTCCAAATCACCTTTCTTTAAATGATTTAGAGTTTCATATTTTTCATATACTATAGCTGTTTTATTATCTTTTGCAGTTAATTCAAAATGATATTCTTTTGTATCTAATACCATATTATCTTTTGTTTCTACTTCTACTAAAAAATACTTTCCTAAAGGAATTTTCTTGCTTATAGCATAACCTTTGCTATCACTTACTAGAGTTTCTACTAAATCACCTTTATTATAGTAAAGATAATTACCATCAGCTGATTTAATATCTTCATCTGCGTAAAGATTAAATTTAATTCCTTCTAGTTTAGTTTCTCCATATTTAAAAGTATTATCTTCTATTATAAAAGTTTCACCACTTTTAACTATTTCAACTTGTCCTTTAATTGGTGTATTATTATATTCTACAACTACAAAAGCTCCATAAGTTGTATAATAATACTCTGTTTCTTCTCCTATAGAAAAATCTACACCATCTTCATTTATTAGATAGTTTTTTGGACTCTTGATTTCTTCAATTCTATAATTTCCAGCTTCCAACTTTAAATAAGTTGTAGATACACCATTTTTATCAGTTTTAAATTTATCATAAACTTTACCACCAACATATTGACTAACATATTGCTTTTTATCTTTATTATAAATTTTAAAAGTTGTATCTGCTAGTTCTATAGTCTTACCTGTTTCACTATCTTTTTTATAAATTTGAAGATATGCAGATATTTTATTATTTAAGATATTATAATATTGTTCTTTTTCAGAGTTTTCATCAACTATTACAAAGAAATCATAAATTTTTTCAAATCCTGTCGTACTATTAACTTGATGAAATTTCCAAACTCCATAAGGAATATTTATAGACGCATAACCGTTTTTATCTGTAGTTATTGTATCGTATAGTGTTCCATCTGGATAATATATTTCAAAATTAATATTAGCTTCAGCATTTAAGAAAGTTGTATTTCCGTCTACATAATCATATTGTTTTAATATACTTATATAGTTTTTAATAACTTTTTCTTTTACTACTGTTGTATAATCTGTATTTTGAAATATAAATTGTCCGTGAATAACTCTATTTAATTCATATCCCTTTGGAGGTTCAGATTCAACTATAGTATAATGCGCGTATGGCAAATACTTACTTATAGCAGTACAATCATCTCCAATCACTAGAGTATCTACTACATTTTTATCAGCATCTAATATATTGAATTTAGCTCCAACTAAAGTAGCTTGTCCTAATGGTGTACAAGAATTAGTTTCGCTATCAATTTTTTTAATTTTAATTCTTCCTTGAATAACTTTTTCTATAGAAGTTATCTCTAATGTTTTATCACTTGTTATATTAGCTTTATAAACAGTAGTATCTAAATTATAACCAACTCCAGGTTCAACCTCACTTACGGTATAATTTCCATAAGGTAAATATTTAGAAATTGCAGAGCAATCATCACCTATAGTTAAAGTATCCACTACTTTATTAGTATGGTCTTTAATCTCATACTTTGCGCCTATTAAAGATCCCTCACCACTTGCTTTGCAAGAATTAGTGATGCTATCTTTTTTTATTACCTTAATTTTTCCTTTTATTACAGTATCTTCAACTGTTATATTAACTGTATCTCCTGATTCAATAGTTGCTGTATAAACAGTATCACTTAATTTATATCCATTTGGAGCAGAAATCTCTTTGATTTTATAAGTTCCTGTTGGGAGATTATCAGTTGTAGCTGTATTATCACTTCCTATAGTTAGTGTAGCTACTACTTTATTACTTGAATCAACTACTTGGTATTTAGCGCCTATTAAGTTAGCTTGTCCTAAAGGAGTAGTTGTTTTATTCTCTGAATCTATTTTAGTAATTTTAATTTTTCCACCTATTACATTAAATCTTACATTAGTAGTCATTGGGTCGGGTGAACCAAATTCCATTAATTTTTGATAACTACCATTATAAAAAACAACAGAAGGTGAATAAGAATTTGTTATAGTTCTAGTTAAATCTACAGTAGCAGAACCTACTTTATCAGCTTTAACAATTAATTTGTTTCCACTTATATTAGCAGAACAATTTGTACACCCAGATACAGAATAATTATTTATTACATTATTTGTATCAGTATATTCTACTGATTTACCTACTACTTGAGTATAATTTCCATTTTGAAAACTTGGCAATGTTGTTATACCATTTACTAGACTTCTTATTTCAGCTCTCTCTGATTCTATTAAAGCTGAATCTCCAGATGTAATATAGCAACATCCAGGGGATATTGTATTCCATATTTCTAACTGTGTAGCTAAATACCAGCTATCATCACTATGATTACCATATCCATAACCATAATAACTTAATAATTTTAATTTTCTAATAGTTTCACTATTTAATTTAGAAATTGTTTCATCAGAAGTTGAATTATAACTTCCCTCAGAAAAATCTAAATAAGTTAATCCAGGTTCAATACAATAAACGGGATCACTATTAGACCATTTCATAATCTTTGTAGCATTAACTCCAGAAGCTCCCATTAAAGACCACTTAAATCTTACATTACCATTTCCATCTCTAACTGCTCTTGAATAAAAAGATTCTGTAGCTGCGCTTACATTGCTATTGTTAATTAATAACAAAATAAAAATACTACAAATCAATGTAGCATATTTAAAAATCTTTTTCAATTAAAATACCTCACTTTCTAAAAAAAAGATTATCAATCTTGATAACCTTTACACTCATAACCTAAACTTTTCGCATAAGCTACGATTCCAATATAATTTTTCTTACGCCAATCTATTTTAATTTCTGTAGGCGTTTCATTACACACACCTTTAGACATAAAAACTAATAAACTATAAACACATCTTTCTCCACTAGAGAAATTTATACAGGCATAAGGTTCTTCAACTCTATATCCTAAATCTATCCATTTTTTAGCTTCTGCTTGTTGTTCCTTTTTACTTTCCCAATCAGGAGCATCTGCATCTAAAATCATAAGAGTTAATGGGTCTTTTTTAAATTCTTCCCATAATCTTTCATCTTCACTTTTAGAAGTTTCTTCTTTCTTAACTTCCTCTTTAGGTGTTGATGATTGATTGTTAGATGTTGGCTTTTCAGTTTTCTGTGTATTATCTTTTTTAATCTCTTCTTTTTTTTCTGTTTGTTGTGTATAACTATCTTGTTCTTTTGTTTCATTTTTTGAATTGTGTGTATAACTATACTCTTTTTCTTCAATTTTACTTTCTTCAAAATTTTCTTCTACATTTTTTTCAGAATTATCCACACTATTCTCTATTTTTTCTTTTTCAGGTTCTTTTTTATTCACAACTTTAATATTTTCTTCTACATTTTTTTCTAAACTGTGTGCATAAATCAAATACCAACTAATAGATATGAAACTTATTAACACTATACTTGAAATAATAATTATTTTTTTCTTCATAAAATCACATCCTTTTTTTAATTTTGTACTCCCACCTATTATTACTTATATTATTATTATATTTATATAAATTAATTATTTCAGTAAACTATAGTTATAACTTAGGGTGGATTGTAAGGAGGGATATTTATGGAATTTATACTCCCATTATCTCACATCTCTATCCCTATTTTTTAAAAATTTAGTATAGTGTTCTATAGCTTTTAACAAAAATTCTTCAATTTTGTTGTCTTGAATATTTTTTGGGAGTATATTTCTAATCTTATTCTCATTTAATTTTAATCTAGGAACTTGATTAGGTTTTTCTCTTGCCATAATATTTTCTATCGCATCAGCATTTAATTTATCTTCTGCGCTTAATTTTCTCATTTCTATTGTTTGTGCGTGAGAAGGAGTGCAGGAATAACATTCTATATTATCTAATACCTCTTCCTGTTCATCTTTTGATAGATAAGATAATTCTACTGCTGGTCTTAACCCTATAGACTCATTATCAACTAATTCTAATAATTTTGGTATTAAATTAGTGAGACGAATATATCTATAAATTTGAGTTCTACTTTCTTCTACTTTATTTTCTAAATCTCTACCTGTGTTATATCGTGTCCCCACTGGGTACACAGTTTTGCCTTTATTTTCATAATATTCTTTTATAGCGTCTAACTTCATTTTATATGCAAATGCTTTTTCACTTGGTAGTATTTTTTCTCTTTGCATATTACTATCTACCATTATAATAGTAGCTTCATTATCATCTAAATCTTTTACTATACAAGGTATTGAATCTAAATCTGCTAATTGGCTTGCTAACTTTCTTCTATGTCCTGCTACCATTTCATATCTACCATTATCTTTTAATCTTACAATAGCAGGAACTAATACTCCATTTTCTTTAATACTTTTAGATAATTCATACATTTCATCATTTTCTAATACTTTAAAAGGATGTTCTGCAAAATCATCTATATCTTCAATTTTTATATTAACTATTTTTCCTAACTTTTCAGCATCCCTAGTTTCTTGGGTTGAGAACATATCATCTAACTTTATCTTTGGTAGATTCATTTTTAAATCTTCCCTTGCCATTTTCTATTACCTCCTTTGCTAATTCAGAATATGCTATAGCAACCTTACCATTTTTATCATAGCTTAAAGCACTCTTACCAACTATTGATGATTCGGCTGCTTTTACAGCTAATGGTATTCTGTTCTTAAAGATATTAACTACACTCCCATAACTTTGTTGTAATTGATATCTAGTTTCTTTTGCTAAATTTGTCCTCTCATCCACTAAAGTTAATAAAACACCTTTAACAGTTAATTCTGGATTAATTTGTTTCTTTACTTTATTAACTGTACCTAATAACTGTCCCATATTGTTAAGTGCTAGATATTGTGTTTGTACAGGTATTATTACACTATCAGCGCAAGCTAATGAATTAATTGTAATCATACCCAAACTAGGCATACAATCAATTAAAATATAATCATAATCTTTTTTTAAGTCAATGATGCAATTTTTTAAAACAAATTCTCTACTAATTGTACTTATTAAACTCATCTCTAATCCTGATAAATCTAGATTAGATGGTATTAAGTCTATATTTTCTTTATGATGTAAAATATAATCGTCTTTTAATGGTACATCATTTATAGTATGTTCCATTAATGTAGCTACCGTAGTTCCTTCATAATTATTAAATCCCATACAAGTTGTTAAATCACCTTGAGGGTCTGTATCTATTAATAATACTCTTTTTCCCATATTAGCTAGTGCTACACCTAAATTAAAAGTAGTAGTAGTTTTACCTACACCACCTTTTTGATTTGCTATAGCAATTACTTCACACTCTTTCATTTTTTCCTCCTTTCTAACAAGTATATAAATAACAAACTATATTATTTTATTAATTTAATATAAAATAAAAAGAGGTTTTATCCTCTTATATTAGTTGAAATGTTATTGTTATTTGTATCATTGTGGTACTCACTCTTCTGGTACAGCAACTATTATTATAGTTACGCATAAAGTCAAAGCATATAAAATATGTCCTGTGATTATAGGAAAGTTAGTTATCATATTGCTTATTTCATTTAAATTAAAATGGTTATTTATTACAATTACTTTAAATAAATAGGAAAAAAAGACTAAAAAGGCACCTACATATCCTATTTTACTTATAAATTTAGCGAGTTCTCTAAGTCTTAATTTTAAAGGTGTCTCTGGTTGTTTTTCTTGTAGTTCTAAAGCTATTTTACCATAAAAAGTATTTTCACCAACACTTGTAACTTTCATTAAGGCTGTATTACTATATACAACACTTCCTTTGTATACTCTATTTTTATCATTAACTAAATTCATATTTATTATAGATTCCTTATAGGCTTCTTTGGTTTCACCATTTAAACTAGATTCATCTACACTTATTTTCCCTTTTATAATTAACCCATCTGCAGGTATTTTATCTCCTGTTTCTAAACTAACTATATCATTAACAACTACTTCACTTACAGGTATTTCTATTTTTTTACCATTTCTTATTACTCTACAAGAAACCTTACTTACTTCTTCTTGTAATTTTTCAAATGCTTGTTCACTACCATACTCGGATATAGTAGAAATAAGGGATGCGAGTAATATAGCTATTACTATACCTATAGTTTCATACCAATCAAAATTTTTAAATAAAAATATTGTTTTTATAGCTAAAGCAATTAATAATATTTTTATTATAGGATCCCCTAATGTACTTATTAATAGTTTTAAAAAACTATCTTTTTTAGTTTTCTTTAGTTCATTACTTCCATATTTTTTTCTACTCTCTATCACTTCAATATCAGTTAGTCCATTATACATAGTTACCTCCACATTACAATATATGGACAACTTTTATTTTTATGAAAAAAAGACACTTTGTGTCTATATTATCTTTTGAGTTTCTACAGTACTTTCTAGGTGTTCTTCATTTATATTGTTTATTATATTTTGTTCAATTTGATTTATAAAATTTTTCTCACAAGTTTCTTTTGCAATTTCAAATTGTTCTAATATTTCCAATTCATTATTATTTTTATTTTCTTCTAGATTTTCTAATTGATCTTCGTTTTTTTCAATTAATTGATTATTATTTTCTAATTCAACTTTATTCACATCTAGTAGATTATTTTCAAGATTCATTTCTTGTTCTATATTTTGTTCGACTATTTCTAATTGTTCATTATTCATTTTTTGAGTTTCAAAATCGATTTCTGTATCATTATTATTATCATTTGCTTCACTAATATTGCTATTTTCAACTTGTGTTTCTGCAACACTTAAGGCACTTATACTACTAGAATTAGTTACAAAATCAGATACAACCTCTCTTTGATCATCTGACATAGTTTCATATATTTTAGAAGTAGCCTCTACTGTTTCTGTTGTTGAAGAATCTATAAGGTCTACCTTTCTATCAAATGATAAATCTTCAATGTAATCTGATGCATTTTTGTCATACATAATAAAATCATTAACTAAAGATAAATCAGAATAATGAGTATAAAAACGTTTCTTATCCTCACTACTAAATAAACTTAAGACTTTTTTTATTTCATCATACGTTAAATTATTCAATATTTCTCTTGTCGCTTTCATATCAAGCTCATCTAAATATTCTAAAACTTCATATGGATCATTAGTGTTCAACAAAACTATTTTTTGTTCATATGGACTTATACTTCTTAAAAAATTCTTCTTATCCGAAACATAGTCATATTGTCTTGCATGTTCTTCAAGAATTCTTAAATATTCATAGCTTATTCCTTGATTAATTAGCTTGTTTTCATTCATATTATCACCTACTCGCTTTTTGAGGCTAAAATAGCTAGTACTTTGTTTTTTATGTTCCATACATCTTCATAAAAAAATAAAAGTATATCATCTTCAGTCATATCCATATTTTCAATTTTATCATAATTTTTGGATTGCATTTTCATTCTTATATTTTCTTTAATTAAAAGTTCATCTAATAATTTATCTGTTTTAACAAGTAAAGAACTGAATTCATTTCTTTTTTCATTCTTACTTAGTTTTTTATATAAACTAACCATTTCTTCTGTCATTCTATCACTCCTATTTTAAAATAGCATATATTTTTTACTCAGTCAAGATTATGTTAAAAACAATCTATTAAATTAATAGATTATTTCTTTTTCTTCATACATTTAACTTTTTGTATACAACACTCGTTTTTATCCTTTGTCTTTCTAAAATTAGAAATTACTTTTTTATAATATAAAAACAACTCTTCATTATTACTTATTAAAGGTTTATTATAACCATATATATAAGAATTTAATAATTCACCAGCTACATTAAAATTACTCTTATTTTTTCTCATATACTCATATAAATCCTCTATAGTTGCATGCGAACTTAATGTTTTTAGTTCTTTTTTTAGTTTACTATCATCATTAGATATAAATTGATCTATATCATTTATTATAACCTCTTTATATTCTAAAAGTTGCTGCTTACTATTTTTTAATGATCCACTAATAAAACTTTGTTGTCTAAGATCCGCTTCTATTCTAGCGTTATAATAATTTATTTTTGCATCTATCATACCTAATGTCATTCCAAATATATTATTTAAATATATATTATATAGATCTTTATCATAGGGATAGGAAAAACTTCTATTTTTTACTATCAATTCTATATCATTTCTTGTTTTATAGCATTCCATCCTCTTTAAATCTTTTAAATTTTTATAAACAAAATCTTTATATAGTTTCAATGAAGAGTCTTTTTTTCCTAGACTTAACAAACCTTCTTTTATTTCATACCATGTTAAAATTATTTTTCTGTTATCTATCATACTACACCTCTATTTAATATTAACACATTTAAAAAAACATAGTCAAGTATTACACAAAAAAGCACATTACTGTGCTTTTATATTTTCTATATATTTATTAACATTTCTTGCCCAATTTGGGTCTTCTGCATATTTAGGGTTTATTTCTTCTGGAGTAGTTAAACCATAACTAATATAATTTCTTTCTAAGTTATCTATAAAAGCTTTTATACCTTCATCTAACGAATTAAAGTATGCATAACTTCCACACCCACTACCTTTTTGACCACCTACGTTATTACATTCACGTACTAAACGACTACAAGTCCATTTACATCCTGTTTCTTGTAATATAATTGCAGTTGCCATATAAGGATCTACACCTTTTTCTAAAGAATAAGAAGCTATTAAATTACCTTTTCCTTCTATTGTAGAATTTAAAGATTTGTTTAATGTCTCAGCTAATTGATTTAATGTTTTACCATCATAAACAATTGGATCTGATTCAATGATTTCTTCTTGTTCTTCTATTTCAATTTCTATATAATTAGCAGTTGATCTATTTTCATTAGTTGTTTTATACTCACTAACACTTATGTTTAAATAAACTAAATACACATTTAATATAACTACCATAGATAATAAAACTTTTTCTATGGATCGAATTTTTGCTTTCACATTAACACCTCTTTTTTTTGGAAAAGCACCACTATCATACCACATTTAAATATGTAATGTCAAATTGAACAAAATCTATACAAATATTTATTTTAAAACAAAATAAGTAACATTTATGTGAAATCATTAAAATTTCCATTAATTGTAAACTAAATGTACTCTATATATTTATTACTATCTTTAATTAATTCTTTTATGAATATAGATGGTTTTTTCTTATCAACTAAAAGATACACATCACTTTTAGTACGAGTAAGTGCTACATAAAAAAGTCTTCTTTCTTCTTCAAAAGGATAAATATCTTTATTGTTATTAACACTTTTTAGTATATTATCATCTTTTATTTTATTAGGAATACCAAGTATATCATCTCTTAAGTTAATTATTACTACGCACTCTTCTTCTAACCCCTTAGAAGCATGTATTGTTAAATACTTTATATTTACTCCTTTATAGTCTATTTTATTATCTTCATTTACCTTAAAGTACTTATTTATATCATAATTATTTCTACCAAGTATAAGTATGTTTTTATGATTTTCTATTACTTTATCCAATAATTTATTTAAATTATTACCATACATTATCTTTATAGGTTTTTCTATCCTTTTATTACTTCTAAGTTTCTTATATAATTGCCTTTTATTTTTCATAATAAATTTACCAGCAACATTTATTAGTTCTTGACTATTTCTATAAGTATTATTTATTTTTAATACTTTAGTATATCCAAAATATTTTTTAAAATTTAAAAACACATTTAAATTACATCCATTAAATCTATAAATAGACTGATAATCATCTCCCACACATACTATTTTAGCATTTGTTTTATTTATTATTTCTTTTAAAAATAAATACCTTATATAAGAAGTATCTTGGTATTCATCTACTATAATATATTTATATTTTTTTATATTATTATATTTAACATATTTTGTTGCAAGTACAATCATATCATTAAAATCTATTTTATTCCTGCTTTTAAGTTCTTCTTCATATAATATATAAATATCTATTATAATCCTTAATATATCTTTATTTCCCTTTATTTTAAGAAAATAAGTTATATTATAATTATTGGTTTTAAAAAGATTTATAAAAGTAATTATTAATCTTTTTAAATTTTCTAAATCCTTAGATTTTAATATAAGTTGATATGGTGTATCTATTTTATTTAATATCTTTTTTACTTTTAACCTAATATTATTATCATACATAATAAAATAAAAATATTCATCTACTATATACCTTAATAAGTTATCATTTGATATCTTATAGTTATTATTTTTTAAAAATTCTAAAGCGAGTTTATGAAATGTATAAACTTTTATATTATAATTATAATTCTTTTTTATACTATTTTCTAAATTTTCTGATGCTTCTCTAGTAAAAGATATACAAAGTATTTCATCCTCTTTTATTACTTTTCTTTCTATTAAATACCTTATTTTTCCTACCATAGTAAGGCTTTTACCACTACCAGCTCCTGCTACTATAAGATTAGCACATTCATCTGTTATGATAGCTTTCCTTTGCTCTTTATCTAAAGAATAACCATTTATATTTGAAAGTATACTATTACTTTCAATTAATTCTTGGTTTATATATTTTTTATTTAATCTATTTATCTTTATCCTTCCTAATTTTTTTCTTTGTGTATTATCTATATAGTTCATAATTCCTCCTATATATATCATTCCACAAAATTATTCTTTTTCCTTTTTATAAACAAAAAAATATCATGTTAGTATTCAACATGATATTCTTTATTGTTTAAAGCTGTTTTCTTAGTTAATTTTAATACTTTAACATTTCCATTAGTAAGTATTTCATCATATGCACAATCTAAACTTTTTTTAACAGTTTTGTTTAATTGACGAGCACCTAATTCTCTACTATAACCTCTTTTAGCTATTTCTCTTAAATAACCTGATGTATATAATAACTTTATTCCTCTATTAGCTAAATCATTTTTAGCTATATTTAACTGACAAAGTTTAGATTTCTTTAATATTTCTAATACTTCTTTTTCTGTTAATGCATTTGTAGATGTTATACAACCTATTCTACCTATAAATTCAGGGCCCATCCAACTTATTAAGTCTTCGTCTTCTATTCTAACTTTATTTTCTTCTAATTCTTCTTTTTCGCTAATAAACCCTAATGTTCTTGGTTTTTTCTCTTGTAATTTTTGTTGATATAAAGGTTCGAACGATCCCATAAATATAACAGTTAAATTAGAAGTATCAAATAGCATCTTTCCACCATAAGAATCCGTATCTACTTCTATAACTTCTCTATCTAATATCTTAAGTAATGCATATAAAGTTGATTTACCAAATCCTTCATCTCCTTTGTATGCACAAGCTTTATCTATTTCATCTATAATAAGTAACCCATTTTGAGCCTTTTCAATATCACCACCAGCAGCCTCTACAAGCCCAGTAAGCATTGTTGGAACATCTTTGCCTTTATAACCTGCTTTTGTATAAGCTGTAGCATCTGCTTTAAACGTAGGCAAATCTAATTCTTTTGCTATTAAATTAACAATAGCTGTTTTACCTGTTCCTGATGGCCCAGTTATTAAAATGTGTGATTTGTTATATGGGTCTATAGATGTTTGATTAATGCCTAATACACGAGTAAAATCTTTTATAACATCCTCTTGCCCAACTATACTTCTTGAAACCTCTTCTCTTAATTCTTTAAGATTGAAAGTAGTTGATGTTTTCTTATCTATTTTTAATTGTGGTTTTCTAGTTTGTTCTACTTTTGAAGTTTTTGGTATAGCACCTTTATTAAGCATTTCAGTTAACTGATTATTAGCATCTATTAACTTGTCAATAAATGCTCTTATTTCATCAAGTGTTTTAAAGTCTTTAAGGTCTTGTAAAGTTTTTATATCAAAAGGCGCCTTTTGATATGTAATAGAATCTAATTCTATTACATTTTTCTCTTTTGTTTGTATATTTGGTAACATACTCTCAATTTTAGAAAAATTTATTTCAATTACTTTTGTAACTGCATCTGAATAATCAAAATAACCTACATAACATATTTCCATATAATGATCTAAAAAATCTTCAATAAGCAAATTATCATCATCATCCACACCATAAGCTTCTCTTAATTCTTGAATAGTTGTTGGCGCGCAAAAATAACGATCACAATATATAGTACTATTAGACATTTTATCATATTCATACCCATATTCATCTACAAAAACTTCTTGCTCATCATCATAAAAACCTTTTATTATTCCAATCGGTTTAAAAACTAATCTATCATTACTCAAATGTATTTTTTCTAATTGTATTGCTATATTCATATAAATCCCCCAAAACTACTTATTTGTATTATTGTAATAATTATATTCAGATAAACTTTGTGATACCCATTCTAAATCATCTAAAACATCATAGGAATCATTCAAACATTCTTCAATATCATATATTAATTCATTTAAATTTACATATTTATTAATATCTATATCATATTTTTTTAATATTTGTATTTGCTCTTCAGATATATAAATATTATTATATTTTTTTAAGAATGTTTTTGAACTTCCCATTATTTCATTTTCATCTAAATTATAATCATTAATATTCACAAAATCACCTATAGCAACTATTATAACATAAAAAAAGAAAAAGTGAACAAAATTCACTTAAACCTCGTCAAAAATTATTTCTGGCATCTTAGGATACTCTTTTTTATCATATTTTTTTAGTTTATTATGAGCAGAAACTAATAATAAAACTAAAATCCAAGAAACAAAAAGTGCCGATGTCAATTCCAATAAAACTAATAAATTTGAATTTGTATATAAATTTATTTCATCATATATATTTATACTATTACTTTTAACAGTATCTATTATTAATATTAATAATAAATTAGTTATTAACATATTTATAAAATTAATTATCTTATATTTTTTATCTATTTTTTTATTTATTAACGAATAAAGAAAGATAAAATTAGATATTGAAATAATAGTAACATACACAGTTAAACTTGGAAAATATAAAGCCATAAATAAACTATCAAATAAACTATCTATTATATTGAATACTATAGAATTATAATTTATTATAAGTATTATACCAAGTATTATCCAAATAGATATGAATATCCATTTATTAACCTTTTTTTCTTTCTTTACACATATTATAAATAAAATTAAAACTGCAACAGCAAGCATGCTACAAAATAAAAAAAGAGGTGAAGATACAATGATATCCATTAATATATTTATTTTTTCTACTAATGAAAAATCATTCATATAATCACCTCATTTATTAATTAACTAATTCAAATATAAAAACAGTTTGTTTAGTATCACTATATCTTGTACAAGTGATAAGTGTTAATACATTTTTTTCATAATCTCTATATATTGGAACAGTTCCATCTTTTTTTACTTCATATGTATTAACTAACTTATAAGAATATTTTCTATTATTATAAGTTAAATAGGCCATATCATTTATTGATAAATTAAATAATTTATCAAAGAAACATACCTTACAAACTCCAGAATGAGCTGCTAATATTAAATTATTATTTTCTTCATTTGGAAATGTAGAACCTTTTATAACTGTTATATTATAGTTTACATTATTGTATTTAGAATTTAAATCTAAAAATCCTCTCTTTAAATTTATTTTAGGTATCTCTAACACACCTATATAATTATATTGTGTTTGATTACTAGGAACTTGTTCATTATTTTCTTCTTGTGTTTCTTGATTAAATTCTTCTTGCTTTTCTTCAATTACTTCATTAGAATCTATACTATTAGGTATTTCATTCTCATAAAGCAATATATTCATATCAGAAAAAACTTTATTTCTTCTTTCTTCAAAATATTCAACAAATCCAATACAAACACCAAACAGTATTAGTATTATTCCAATTAATAATATACTACTATTCTTCAATTTTATTTTTTTTAACATATGTAACTATTCCTATACCTAATGCAATATCAAACATAGCAATTGCAAGTAAAAGAGCTGATTTAGAACTTAATGTATCTGGGACTTCTACTTCCAATTCGTTTATCATTTTTACCTCAATTACTTCTTTTGATCCATCTACCGTAAATTTTATTTTTTCTTTACTAAGTTCATAACCTTCTGGGGCTTTTGTTTCAACTAAATAATATTTACCATTTGGTAATCCAGTAATTTCATAGGCTTTTTCTGTTGATAACCACTTACATGCTGTGTTTTTATTTCCTTTTTTATCTGTACAATATTTTATGACATTACCTTTTTCATCTTCTATTTGCAAAGTTGCTCCTGGTAACAATTTTTTATTGGTTGAATTTATTTTTGAAATTTTTACAACATTCAATTTATTTGTCATTTTAACTGTTTTAGTTGTTGTTTCAGCAGTTATTTCAAACTCAACTTTTTCTTTATTTAATACATAACCTTCTGGTGCAATTGTTTCTATTAGATAATATTTTCCAACGCTTAAACCTTCTATAACATATGGTTCTTCTGTTGATACCCATTTATAAAGAGTATTTCCAGTTGAATCTTGTACCTCTAAAGATGCTCCTGGTAATTCTTCAATTCCGGTTACTCCAACTTTCGAAATTGTTACTTTGTTTTTACTATCTGTTAAAGTTATTACACCAGTTAAATTATTCCCATTTAATGTTATTGTTTTTGCTCTATCAATAACATAACCTTCTGGGGCTTTTACTTCAGTTATTGTATATGTATCATATTCCAAATTTTCTATAACTATAGGATTACCATCAGTTACAAAGGTTTTAGAATAACCTTTTGTTCCTGTTACTGTTATAGTAGCTCCACTCAAATGAGCATTATTGCCATCTACCTTATTTATTGTTAGTTTTGCTTTAGGTGCATTTACTGATATAGATCCTGTTGCAGTAGCACTTGCAGTTGTTTTTTCAGGTTCAACTATATTAGGTGTTACTGATTGATATTCTCCACAAGAGTAGTTTTGAGCTAAATAATTTGTTTTAGAAATAGATGCTCCAACAGTAACGTTTGCTGTTGTTCCTGCTGAAACAGAAGATGCTGGAATACTTACATAAAATTTGTTTCCATTTCTTATAACAGTACCTAAATTACTTGTTATAGAAAAATCAGCATCACTATTTTTTGTTATTGTTATTTCATTAGAAATATAATTATCGCCACTTTTAGTAAAGGTTAACTTACTTGAACTAAAAGATAGTGTTGCCACAGCATATTTTTTCTTTGCTTCAATAGCTGCTTCATACCAACCATAATATTTACTACCTTCACCTAAAATTTCTTCTGTTGTTCTAGTATCAGTAACACAAGTATATTGTGTATCTACACCTGAATTACATAAAAATTCATTAATTGCTAATTCTCCATAGTAGTAGTTTGCATTGTTTGATACACCTGTTGACACATCAACAGCACCAACACTTTGAATTATACTAGCCACTCCTGCTTTTACCTCATTAGTCCAGTTGTTATATACCTTACAAGTTTGATTTTTTGCTGCAGGTGTTGTTCTATGAAATTCTGTACAAAATACTGCTGTTGAGCCATAATATTTCAAAGCTAAATAATCATAATTATTTAAAGCTTTATCATCACCTTTTTGACTTATTGGCCCTATTTCAGCACTAAAAGCGCTAACGCTTATACTACATAAAAACATAACTACTATTAAAAACATGATTAAATGTAATTTATTTTTTTTCATACTATATCCTCCTATTTTTACTACTATCATTTTATCACAATAAAAAAAATATATCAATTATTTTAATAATTAATATACTTTTTTTGGTTTAAATTATTATCTATAAATTTATTTACTAACTAAATTTACAAAACTAGTAGGTATATCTATATCTATAATCATATTTTCTTTTGTTTTAGGATGAATAAACTCTAAAGTATTCGCAATTAAAGCCATCCTTCTTATTGGATCTTTTTTTATACCATATTTTTTATCACCAACAATAGGATTACCCATATCAGCAAGTTGTACTCTTATTTGATTCTTTCTACCTGTTTTTAAAGTTAAGCTAAGCATAGTATACTGTTTATTTTCAAGTATTTTTTCATATTCAGTGATAGCAAGTTTACCATTTTTATCATTAACACTATAAGTTAAATGAGTCTTAGTTTCTTGTAAATAACTTTTTATAATACCTTTTTGTTTTTTTACCTTACCATTTACTATAGCAACATAATTTCTTTTAAATTTATCCCAATTATCTTGAAGATAGAATTTAGTTTTTTCATCTTTAGCAAACATAACAATACCACTAGTGTCTTTATCAAGTCTATGTACTATAAAAACCTTATTATTTTTATTTTTTTGTTTTAAATAATCAAATACATAACTATATAAAGTTCTATCTTTTTCTTTTTCAGTAGCTACTGTAAGTAAATTAGAGGGTTTATTTACTATTATAATAAATTTATCTTCATATAAGATGTCTAACTTTTTCTTTTTCATTTTTTACCTAATCTTTCTAGTGCTTTTAACAAACCTAATTTACCATATTCATATGTAAGTCCACCTTGTTGGTATGCGATATATGGTTCTCTTAATGGTCCGTCACATGAAAGTTCTATTGATGATCCCTGAGTAAAAGCACCTGCAGCCATTATAACTTTATCATCATACCCCGGCATATCAGAAGCTTCTGGTATAGCGTTTGAATCTATTGGAGAACCCATTTGAATTCCTTGTACATATTTTATTAAATCTTCAGAGTTTCCAAAAATAATGTTTTGTACAATATCTACTCTTTCTTCATTATATTTAGGCTCAACATTGTAACCTAATTTTTCTAATATATAACTAGTTAATATAGCTGTTTTTAATGCACTACCAACCACACTAGGCGCACTAAATAATCCTTGTAATAGAGGTTTATTCATATTTAAAGTAGGACCTACTTCCTTACCTTCTCCAGGAGCGGTTAATCTTTCTCCTACTAATTCTATCAAATCACTTCTACCTACTACATAAGCTCCATTTGGTGCGATACCACCACCAAGATTTTTAATTAATGATCCCGCACATACATCTGCTCCTACTTCTATAGGTTCTTTATCTGTTACAAATTCACAGTAACAATTATCTACCATGACAATTGCTGTAGTATTAACTTTTCTAATTTCTTTTATTATGTTTTCTAACTTTTCTATACTAATACTTTTTCTAGTAGAATAACCTTTAGATCTTTGTATGTATATCATTTTTATATCATTAGTTTTTACTCTTTCAATTATCTTTTCATAATCAAAATCATCATTCACTAAATCTATTTCTTCATATTTAACTCCAAATGACTTCAAAGAGCTATTATTATCTTTAATACCTATAACTTCGTGCAACGTATCATAAGGAGTACCACTTATACTAAGCATAATATCATTAGGTCTAAGTATACCAAATAAAGCCACAGTCAAAGCATGTGTTCCAGATATAAATTGTCCTCTAACTAATGCATCTTCACTTTTAAATATATCACTATATACCTTTTCTATAACTTCCCTACCAATATCATTATAACCATAACCTGTTGTACTATTAAAATGATATTCAGAAACACACTCTTTTTGGAAAGCATCCAAAACCTTTTTACTATTATTAAAAACTATATTATCTATTTTATCTAATTCAGGTTTTATTATTCTTTCTGATTCTTTCATTAACTCTATTAAATCACTCATGACTTCCCTCCATTACAACAATACTTCCACTCTTTAAATTACTTTCTATAACTTGTATTACTTTTTTAGCGACTTCCTTAGGATCAATTAATTCTTTTTGTCCAACTCTATTTAATTCAACACTTAAATATTCTGGATTCATTTCCCTTATACTTTCAGTATCTACCCAATTAGGACATATTGAATATATTCTTATATTTTCTAGTTCTAATGCTAAAGATTTTGTTAAATTAATAAGACCTGCTTTACTGGCAGAATAATCCATATTAAATTTTGAATAAGTATTAATTCCATCAGTAGAAGAAATATTTATTATAACTCCATTACTCATAATATCATATAATCTTTGTATTAAAAGAAAAGGACTAATTAGATTAACTTGCAATACTTCTTTAAATTCTCCACTAGTTTTATCTAAAAAATTATTATCTAAAGATAATGCAGCATTATTTACTAAAGCATCTATTTTTTTAAACTCTTTTTTTATTGCATTACAAAAATTATTTATATCATCTTCATTTAATAAATCTAATTTATAAGAATTAAATTTTACACCTATAGATTCTATTCTAGACTTAAGAAGAGATATTTCACTTAAAGAAGTATTATAAGTACCTATAATATCATATCCATCTCTAGCTAGTTCTAAGGCTATTTCTTTTCCTATTCCCTTCGCACATCCTGTTACTATAGCAATTTTTTTCATATAATCATCCCTAATCCATACATATTATAACAAAAGTATAAAAAAAAAGGAATTACTTCCTTCTATTATCATTAAATAAATTTTTTACTTTACCTCTTACTTCACTTACTTGAATAACTTCAGGGCATATTATTAAATGTTTTGCTTCTGCATATTCAAATCGATTATTTTCCATATCAATACTTAAATCTACAAACCCAGGTATAACATTCTTAGTTTTATCATTCGATTGATAACTAAGTGTAGGTATTCCAATCCAAAAAATATCTCTAAGTTTTGTTTTCATCATGTGACTATGCCCTGATAAAACTATCTTCTCTCCATTTATTATTGGTTTAAACCCATCATATAATTTATGAAATAAGATTATATTATCGTTTTTTACATTTACATTACCTTGTCCATAACCAATAGGTATTATATCATATCTACTATTTTTTATTGCGGTAGAAATATCTAATCCATTATTATGCAAAGAATGATAGTCATGATTTCCTAAAATCATAAAATTTTTTATACTTTTATCATAAGGATATTTTTTTATAAAATATTCTAGTTGAGAATGTAAATCTTTTATATTTTTTTGTGCTGATGTATAATCACCCTCTATACTATCACCACAGTTTAAAATAATATTAATACCATTTTTGACTGCATAATCGTATACTATATCTAATAGTTTGATATTTGAGTCTACACTACCTATATGTGTATCAGAAATAACTAAACATCTAAATAAATTAACATTTCTAGGCATTTCTATATTTATCCTATTTCTATATATATTATTATTATCTTTTTCTATAGTATAACAAATATCAGAATTATATAAATAATTAGGTTTTAATAAATATCCATAATTTATTATTTGCTTAATACGTATATATAATTGTTTTTCACTTAAATTTAAAATATTACATATTTCTTTCATTGATTTATTCTTACTTATTAATTCAATTATTTTTTTATTTACTTCTGTCATTTAAACATCCCCTACTATAATAAGTATATCAAAAAAAGGTATTAAAATTCAATACCTTTTTAATTCTAATTAAGTTTATCTTTTGCTGTTATTTCAATAGTAGTATTACCTGCTGTGATATTAGTTGTACCACTTAGTGTTGATATTTCAGGTAATTCTATTGTTTCTTCTGTTGGAGTTGCTAGAACATAATACATTTTTAATGGAGTTCCTAGAGCATTAAGCACAGTAAGTTTATTTTGTAATTCAGTGACTGTTGTTGCTCCTATCCAAGATTTTTGAATTTGTAAACTATTCACATTATTATTTCTCCATCCGATTGTAGTACCTCTAACAGGTATACACAAGTTACTCATTAAAGTATCATTGGAAGATTTTAATCCTTTTTCAATAGTAACAGTTGTAAATACGTTTTCATCAAAATCAACAAACCCCTCTTCTCCTGTAAAAACCATTTTTTTAATATTTCTAATGATTTTTTGCTGAGAATAATCAATATAATCAGCAGAATCTCCAACCTTTCTTAAAGGCTCATTCAAGAATACATTAGTAGTTACCTCTTCTGTTCCATTTGTTACTTTAACTGGTATTTTATATTTTCCATATGGTTCATATTGTGGCATTGTATCTACACTATATTCTCCTCCTACACACATTACTTCTTCTGGACTTACTATACTTTTATCAAAATCTAACCTTAAATATACTGCTCCATCCGGTTTAACATAATTTCTAAATATTGTTGAACTTTTATTTTCATAAGAAATTAAATTTTTGTTTTCATCATACCAAGCAAAACTTGCGGCGAAATTAATTGATACAGAACTAATATCAATGCAATTTATATAATCTGATACAAATCTATCTGTTCTATCATATAAAGAACCATTTATTAATGCTTTATTATCAGTAAAATTGTCCTTGCTAAACAAATTAATTGTCTTCTCTCCAACACTCTCAACTTCAATAGGAGACTCTAATGTAGGTATTCCATTTTGTGTGCTGTTTCCATAAATTTTATAATTAACAATATCTTGATTATTAAGGGTTATGTAAGTGCCTGAGTATGTTTCTAAACCATTAGAAATTTCAACATTTCCGCTTACATCTGGTATAGTTAATATACCATCTTTATATGTGTAATTATAGACTTTTACACCATCTACTTTTACTGAAACATAATCTAAAGCTAAATTACTAAAATCTACTGTTAATGTGGCACTTCCCATTACTTCTGTTGGCAATTCAATATTTGATAATCCCATATTAGTTTTAGGTATTGTTATTACTGGACGTACATAATGTGTTTCTATAACATCAGGTAAACCTAAAGTGGTAGAAAAAACAGTCCAAGCAAAGGAACTACCTGCTCCTCCTTCAGCATTCGTAGATGTCCAATATTGATTTGTACTACCTAACCAAGAAGGAATTGTTGTATTAAGTCCTGCTCCACTTTTATCCCATTCCAAATCTCCAACAACTTGTGCAACTTGATATGCTGTTGGTGCTGTTACTTCTACATTTATCCATCCTGTGGTGTTATTTGCTATTGTAGTATAAACTCCGTCTGCTTTACAAGTTTCACCGCCATATTCTCCTGACAAACACCAAGTGGTCTTCGCATCAAGATTACTATCCATTATAAGCGATACTTCACCTGCACTAGTTGTTCCAGTTGTACCATCTATTAATGTAGTTTCATCCCCATCTTCTAATACATAAAAAGTTCTATAAACCCCATCTCCTGGATCACAACTATATTTATCTCCTATTGTTATTGTTCCACTATTATCTGTATCAGTTACAAGTGTACATACATAATTTGGTATATCGATATCTGTATATGTTATTTTATAAAATTGTTGAAAATCAAAATCTAACCTAATATCATAGAAAGTTTTACTACTATTATATCCACCAGATACATATTTTATTTTTATTTTAAATTGTTTTTTCACGCCTAAAGTACATTTGTCATTACTATCACATATTTTTTCATTTAAATCATAATCTATTAACTCATATGTTAAATTTGATGGTAATCCTGTTATATTTGCAATAGCTGCTTCTGCATTACCAATATTAGTCACTTCAATATTAAGAATTACACTTGAATCTTTATTTGGTAAATTTATTCCAGCACTTACATTACTAACATTATATTCAGTATATGTTGTTTTACTATCAGTAACTCCTATACTACCTTTAGATACTGTTATTACTGGGCGAACACCATGCGAATTAATAACATCATCTGCATATACACCACCTAAAAAAGCAAAATCGTATCCTGGTCCATTATCTGTATTAATTGAATACATCCCATCAGTAGATGTCCAATAATCTCCTACCAACCATGATGGAATTTCCGTCTCATATGTGTCTGGCCAAGTTAAGTTTCCACCAGCAGCAGCTATTTGATATGCTGTTGGTGCTGTCACTTCAACATTTGTCCATCCTGTAGTGTTATTTGCTATTGTAGTATAAACTCCATCTGCTTTACAAGTTTCTCCATCATATTCTCCTGATAAACACCAAGTGGTTTTCTCATCAAGATTACTATCCATTATAAGTGATACATCTCCTGCGCTAGTTGTTCCAGTTATACCATCTATTAGTGTTGTATTATCTCCATCCTCTAGTACATAGAAAGTTCTATAAACCCCATCTCCTGGATCACAACTATATTTATCTCCTACACTTATTGTTCCACTACCATCTGTATCATTAACTAATGTACAAAATTCCCCAAGAGAAACAATAGGTATCTCGTTTACCCCTGTTACTCTTATATCTTTTTTTATTCTTACATCAGCTATAAAGCCAGTTATATTTAAATTTGAAGAAAAAGCAGAATATCCAACACTTAATAAAAGAATAGTTAATACTATTATATACGGTATTAACTTTCCTTTGTTAGATAATATATATTCTTTAGCTTTTTCTAATTTTCTGTTTCTTTTCATACTATCCCTCTAAATCTGTAGCTTTTATAGTTAATAAATATATTATGTTTTCACTTTCAATATAAAAGTAACATTTTTGATGAGAAACTATACTATGATACATAATTGGTCTTTTTAAATTATCTCTTGCATCTAATAATTCTTCAAATCTTTTAATTTTTATAATTTCTTTATTTGCTAATCTTGGTTCAGTCGGAGTTTCAACTATTAATCTATCATATTCATTAAGTATTTTTTTAATATACTTATCATACTTAGAATCTTTAGGCACAAGCATCATTAACAATTCTAGTAGTTTTAGAAGTGACGCTACTGCAAGTATAAATACAACAGCTGTTAACACTCCAAATACAATATTTCCAGATTTTACTTCTGATTTTTTAACAACACTTTGCGAATTATTTATTCCTGTATCACTTAATCCTATTTCAAGTGTTCTTTGAGTTAAAGGAATTGTCAAAGACATTTGTTTTGAATCATTTAAATTTATACTATATTCATCGTTCTGAACTTTTTTATTAATGCGTACATAAACTAATAATTCACTATTTGCTTCTACTCCAAAAGTAGATTTAAAATTATTTGCTATAGCATTATAATAATCATAATCAATACTTAAGTTGTCTTTTATAGTATGAATATTTTTTCCAGAAAGAACATCTTGTTCTCCTGTTTTTAATACATATTCTTTTTCATATAATTTATTATTTCCTTGATTACCGGAAATAATTAATTTTCCAATGACATCATAATTGAAAGTCATATCTGAAGCATTATCAATAATAAACTGATAATTAAAATCAACATTAATATTTTTGATTAAACTTGCTATATAATTCTTACCTTTATCAAGATATGGTGTTTCATAGAAATCATTCTCTTTTAAATAAACTTTATAATTTAAATTACCCATTTCTTGATACTTAGCATATTTTTCTTCTTCAACTTTTAATGATTTAAATAAAAACAAAACACTAAGACCCATCAAAATTGCAAAAGCAAAAAGACAAATAAGAATTCTAGCTGTATAACTTAAATAAACATTATTCACTTTATATTTAAATTTATTAATGTTTTTTTGAATTTCACTAGTTTTCTTTATTGCATCTTTTTCTTTCGTTGTTGTTTTTTTCGCTGTTTTCTTTTTATTCCCCATTTTATTCACCTACTATCCATTTAACCATACAGTTGGAAGACCTACATATGGTATTGCAAGATTTACGGTCCCAATTACCATTTCTTCTTCTACCACATAATTATCTTCTGTTTTATTTGCATCTCCCTTAGTATAAAAATAATAATGGCCATCTTCTTCTATAATGTTTATAAGCCTATGTACAACTACAACCCCACTATGTTTAAATGCGATAACTTGTCCTACTTCTAGTGTATCGTATTTATCATCAATTTTTTCTACGATTACTACATCACCTTTTTTGATTTTAGGATCCATACTACCACTAGCAATAGCCAAAGCATAATAATGAAAATATCCTGATGTGAAATATACTATAACTACCATTAAAACAGCAGGAATAATTATAGATCCAAGATTTTTTTTCTTATAATCTCTTTCTACATCCGCATCTTTTTCTTTTTCAAAAAATTGATATACTCTAGTTAATAAAATAATTGGTAATATTAAACCTACAATCGAAGTTAAATATTCATTTAAATCCGGCACAATAGGAATTAAATATACATATAATCTTGTTATTAATAAGTATAATATTATTGGCTTATAACCAGTTTTCTTTGTTATATAAGTAAATACTATATTACTACTTATTGCTGGAAATAAAGAAAGCGCTATAAATATAAAAATATTATACCCAGAATCAAATTTATTATAATATATTGCTTCAGTTACATCCAAAAAAGTAAAAATTATTATAGAAATAATTAAAAGGAGTTTGTTTCCTTCTGATTTTTTTAATATCATATATCTTAATATTTCTTTTAAAATTATCGTAAGGGTTAAAGGCAAAATAAAAGTTGTTAAACCGTACCAATTATAGTAATCACCAGTTTTAGCAAACCCTATAATAACACCTAACAAATAAATAAATACAAAATATATAAGTAAAAATATGATTACTTCAAAAAGAATATCTTTAGTATATCTATGTCTATCCTTTTCAAATCCAAAAACAAATTTAAATATAACTAAACTTAATAATAAAAATACTACAAAATTATATCCACCTAATATATTTGATACAAAACTATTTAAAAGGAAAATAAAGAAGATTATAATTTGAAACAATAGCATCTTTTTATAACTCTTTTTCATTGTTTTCCTCCTAAATAATCTTGTTAAAATATATTAAGGGGAACAATATAAATATTGCCCCTTAATATAAAGTTAGTTATTTTATTATTGTAAAGTTGTAACTGAATCATAAGTTAAGTTGATGTCTCCGAATGCAACTTCGAAATCACCATCAGCTAAAGCAGTTCCAGTATAAGTTAAAGTAACTACAACTTCTTCACTAGCATTTTTATTTAATTGATGTTTAGCTGCAAGAGCATGATCTTCTACTGTGAAAGTATCGTTTCCAACTTGAACTGAAACGTTAATATTAGCACAAGCATTAGTAACCATTGTAGCATCAGTTGTTGCTCCAGGAGTACAAACTTTGAATGATCCTAAATCAGCACCTTCAGCACTAACTGCATTTTCAAATTCAACAGTATTTAAATATGCATCATATAATCCATCATTAACTGCATAGAATGAATAAGTAACAGTTTGTCCTGGTTCAGTAAATGTAGCTTTAAGTCCAGAAATTACTGAAACACCATCTACATCAGCTATAGTAGCATCTGCAGCAGTTGGTAAAACAGCAGTTTCTCCATTAGCTGTTGTAGCAACACCTGAAACAGCTCCGTTTACAACTTCACCACTTACTTTAGAGAATGCAACATTAAATGTTGAATCATCAGGAGTAACAGTTGCGCTAGATTTAATAGTTAAATTACTAGTAAATGCAGCGAACCCTAGAGATAAACCAACAACAGCAACACATAAAGCAACGATTGCAACTACTTTTGAACTTCTTCCTTTTTCCATAACTAACCTCCTTTCATATCATATTCACAAGGTACAACAATAAAAGAGTTGTATTTGAGATATGATATGAATTTTAAATCACTTACTCATACTCTCTCAACCTTGTCTATTATAAGTTTACAATTTATTACCAATTTTGTCAATATTTTTTATAATAAAAAATAAAAAAGATATTTCTATCTTTTTTATTTCCATTTCCAATTCTTAATTTCTGGCATATCTTCACCATATTCTTTTATATATTGTTTATGTTCAACTAACTTATCCTTACACCATTGCATTAATCTTGATCCCCTATTACCTAATTGTGGTAAATATTTTAATGCATCAATAACTAAATTAAATCTATCTAATTTATTTTGAACTCTCATATCAAATGGTGTTGTTATAGTACCTTCTTCTTGATATCCGTGTACGTGGATATTTTCATTTTCTCTATCATACACTAACTGATGAATTAAAGAACCATATCCATGGAATGCGAATATAATTGGTTTATCTTTAGTAAAGATTGAATTATAATCCAAATCTGTTAATCCATGTGGATGTTTTCTATTTGATTCAAGTCTCATTAAATCTACTACATTAACAAACCTTATCTTTATTTCAGGAAAATTTTCTCTTAAAATAGATGTTGCAGCAAGTGCTTCTAATGTAGGTGTATCTCCTGCACATGCCATTATTAAATCAGGTTCAGCATCTTGATCATTACTTGCCCAATCCCAGATACCAATACCATTTGTACAATGCTTAACAGCTTGTTCCATTGTTAACCATTGGGGCCTTGGATGTTTAGAAGCAACTATTACATTTATATAATTTTTACTTCTTATACAATGATCAAAGCAAGATAATAAACAGTTTGCATCTGGTGGCAAATACATTCTAACTACATCAGACTTTTTAGTAACTAAATGATTTAAGAAACCTGGGTCTTGATGTGTATATCCATTATGATCTTGTTGCCACACATGAGATGTTAAAACATAATTTAGTGAAGCAATTTTATGTCTCCATGGGAGTTCACTTGTTACTTTTAACCATTTAGCATGTTGACTAGTCATAGAATCTACTATTCTTATAAACGCTTCATAAGAATTAAAGAATCCATGTCGCCCTGTTAAAAGATATCCTTCAAGCATGCCTTCACAAGTATGTTCTGAAAGCATTGTATCAATTACTCTTCCATTAGGTGAAATAAATTCATCATTTGGCATGTTAGTCCCTGTAAATTGTCTATTAGTTTCTTCAAACATATATTTAAGTCTATTAGACATAGCTTCGTCAGGACCAAACACTCTAAAGTTTTTATTATCATCATTATATTTTATTATATCTCTTACAAATTTACCAAGTTCCATCATATCTTGAACTTCCACACTACCTGGGAAATCTAAAGCAACACCATATTCTTTAAAATCAGGCATTCTTAGTTCTTTTAAAAGTTGTCCCCCATTTGCAATAGGATTTACACCCATTCTTTGATTGCCTTTTGGACACAATTCTTTTAATTCGTTTATTAATTTACCATTTTCATCAAATAATTCTTCTGGTTTATAGCTTTTCATCCAAGATTCTAAAGCTTTTACATCTTCTTCTGTATCTATTGTTATTGGAACTTGATGTGCTCTAAAAGTACCTTCTACTTCAAGTCCATCAACAATTTTAGGTCCAGTCCATCCTTTTGGAGTTTTTAATACTATCATTGGCCATAATGGTCTATTAGTATTATTTCTTTCATTAGCATCTTTTTTTATTTCTTTGATCATTGAGATACACTTATCCAAAGCTGAAGCCATTCTTTCATGTTTTTCATAAGTATCTAAAGAATCATCAACCTCAACAATTATTGGTGTATAACCACATCCATAAAAGAAAAATTTTAATTCTTGTTCAGATATTCTAGAAAATACTGTTGGATTTGAAATTTTATACCCATTTAAATGCAATATAGGAAGAACCACTCCATCAGTTTTTGGATTTATAAATTTATTTAATTGCCAAGAAGTAGCTAATGGTCCTGTTTCAGCTTCCCCATCTCCCACTACGCAAGCAACTATTAAATCAGGGTTATCTAATACCGCACCAAAAGAATGTGCTAAAGAATATCCTAATTCTCCACCTTCGTTTATAGAACCTGGAGTTTCTGGTGCTACGTGACTTGAAATTCCTCCTGGGAAAGAAAATTGTTTAAATAGCTTTCTCATTCCTTCTTCATCTTCTGTTATATTAGGATAAACTTCAGAATAGGAACCTTCTAAATAAACATTAGACACAATTGCATTACCACCATGCCCTGGTCCTGATACATAAATCATATTAAGATCATTTTCTTTTATTATTCTATTTAAATGTGTGTATATAAAATTTTGACCTGGAATTGTTCCCCAGTGCCCTACTATTTTTCTTTTAATATCACTTTTTTCAAGTGGTCTTCTAAGTAAAGGATTATCTAGTAAGTAAAGTTGTCCTACAGACAAATAATTAGTCGCCCTAAAATAGGCATCTAACTTTAAAGCCATTTCCTCTGTTAATGTTCTTTCCACATATATCGCCTCTCTTTATTCTAAATATATTATATACTATTTTTAATTTTATAACAATAATATTTTAGGATATTGTATTTAATTTTATTATTTAGTAAAATATAAATAATGGAGGTATTAATATGATAAATATTGAAAATAATTTTAAAGAAGAAGTTTTAAATAACACAGGATTAACAGTTGTAGATTTTTGGGCACCTTGGTGTGGACCTTGTAAAATGTTTGGTCCTATATTTGAAAACATTTCTAATACTAAAAATAATATTAAATTTTGTAAATTTAATGTAGATGAAGATACTGAAAACATTTCTAAGCAGTTTGGTATTATGTCTATCCCTACTATAGTACTATTCAAAGATGGTAAAGAAATAAAAAGAAATATTGGGTTTTTAGATGAAGATTCTTTAAATGAATTCTTAGGTGATAATTAATGTATGATATTATTATTGTAGGAGCTGGACCTGCCGGTATGACTGCTGCTATATATGCAAGCATAGCTAGAAAAAAAATATTACTTTTAGAAAAATCAGTATATGGTGGTCAAATAGTAACGGCAGATAAAATTAAAAATTACCCTGGATTTGATGAAATATCAGGTTATGAATATGCTACTAAATTATATAATCAATTAAAAAATTTTAATCCTGATATAAAATTTGAAGAAGTATTAGAAATTAAAAATAACGAAAATTTTAAAGAAGTTATAACAAATAAAAACAGTTATAAAACAAAATCAGTTATAATTGCTACAGGTACTAAAAATAGAAAATTAAATCTTAGTAACGAAGACAAATTAATAGGAAAAGGGATATCATATTGTTCTACTTGTGATGGAGTTTTTTATAAAAATAAAACAGTTGCTATTACAGGCGGAGGAAATAATGCTATTGATGATGCTTTATATTTAAGTGATATAGCAAACAAAATTTATGTTATTTATAGACAAAAAGATTTTAAAATAGATTCTATTAATCTTGATAAATTAAAAGAAAAAAACAATGTAGAATTTATATTAAATTCAAATATAGTAAATATAAATGGTAATGAAATATTAGAAAGCATAACTATAAAAGAAAATGAAACTAACAAAGAAACAGAATTGTTTATAGATGGCTTATTTATAGCTATAGGTCACATTCCTGTTTCAAGTATGTGTAAAAATTTAGTTAAAACTGATGAAAAAGGTTATATAATCGCTAATGAAGATTGCATCACTAATATTGATGGAATATTTTGTGCTGGAGATGTAAGAATTAAAGAAGTTAGACAGCTAACTACTGCTTGTAGTGATGGAACAATTGCCGCCCTAAATGCCTTTAAGTATTTAAACAAAAAAGAAAAGAACATTTAAAATGTTCTTTTTATTTTAACTATGGGGCGAAATAAGGGAATCGAACCCTTGCATAATGGAACCACAATCCACCGTGTTAACCACTTCACCAATTTCGCCAAAATATATAAGCCTTCGATTCCCGACTTACGAAACATATTTTATCAAATAATTTTTATTTTGTCTATACATTTTTTATTTTTTTATGAATTAGACATTAACCTATACACTTTTATTATTACGTCATAATATAAACCGAGGAGGAGTTTATGAATAATTACCCAAACTTTAAAAACTATAACAATTATACAAATTCAAATATGATGCCAAATGTTAATTTGTATAATAAACAAGCCACTTCTTTTAATAACCAATATAAAGATTATAATAAAATGAATATAAATTCAAATAATAGTTTGTATGATCCTTATAATGGTCTAATTAGAGGTAATTTATTTAAAAATTTATATGACCCTTATAAATCTGGGGAACCATATGAAATTAAGCCTATGAATGCACAGGCTGAACTTTTAACTAACATAGATGCTTTAAGCTTTGCCATGGTTGACTTAGGTCTTTTATTAGATGTTAATCCTAATAATCAAGAAGCAATTAAATTATTTAATCAATATAGAGAACAAAAAGAAAATTTAACAAAAGAATATGAGTCTAAATTTGGTCCTATCACTCTTGATAGTGACAGTTTAAATTCATATCCTTGGTCTTGGAATGATATGCCATGGCCTTGGGACAATTAGGAGGATTATATGTTTAAATATGTAAAAAAATTAGAATATCCTATAAACATAAAGAAAAAAAATTTAAAAATGGCAAAGGCATTACTTGCGCAATATGGTGGACCAGATGGTGAATGGTCTGCTGCAATGAGATATCTAAATCAAAGATATACTATGCCTGATGAAAGAGGTTATGCACTTCTTAATGATATTGGTATAGAGGAAATGTCTCATGTTGAGATGATAGCTACTATGGTTAAACAATTAATGGCTGGAGCTTCACCAAAAGAATTGATGGATGCAGGTTTAACAGGACAATACGTACAACATGATCATGCATTATTTCCTGTAGATGCTAATGGTGTTCCTTTTACTTCAGCATACTTCCAAGCGCTTGGTGATTGGAATGCAGATTTAATGGAAGACATGGCTGCTGAACAAAAAGCAAGAGCCACATATGAACATTTAATGAATTTAACTGATGACCCTGACTTACTTGCACCACTATCATTCTTAAGGCAAAGAGAAGTTGTTCACTTTAATAGATTTAAAGAATTAAGAGAATATTACTTAAATAAATTTAATGAAAAAGCTAATAGATAATTTTATCTATCAGCTTTTTTTCTTTTTATTAATAACATAATCACACTAAATATTAAAAGTAATATACTTATAAATTGAGAAGTTGAAATTCCAAATATAAATCCTCTATAATAATCTCCTCTAAAGAATTCAAATATAAATCTTCCTATTGGATATAAAATTAAATATATGTATAAAAGTTTTCCCTTAAATTTACCTTTATTATAAAAAACAGTAAGTACTATAAATAATATTAAATTATAAGAAGCTTCTACTAGTTGTATTGGAAATCTATTAACATGATTTGATAATTCCATAAGTGAATATTTATATGTAAATCCTATCTTACTCTCTATACCATAGCAACAGCCACTTAGAAAACAGCCTATCCTACCAAAAATATGAAATAAAGGAATTACAGGTGTTAACAAATCTGAAAAGAATTGTATATCAATTTTTTTTATTTTCATATAACTATAAGCAGATATTAAGCCACCTATTAAACCACCATAAAATACACTACCACCAAATATTTCAATTATACAATCAAAAAATAATTTGAAACTATCTATTTTGTGAAAGTTCTTTATAAATTTTATTAAAAAATCAAATTTTGTTAAACCATATAAAATATGACTGCCAATAAGTACACCTATAGCTGCTATTAATAATATTATAATTACTTGATTATCATCTATTTTCTTTTTTTTGCAAACTCTTATTGTATACCATCCAGAAACAATTATACCTATTATAGCCATGATACTATACCAGCTAATAACTTTATCAAAAATCTTTATATCAGGAAACATTATACCACTCCTTAACATAAAACAAATATATCATTGTAAAAAAAGTTTGTCAATAAAAAATAAAAAAGCCATTGGCTTTCTTATTAATAGTACATTGAAGATTCTAATGATTCTACTGCAGAACCAATAGCTGCTAATGCACAAAGTCCACAAGCAAATAATAGTCCACATAAAACTGTACCAATAATTCCTAATACTAATCCAGCAGTAGCCATACCTTTTTTAGCTTCAATTTTACGACCTTTAACAGCTAAAACAATTGCAACTACACCACAGATTAATCCAATTAAAGCTAACCAAACTCCACAGAATGAGAATACACAAGAAATAATTCCTAATACTAATGAAGCAACAGCCATAGGATTTTTTTGTTGTACATTGTTTTCCATAACTTACCTCCTTACCTTACCAACTTAATTATATCTAAAAATAAATTATTTGTAAACAAAAAAAAATAAGATTTAACTTATTTTTCTAATAAATGTAAATTATCTAAAAGTATTCCAGTTCCTTCTACTACACAAGTAAGTGGACTTTCTGCAACAAATACAGGTACTTTTAACTCATGAGAAAGTAAATTGTCAAACCCATGTATTAATGCTCCCCCACCTGTTATAATTATTCCTTTATCTATTATATCTGCTGCAAGTTCTGGCGGAGTTTGTTCAAGGACATTTTTAGCAGAATGGATAATTGTATATACGCTTTCTCTCAATGCTTCTTCGACTTCTTCACTACACAAAGTTATAGTATGTGGAAGTCCTGTTACTAAATCTCTACCTTTAACTTCCATCTTATCGTTTCTACCTTCTGGATAAACAGATCCTATTTCTAATTTTATCTCTTCAGCAGTTCTATCCCCAATTAATAATTTATATTTATCTTTAATATATTTAATTATATCATTATCAAATGTGTTTCCAGCTACTTTAATAGATTCACTTGTAACAATATCACCTAAAGAAAGTATTGCTATATCAGTAGTACCTCACCCAATATCTATAACCATATTTCCACTTGGCCTAGAAATATCAAGTCCAGCACCTATAGCAGCTACTTTAGGTTCTTCTTCTAAGAATACTTTTCTAGCACCTGTTCGTTCTGCTGCTTCTTTTATAGCATTCTTCTCTACTTGAGTTATATTAGAAGGACAACAAATAAGTATTCTAGGTCTAGATAAAAAACTTTTACCATTTATTTTTCTAATAAAACTATTAAGCATCATTTCTGTTACTTCAAAATCAGCTATTACTCCATCTTTCATAGGTCTTATAGCCAGTACCTTACCTGGAGTTCTACCTAACATTTCTCTTGCTTGTGTTCCTACTGCTAGTATTTTTTTTGTATCAGAATCAATTGCTACTATGCTAGGTTCATTTAAAACAATGCCTTGACCCTTAATATAAATTAATACATTAGCTGTACCTAAATCTATACCTATATCTTTAGCAAACATATTATCATCCTCCAACTATATATATTATATCATAAATTATTATTTTTAAATTACTTAAACTAAGTTTTTATACTTTTTTTTAGTGGATTCTCCTCCTCTTATATGTCTTACATCTATATGATACTTTAAAATGCTATCTATTTGTTCAAAAAGCTTGTAATCTACATCAACTAATCTTTCATGTAAGTCTTTATGTACAGTACTCTTTGATACATTAAATATTTTAGCAATTTCTCTTATAGTTTTTTTAGTATCTAACATATAGTTGGCTTCATCTATTACTCTTTTGATAATCAATGAATTCATTAAACACCCCTCTAATAAATTATATAAATTTTAGATGTGTTTATACATAAAAAGGGCTAAGCCCTATAATTCATTAACTTTTTTATCATAATAATTTTCTGGATTAACACATATTCCATCTATTATTAATTCAAAATATAAATGATTTCCCAACTCAGTTGATATGTTTGATGTTGAACTTTTAGCTATTACTTGACCGCCAACTACAGTGTCGTTTGCTTTAATGCTTATTTCTCCTACACTTTGATAAACACTAGTAATACCATTTTCATGTTCTATCGTAATAACGTTTCCTAGTGTTGTATCTTCCTTAACTTCTTTTACAGTACCATCTAATATTGATACAACATCAAAAACATCACCTTTTGAATATGATACTCCACTACTTGGCATATATGTTCCCTCATAATAAATTAATGATTTTTCTTGTGTTTCTGCTTCTGCTTGATAATCATAGAAGTTTTTTGATAAAGTTACTTCTGTATCAACATAAGGTCTTATAATTTTTACCTCTGTATTAACTACTGGCACTTTTTCCTCATAATCAAGTATTCCCTTAGAAACATAACTTATTTCCGAGTCGTTCACATCTTTAGCAGCAAATCCTAATACTACAATTCCACCTACTAATAATGTAAAAGATAAAGCATAAAGTCCATAAACAACTGATTTTTTTAATTGTCTTTTCATTTCATTCACCTCATTTTTAAGTGTGAACAAAATATTTATTTTTATACTATTTTTTAAAATTTTTTTATTTCAATATCAGTATAATAATGTTTTAAAATATCTTGATATCTATATCCTGCTTTAGCCATTCCTTGTGCTCCATATTGACTCATACCAACTCCATGTCCATATCCCTTATTTTTTATTATAATTTTACTATCTTCTTTTAATATTTCAAAAAAAGTTGATCTTAATCCTAATTTAGAACACACATAACTACCTGTTAATTCAGTATCATTTATTTTTATTTTTTTTATTCTTCCTGTTGAAGTTTGACTAATAACTTCTATATTTAATTTTTCATTATAATCAAGATTTAATAAATTATAAAATTCTTCTAAAGTATATGTAGTGTTTGTTGTATATACTGGAGATATTTCATCCCAAGTACTTTCCACACTCCTTAGATATGGAACTTTATTAGAAAATACATCCTCACTGTTTTCTGTAACTCCCGGACTTGTTGAAAAAAATAATGCTTCAGCTACTTTTCCATCATATGATATATATTCTCCTTTTGTTTTAAGTACTGCTGTTTTTATTTTATTAATATTTTCTGTATATGAATTTTTCCATACGATCATTAAGTGTTCTTTATTTAAATAAACTTGATTAATTACAGTATCTACTACATCATAATCTTTTTTTATATTTCTTTCCATTTGAATCATTACATATGATCGAGCAGCTACAGCTTGAGCTTTTAAAGCTTCTATTTCAAATTCAATTGGCATTTCACCTGCAACTACTCCTATTACATATTCTTCTATTGGCACATTACTTATAATACCAGTCTCTTCATCATATACTCTAACTACACTATTTTGTGAAAAATTAAATGTTATTTCATCATCTCTAATAAATATAGCTACTATAATAAAAGGTATAAATATAATTAAAGATGAAAAAAGTAGTATTTTTTTTATCAAGATATCATCTCCTTAAAAAACATACTACTATACTAACTTAAAATTTATAAAGAAATCATATAAAAAGTTTACTACTAAATATGATATGGACATAGCAATCATTAAATACATAATTCTTGCTTGATAAACTCTAGATTGTTTAAATAACTTATTTAAATCTAGTCCTTCCATTGCCCATATTGTAAATGGAAGTAATAATATATATAAAATAGACTTAATCATTTTCGTATTCCACTATTTGAGCCATTCTATTTTTATATACTGGATCTACAGTATTTTCTTTTGCTTCTAAAAATGCATCAACTATTTTTATATTTTCTTCTATAGGTGCCATCCCTGATAAAGCAATCACATTTACAAAATCTCTTTCTTTTCCATGGATTGCCTCTTCTGGAGTATTAATCTTACCACATCTAACACCTTTTACTTTGTTACAAGCTATTGATATTCCTATCGCACTACCACATATTGCTATACCATAATCAACTTCATTTTTAGCAACTGCTTCACCAATTATGAATCCATATGTTGTGTAATCTACTCTACCTTCTTGATTTGTACCATAATTAACTACATTATATCCTTTATTAGTTAAATATTCTGTCAATTTTTGTTTTGTTTCAATTCCTCTATGATCATTTGCTATTCCTATTTTCATTTTTTTCTTCCTTTCTTTAAATTTATATTAAATAATGTTTTTAAATTACCATTAAAATGGTGTATTACAAAATATATTCCAAAACTTACTACGCCAAATAATAATAGTATTGGTATTTGTATTAATCTTCCATCTAAATTAGTTGGTATAATTAATTTTAATAATACAATAACCACTTCAAACACTAACCAAGAAACTACATAACCAGGTAATTTTTTTCTTGTATCACTAAAGCTAAAATCATATTTTTTATTAAGTACCATTAAAGATATGATTATTGATACACTATAACCAATCATTGCTGCAAGTACTGCTCCATAACTTGGTTCATATCCCATCTTATTTACAAGTAACATCATTGGTACATCAAGTATAGTATTAAGTACTAACCCTATAAATACTGTAGTTATAACTAATTTATATTTACTTAAACCTTGTAATGTATTTACTACTATTGTATATAATCCTCCAAATAGAGCATAGAAAACATATACTTTAAATACTATTGGTCCATAGAAACTTTCTCCATAGAACAAAGTCCATACAGGTTCAGCTAAAAATGATAAAAATAAAGTTGCTGGAACCAATATAAACAATATATATTGTAAAGCTTTATTAAATTTATTATCCACATCTTTTTTATCACCTTTAGTATAACTTGATACTATATTAGGTATTAAACTAGTTGTCAACCCTGTAATAACAGCAAGTAATATATTATTTAATTTAACTCCCCAAGTAGTAAATACACTAACAACTGATTCAGTAGCAGTAGCGCTCATCCCAAGTATATCATTCATAGTTCTAGATATTAAAATCATATCGACTGTATTATAAAGATTGTATATTAAACTTATTATTATGAAAGGTATTGAGTAAGTAAGTATTTTCTTTATTATTTCTTTTTTACTTATTTGTTCTTTATCTTTAATATTATCATTCGGTAATATTTTTGATTTATTTATTTTTATTTTTAAATATATATAAGCAACTATACCACCAAAGAATGCTCCACTAACAGCTATTCCTATAGCTGTTTTCATATCTGTCTCAAATACTCTTAAAGCAAGATAACTACCTACAAGTATTACAGCAACTCTAATTATTTGTTCAAGAACTTGACTTATACTTGTAGGCCCTATATATTTATGCCCCTGTAAGAATCCTTTAGTAACACTTAAAAATGGTACAACTAGTATTGCAAAAGACACCATTCTTATTACAAATGCTATATCAGAAATTGTATTTCCTCCTGTAGCATTACCTATTATTAATTTTCCTATTTGAGGTGCGAATATAAATAAAAGCAAAAAGATTAATATTGATATTATTGATATTATTTTTAAAGATAATTTATAAGTATCTTTAACAGCTTTTTTATATCCTAAAGCATTATATTCACTTGTTAGCTTACTAATAGCAAAAGGAAATCCAGCACTAGATATGGCTAAAAACAAATTATAAATATTATATGCATAGCCATATAATGCACCACCTTGTTCCCCAATTATTGCATTAAATGGAATTACATATAATAACCCTATTACTTTTACTATTATTATTCCAAGGGTTGCGATTAATGCTCCTTCTATTAAAGAATTTTTTTTCATAACTCACCTCTATAATAAATATTATACTATCTTTTATAGGTTTTAACAAGCAAAGTATAAATAAAAAAGTAATTTAACAAATTACTTTCTTACAAATCTATAGTTTTTTACCTAAATATTGTCCTAATAAATTTTTAGCATTTTCTACATAAACCAATAAAGCCTCTAAAAAGTCATCTTCACTTTCTAGTCCATTATTAAGATCTTTAGTTTCTGTGCTTTTTAAAAATGATAATGGCATATTTTCTTGTTCAGCCCAATATGACACAAGAGCACTAATTTCATTTATAGAATGTATAATCTCCTGTCTTTTATCAGATACATCTAACTCTTTAAATGAAGTTAAATACTCAAAAAAAGCTTCATTTAATTCATTCATATATTATCTAATTCTTCCTCCTTGATATATTTGATCCATTTGCTCAATAGTCATATTAGTTGTATCTAAATTTCTTGGTTTTTTTGCAAATAATTTTTTAAAGAATCCTAAATCATTATATCGGTTTCTTAATCTTTCCATTGCTTCATTTTTTTGACGACTTAATTCTCGACGTTCTTCCATAGCAGCCATAGAAGCGCGATGCTCCGCTGCCTCTACTCTTCTATCAACCATTTCACCATAGCGAGCTTCTCTTCTAGCTTCTGCAGCTGCTGATGCTTTCTGTCTATCCAACTCAGCTTGATAATCTTCTCGATCTCTATTACGAGCTGCAGCTAGCATTCTTTCTTTTTCTTCTGCTGTCATTCCATAATAAGGATCGTCTATTGTATTGTATCCACCTTTGTATCCACCAAAAGCACCTGCTCTATTTCGATCCCAATATTCCATATCTTTTTTTAAATCTTCTTCTCTACTCATATTATCACATCCTAAATAAAGGATAGCATATTAATTCATCTTTTGTCAAATATTTTTTTAAATTATTTCGATTTAATTGTAAAACAAATGTATTTAAGGTATAATAATTAAAGAAAGATGGGATTATATGTATACATTTACAAATAATTTAGATAAGAAAGAATATAACAAATTTATCGAAAACTATTCTATGGCTAGTTTTATGCAAGAATATGAATGGTCAAACATTAAAGATAATTGGGAAAATTTTCATTGCGGTCTTTATAAAAACAAAAAATTAGTCGCTGTTTGTATGATTTTAGTAAAAAAAGTATTTAAAAATATTAAATTATTTTACATACCTAGAGGTTATTTAATAGATTTTAACAATTTAGAAGATTTAGAATCTATGACTTATCATATAAAAAAATTAGCTAAAGAAAATAATGCTTATGTAGTTAAAATAGATCCTAACTTCTGTATAAGTGATAATAGTTTTAAAGATGAAGAAGTTGAACACAACTATTCAAAAAATTATAAAGTTAAACATGATAATCTTATTAAATTAGGTTATAAACATACAGGAATAAACAAGGAAATGGGTAAAAATTTACAACCACAATACAATGTTATAGCGCCTTTATGTGACATTAATTCAAATATTTTAACAAGTGACGAAGTTTTAAAAACATACGGAAGAATAAAATCTTATTGTGGTAATTATCATTCTAAAAGAGGAGTTAGTTTTGAAATTACTAATGATATAAACAGAATTGATGACTTAGTTAACCTTTTAAAACAAACTGAGAAAAAGCAAAACATAAATTTAAGAAACAAAGAATATTTTGTTAAAATTATGAAAAATTTTAAAGATACTGCTTACCTTGTTTTTGGAAATATAGATTTAAATAAATATTTGAATTTCTTAAAAGAAAATAATGGCAAACAAGATTCTATTGATGAAGTAAAAAAATTAATAAAAGAATATGGTGACACTATGATTCTTTCTACTGCTCTTATTTTACTTCCAAAAAACAAAAAAGGCATTAGAACCAGTGAATATTTATATGCAGGAAACAGTTTACATTTAACTAATCTACATGTGTCTGTAGGTTTAGTATTTGAAATAATCAAATTTTCTATTGAAAATAACTGTCATTATTGTAATTTGGGTGGTGTTGATGGCAACCTTAATGATCGCTTAACAACATTCAAGCAAAGATTTAATGGTAGAATAATGGAATTTATAGGTGAATATGACTTACCTACTTCATGGCTTTACTATCCTATTAAAACTTTTTATCCATTACTTTTAAAAATTTATAAAAAAATAAAAAGATAATTTTAATTATCTTTTTTTATTTCTATTAAAGGTAAATTATATAAATTTGCTAATTCTATTGCTTTCATATATTTATCTATATTTCCATCATTTATATAATAAACAGCTTGTATTTTAGTCATAAAACCATTAAGAGCAATTCTGTTACATACTTTAAAATTCATAAACTCTTGTTCCAATTGTAATGGAGTTTTCAAATTAGACATATCATCAATATTATCAACACTCATTATATCGTCGTTTTCAGTAATATACATTATATTGTTGTTATATTCACATATAAATCCTATTTGATAATCTTCATAATCAGTTACTCTATTTATCTCTTTTTTAGTTATTAATATAGTTTGATATTTTTCATCAATAAATTGATTGTTTGCACATATAAAATAATAATCCTCATTAGGGTTATAATTATATATGTCAGTTATTGTATTCTTCCATATATCTTTAACTATTAATCCTAATTTATAACTCAATTCATTTATATTATAATTCTCAGTATTTAATTCGTTATATAGATATTCTATTATACTTTTGTTTTCAGCATTTAATTTATCCATATAATTAGCAGCTATGTAATTTAAAGATGTTTTTAAATTTTTAATTCCTACTTTTTCAAAAATAAATTTTTCTTCTTTTTTTCTATCGCTTATTTCTTGTACAAATAATTCTTCAAAATTAGAAATATACGCTTTAAATCTCAATTCATCACTCAATATTTCATAAGTTTGTTTAGCATTTTCATAACTAGCATCATCATAAGCAATTAATTTATTACAAAAATCTTTAAACTCGTTAAAAGATTGGATATGTTTACTATTTTCAGGTATTATATCTTCTAAATATTGAATCT
This sequence comes from Bacilli bacterium, assembly GCA_017536505.1. Taxonomy (GTDB): domain Bacteria; phylum Bacillota_I; class Bacilli_A; order RF39; family UBA660; genus UMGS1613. The sequence continues at coordinate 156,551 of JAFXHG010000038.1, forward strand.
GTTCTTTATATTTTACTATTTCAACATTAATTTTTTTATTTAATATTTCTAGCTTATCTTTCTTTTCTAAATTTATTTTCTTTTCTTCTTCTATATTTAATAATTTAAATATTTCACAAATATACGATTCTCTTTTTATTTGTCTTTTTATATCTTCATATATATCAGGTGTGAAATAAGAGCTATATAAAACTAAATCATTATATTTTTCTAATAAAACTTTTCTCAAATTTTTATCTATATCTAAATTATTAAAATATGTAATACTAAATTTAGACTGTTTTTCATTATTTCTTTTAGTTATTTCTTTTAAAGAAGAAGCAACCATTCTATCTAGTCTCTCTATTCTTCTATAAATATTATCTAAAAGTTGCTTATTATATTTTGATTTTGATACATCATCATTTAATAAGTTTTTTGAATCTACATATCCATGTAATTCTATAATATCTTCTACGACATCGTCAAATTCTTGTGGTAAATCTTTATACTTTAAAATATTTATAGTATGGTATCTTTCGTAATTTTTATTTCTTAATTGACTTAATCTAATTTTTTGTTGTAATTCATCTTGCATGTCTTCATCATCAATTATTTCATATAATTTTTCTAATTCTTTATTTAAATCTAAAGTTTCAAAAGAATAGTCAAAAAAGGCATTAGTATCTTCTAATGTTGGATTTGTTTTAACATTTTCCATAACAACACCTCTTTATTCTATAGATATTTTATCATACTTTATTTTTTTTTACAATAAAAGAAGATAATTATTCATTATCTTCCAACTCTTTAATTAATTCTTCTTTTTTCATTTTGCTTGTATTTTTTATATTTTTTTCTTTTGCTAATTCTCTTAACTCTTCTACAGTTAAATCACTTAAAGATGCTTCCTTATAATCAGTTAAATCTGTTTCTCCATCTTCATCAGGCATACAACCATTTTTAACTAGATAATCAATTTGTTCTTTAGTAATTGTTTCATATTCAAGAAGTGTGTTAGCTATTAAATCAAGTAAATCTCTATTATCTTTTAAGATTTTTTGAGTTTTTTCATAACACTCATTTATTATTTTTCTTTGAGCTTGATCTATTTCAAAAGCAACCTGGCTAGAAAAATTACGACTCTTATTATAATCTCTACCCAAGAATACACTTGATTCTTGATGTTCAAATTGAATAGGCCCTAAATCACTCATACCATATTCAGTAACCATAGCTCTTGCTATTTTAGTAGCTTTTTCAAAGTCATTGTGAGCTCCTGTTGTTACTTCTTTAAATACAATTTCTTCAGCAACACGTCCACCTAGTAAGCCGCTTATTGTTTCAAGCAACTCATTTTTAGTAGATAGGAAAGTTTCCTCACGAGGTAACATTAAATTATATCCTCCAGCTTGACCACGAGGTATAATTGTTATTTTTTGTACTTCGTTAGCACCTTCTAATTTTATTCCAACAACTGCATGACCAGCTTCGTGGTAAGCAACTAAACGTTTCTCTTTTTCAGTATATTTTTTAGTAACTTTTGCAGGTCCCATTAAAACTCTATCATGAGCTTCATCTATTTCTGCCATAGTTATAGCATTTTTCTTTCTTCTTACAGTAAGTAATGCAGCTTCATTTAATAAATTCTCTAAATCCGCTCCACTAAATCCTACTGTTCTTTTAGCTATATTTTCTAATTTAACACCTTTAGCAAAAGTTTTACCTTTGGCATGTACTTCTAAGATTTCTTCTCTTCCTCTTACATCTGGTAAATTAACTGTAATTTGTCTATCAAATCTTCCTGGTCTAAGTAAAGCAGGGTCAAGTACGTCTGGTCTATTAGTAGCAGCTATGACAATGATTCCTTCATTAGCACCAAATCCATCCATCTCAGTAAGTAATTGATTAAGAGTTTGTTCTCTTTCATCATGTCCTCCACCAAGACCAGTTCCTCTTTGACGCCCAACTGCATCTATTTCATCTATAAATATCAAGCAAGGTGCATTTTGTTTTGCTTGTTTAAACATATCTCTAACACGACTTGCTCCTACTCCTACAAATAGTTCAACAAAGTCAGATCCACTTATAAAGTAGAATGGTACATTTGCCTCACCTGCAACTGCTTTAGCAAGTAATGTTTTACCAGTTCCTGGAGGACCTACTAAAAGTACACCTTTAGGAATTCTAGCTCCCATTTTTTGAAACTTTTTAGGTTCTTTTAAGAAATCTATAAGTTCTTGTACTTCTTCTTTTTCTTCAGTTAAACCTGCAACTTTATCAAATTTAACTTTATCTTTATCACTTGTAAGTCTAGCTCTACTTCTTCCAAAATCCATTGATTTATTAGCGCTTCCCATTTGTCTAGAAATGAAGAAATATCCAATACCTAGTAAAAGTACAATTGGTAATACGTTAACTAAAAACAATACAAACCAACTAGAACCTGGATCTTTAGCTACTGTTATTTCTAATTCGTTTTCTTCTTTAGTTCCATTTGCTTCTGCTTCTTTTTTGTTTTCTTCTTTTAAATCATATATTTGTTTTATTGTTTCATCACTTAAAGTAGCAGACACAGTAAATGTTTCATTTTCTTTATATCCATCTAATTTACCTGTTAATGAATATATTCCTTGACCACTATTAGGAGTAATTGTTATCTCCGTAACTTTATCATTTTCTAATTCAGTCAAAAATTCACTATAAGTCAATTTATTTACTTTAGTATTTAATAAGTTAATAAAATAAAATACACCTAATATAACTGCAAATAAAAATATATATGAAAATAAACTTCTTTTAACTACTTTTTTATCCATGTTATTCCTCCTCTAATCATACTTTAATATTATATCATATTTTTGTTCTTTTTTCATGTCGAAATGTGATTTTTTAATACCTGGAATCCAAATTATTTCTCCTGTATCATCTGTAACTATAGGATGAATACTTCTTAATTCCTTTGATAGTTTAACATCTATAAATATATCACTAATTTTTTTACTACCTAACATATTTTTTACAATCATTCTATCACCATTTCTATAATTTCTAACATGAAATGGTAATTTAATATCTTTACTATTCAAATGTATAACATAATTATTTGTTAATTCTGTATTATTATCTATTTTAATACTTTTACCATTAGGTAATTCAACATAATCATTAAATGTATATTCATAAGATTCAGTATTGATTTTTTCAGCAACCTTAAATTTATTATATTCTATTATTCCTTTTTTATTATATGGTAAGTCAAATACGGTATTAATATTATTTAACATATAATTAATAATTATATTAATATGGGTGTTATTGATTTCAGTAATATTATCTTTGTAAATGTTTTTTAAGTATTTTTCTAAAATATACATTTTTATAATATCATCTAATTCATTAAACTTTGTTATATTTATTTCATTATTTATAACACAAATTTCATAATATTTATCTGATTCCTTTTTTAAATAATTATTTGCCATCAGTAATTTTTCGTTAAATTCTATAAATTTAAGATGTACATTATTATTTTCTTTTTTTAATTCAGGTAATATATATTTCCTATATCTATTTCTAGTATATTTGTCATTTTCATTTGACATATCTTTGGCATACCATATACCTTTTTCATTTAATATTTCTTCTATTTCTTTCTTTGTTAAAAAAATAAGCGGTCTTGCGATTTTATAACCTCTATCATAAGATATTGTTTCAAATCCTGAATATCCTTTTATAGTAGAACCACGTGTTAAACGCATTAAAACAGTCTCAATTAAGTCATCGCCATGGTGCGCTGTAAAGAGAATATTAGAATTATATTTTTTTATTATTTTATCAAAAAATTCATATCTGATTTTTCTAGCTATTTCTTCGCTAAATTTACCATTTGGATATTTATCAATCTTTTTTAGTTCAAATATTAGATTATTCTTTTTACAAAACTTCTCTACTTCTATAGCCTCGTAATCACTTTCTTTTCTTAAGTTATGATGTACATGAGCAACTACTATTTTTAAATTCATTTTATCCCTTAAATCTAATAATATATCTAAAAGCAGCATTGAATCTGGTCCTCCACTTATAGCAGCTATTACAGTATTATTATTTATATTTAATTTTTCAATAAATTTATATACAGAGTTCATAAAACCACCTGTTTAATATTTTATTATAAAATCATTTTTATATCAATACTTTTCACTAAATAAACACAAAAGCATATCACTTATGATATGCTTCATTATTATTTATTTTAAAGGTTCTATAGATTTGTTCTAACAAATTAACTCTAAATAATTGATGTGGAAAAGTAAGTTTAGAAAATGATAATTTATAATCACTTCTAGCTTTTATATCTTGGTGTATTCCATAAGATCCACCTATTACGAAAGTAATAGTAGAATTAGTATTAAATATATTATCTATTTTTCTTGCTAATTCAATACTGCTTAGCATATTGCCTTCTATTTCCATCGTAATTACAAAATCTCTAGTATCTATATGTTTTTCTATTAATTCTTTTTCTTTTAAAAGAACTATATCAATACTTGGATTATCTATATCATTAACTTCTATTATTTCTAATTTCGTATATTTAGATATTCTTTTTTTATATTCTTCTATAGCGTCTTTTAAATATTTTTCTTTTATTTTTCCTACACAAATTATTTTTATCATAATTCTATTAACTCCGTCATTTCATTTTGTCTAGCTACTATTATATTTTTAAAATCTATATTTTTTCTTTCTAATGTTTGATTTAAAGTAGAAAGTGCTAGTTCTTCTGTATTATTTTGTTCACTTAAGTGAGCTAAAACTATATGTTTAGTATTGTTTCCTATCAATCTACTTAAATAATATGCAGAATCTTTGTTAGATAAATGTCCTTTATCACTTAATATTCTTATCTTAGTATGATGAGGATATTTAGGATTATTCATAAGCATTTCTACGTCATGATTACTTTCGAACACATATAAATTTTTATTTTTTATGTATTCGAAGTTTTTTTCATTTATATATCCTGTATCTGTAATATAGACCATAGAAGATCCTTTTTCTTCTATTAAATAACCTCTTATATCAGTAACATCATGTGATAATCTTATAGATTTTATAATAATGTCACTATTTATTTCTATAACTTCATTACTACTAATATTTTCTATTTTTAAATTAGATTCTTTTAATATCTTATCTGATATATATACCAGTGGATTGTATTTTTTTGAAAAAACTTTTAAGCCGCCCACATGATCTATATGTGCATGTGTAACTAAAATCATATCTATATCTGAAGGGCTTACTCCAATAGATTTTAAACTTTTTTCAACATACAAAGAACTTGTACCTATGTCTATTAATATTTTATGATTATTTGTTTCAACATAAGTACAATTTCCTTTGCTTCCACTTGATAAAACACATACTTTCATCGATAATAATTTAAAGGATTAGTAGTACAAGCATATCTAGCACATGTTCTTATTTCATAATGTAAATGTGGTCCTGTTGCCCAACCAGTATCTCCTACATAACCAATTATTTGACCACGAGATACTGTACTTCCAACAGATAAGTTAGGTGCAAAGCCTTTCATGTGTGCATATACAGTATAATAACCGTTATTATGATTTATAATTATATGATATCCATAATTATACACATATTCCATTGTTACAATAGTACCATTGTTAGCAGCATATACATTAGATCCATATCCAGTTCCTGCTATATCAATTCCTGAATGGAAATTTCCTTCTCCAAATAACTGTAATCTATATCCATAGTATGAAGAGAAAGTATAACCACTATTTGTTGGCCATCCCCAAGATGCAGTACTTCCAACATTAGGTACATATTTTGTCCCTATATTAATAATTTTAGGTATAGAACTTTTTAATACCTCTTTACCTTCAGGATCTACATAACTAATTTCTCCATTTACACTTTTTACATTTTGGCTAACTCTTTCTAGACCATTTTCACCCTGTTGAGCAACAACAATACTTCCTTGAGTAAGGTTCTTATCGTGTTGTTCTATAATTTCAAAATCAGTTTCTTTATCTACTACTTCATAAGATTCTACTACTATTTTAATTTTAGGATCTACTGTAGAAATAGTTACATCTGTTCCTGTAACTAGCAAATTATCTCTACTAGTATATTGTGAATTGAAAATTAAGAATTCTTGTACACTTATTTGATTTTCAAAAGCAAGAGACTCTATAGAATCTCCAGTTTTTACTTTAACTTTTTTTTCTTCAAATTTATCACCATATAAAAGATATGCAGATAAATCTTTTGAAGAAGTATAAATTTTTTCTTCTACAGGGATATTTACAGCTTTATAAGTTATCTCTTCTTGAACATATATATTTTCTATTATTGATCCTGTTGTAACTATTTCTGTTTGTTGATCATTTTTATATGCTTCATATTTAACATCATCAACAAAAATAGTTATCAAATCTTCTATTGCGTCAGAAAATATTTTTTTATCTATTGTATAAATTTCAATATCTGATCCTTCTTCTTCTGATCTTTTTATTGTAAATTTATACCCAGATATTGTACTTGTTTTCTTAGACATTATCTCTTTATATATTTGTTCAACAGATGTTAAATTATTATCATATGTATATACTTTTTTTATTTCAGTACCTTCTGGTGAATATACATCGTCAACATATTCGTAAATACTATTTTTATGAACATACAATCTCATTTGTTCTACATCTGGGCCTAAATAATTATATAGATAATTATTCTTATAGAAATTTAAATTTTCTACTTCCAAATCAGTTAAATTATATAATTCTCTATTAGCTATTAGATAATTAGCTTTTTCAAGTAAGGAATAATTTCCTATATTTACGTTAGATTCATATTTTTTAAAAGTATCTATTGCATCTAATTTTAAATTATACTCTTTTAAATTTTCTTTTATAGCATCAGCTTGTTTATTTATGTAATCTTCTAATTCTTTTTTTGATTCTATTAAACCAATAGATTCATTATCCAAATAAACTTGGTAATATGCATTGGGTTTTGAAGTTGTCTTATATCCAAAACCAAGTAAAAACACTATAACTGATAACAAAATTATAAAAAAGTATGTACTTATTTTTTTCATAACTCACCTAATTTTCTTCTTTTACATTAGCAACGTTTACAAACGTACTAGTACCCCTCTGAAAAATAAGCGGAACATCTGCTAAAGGACCGTTACGATGCTTCCTTATAACAAATTCCATTAAACTATTTTGTTTTTCTCTTTCTTCATCAGAACAATGTAAGAATGCAACTATATCAGCATCTTGTTCGATTGCCCCAGACTCTCTTAAGTCGCTAAGCATTGGTTTTTTATCAACACGTTGTTCGATTCCACGAGAAAGTTGTGATAAAGCTATTACTGGGACATTTAGTTCCATAGCCATAGTTTTTAAAGCTCGTGATATGTCAGCAACTTCTTGTTGTCTATTAGCTCCATTTTTACTGCTTCCTTGAATTAAAGTTAAGTAGTCAATTACTACTATATCAAGTCCACTTGGACTAGTAGCAAGTTTTCTACATTTACTTCTAATCTCTCCTACTGTTTGTCCAGCTGTATCATCTATAAATATATTAGTATTAGATAATCTACTTATAGCTTCGTTAACTCTTTTCCAATCAGAATGTTCTAAATTTCCTGTTTTTAATTTAGATCCTTCTATTTGTCCAACACTAGCAAGCATACGAGTAGCAAGTTGTTCAGCGCCCATTTCCATATTGAATAGAGCAACTGTTTTTTTACTATTGATCGCTATATTTGTAACAAAATTTAATGCTATAGCTGTTTTTCCCATACCTGGACGAGCTGCTATTATTATTAATTCATGTGGATGAAATCCTGAAGTTAACTTATCTAACTCATAATACCCTGTTGGTATACCAGTAATATCACCTTTATTTGCAGCTAATTTTTCTAAATCCGCTTGAGTCTTATATAAAACATCTTGAATACTTTTAAACTCAGTACTTCTAAGACTTTTTGATACATCAAATATTTTCTTTTCTGCTTTTTCAATTACTTCACTTATATTATTAGAAGTATTGTAACTATTTGTTATAATAGAAGTTGCTTCATCAATAAGCCTTCTAAGTATGGATTTATCTTCTACAATTTTTATATATTCATCAATGTTAGCAGCACTTGGAACACTTTCTATTATCTCTGTTAAATATTCAATATCACCAATAGTTTTTAGCCAATTTCTGTTATTTAATTCATCTGCAACTGTAGTTAAATCTACTACGCTACCCCTTGCATCTAAACTTTTAATACACTCAAAAATTTTAGAATGATTATCTAAATAAAATTCGCTACCATTTAATAATTCTAAAGCTTTTTGTAATGCTTTTTTAGTTAAAAACATTGAACCTAATACAGATTGTTCAGCATCTATATTATGAGGTATCTCTCTATTCATACTTCACCTACTTTTTTAATTCTATTTTTAGTTTAGCAACCACTTTTTTATGTAATTCTATATTTACATTATGAAATCCTAAAGAGCTAATTGTTCCATCTATTTTTATTTGCTTCTTATCTATTTCATATCCCTTGTTTCTTAATTCTTCCACTATTTGTTTTGGACTAACACTTCCAAACACTCTATCTTGATCTCCAGTTTTAACTTTAAAACCGATAGTTAATTTCTCTATTTTTTTCTTTAACTCTTCGCATCTTTTCATGTTTTGTAACTCTAATTTTTCTTTTTCTTTATTTTCTCTATCTAATCTATCAACACTATTAGTAGTGGCTAGTACTGCATCTCCTTTGTTTATTAAAAATGTTCCATATCCATCTTTAACACTCAATATGTCTCCACTTTTACCTTGTTTTTTAACATCTTTTAATAAAATTATCTTCATACATAACCTCCCTTAAAATCTAATTATATTATACTATAAAAAGAACGATAAGAAAAGAAATTTATAACAATTATATAATAAAAAAATTAATGTAAAAATTACATTAAATCTTTTTACCAAATTGATTTTTTTCAAATTCTTCTATATCTCTAGCACATGTAATTTGACCTAAAGACTTTTTGGTTTCTGTTATTCTACCATTAAAAATCATAGTAATTTCAAAAAGATGAAAATCTGTATTATGTTTATCTTTTAAAGCATCTTGTTTTGCCAGCTCAATTGTTTCAAAATTTCTTACTTCTACTTCTTTATTTTCTTTATAACTATAAGTTCTAAAATATATTATTTCTTCCATAAGTATCCTCCATAATCTAACATTATTATATCATATATTATTATAAATACAAAATTATTTTTTTTGATCTCTAATTCTATTAGCCATTTCTTTTATTTTTGTAAATCTATGATGAAGTCCTGATTTTGTAATAGGAATTCCTGTTTCTAAACTTATTATTTCACTAAGTTCAACAAGAGAGGCTTCTTTATATTTCATTCTATATATTGCAGCTACTTTAACTTTTTCATCAAGTAAATCAATACCTCCAATGCTTTCAATTAATTCTATATCTTTTACTTGACTATTAGCTGTTTCAATAATTTTATCTACATTTGCTTGTTCACAATTATTAAGTCTATTAGTCATATTTTTATGATCTCTATATATCCTTATATCTTCAAAATACAAAAGAGCACTTATAGCATTTATCATTCTAAGAAAGTCTCCTATCTTTTCTGCTTCTTTTATATATATCATAAATCTATTATCTCTTTTTATAACCTTACTATTTAAAAAATATGTATTTAATTTTTCTTTAATAAATTCAGCATATTCCTTTGTATCCACCATAAATTCCAAGTGATATCTTGATTTTTTAGGATCATTAACACTTCCACAAGCTATAAAAACCCCTCTTAAATATATACGAACTAAATTATCATCATCTAATATATAATCATTAGGTATATCTGTATCTAGACTTAAATCTTTTATTATTAAATCTTTTGAATCTTTTATTTCTAATATGTACATATAATTTTTATTATAATTATATCCTCTTCGAACTGTTATTTTAGGACTTATCTTATATACATCTTTTATTATATTAAAAATATGTCTTGCTACACTTGAATTTTCTGTTGTTACTTTTATATAATTATTATCTATTATAGCATTATTCTTTAATATAGCAGAAAGTTCTGTTATTGCTTCTATCTTTTCAAGTTCTAATTTACTAAGTTCATTTTTTACTATACTAGTAAAAGACATATTATCACCTGCCTTTTTATTTATAAATTATTAGCTATATCAACAAATACCTCTATTGGAAGTTGTTCTGCTCTTACAGTTAAATCAAAATTATATTTTTTTAATACTTCTTCTATTTTTTCTAAGTTATATTTTTTTAAATTATTTTTTATTGTTTTTCTTTTTTGAGTAAACGAATCTTTTACTAAGTTAAAAAATATTTTTTCATCTTTTAGTTTGAATTTATTTTCTTTTTTAGTAAATTCCACTACTATACTATCTACATTTGGTTTAGGGATAAATACATTTTTAGATATATCTAGTAGTTTTTTTACTTCAAAGTAATAATTTAAATATATAGAAAGTGAGTTATATTCCTTTGTATTTGGTTTAGCTTTAAATCTATCTCCAACTTCTTTTTGTACCATAACTACTATTTTATCAACTGGTATATTTTCTTCTATAAATTTTACTATTATTGGAGTTGTAATATAATACGGTAAATTAGCAACTACATATAGTTTTTTATAATCATATTGTTTTATATCATCTAATACATTAGCCTTTAAAAAATCTTTAAATATTATATTTATATTAGAGCATTCACTTAAGTTATCTTCTAACAATTCTTTTAAAGTTGTATCTATTTCATAGCAAAGAACGTTTTTAGCATATTGTGAAAGTTTAAAAGTTAAAGATCCTGCTCCAGGTCCTATTTCTATCACTAAAGTATCTTTATCTATATTTGCACTATTAATAATATTATTAATTATATTTTCATCAATTATAAAGTTTTGGCCAAACATTTTTTTTAAATTAAAACTATATTTTTCCATTTTTTCTTTAAATTTTATTGGTGAATACTGCATAATATCTCTCCATTCCTTCCTATGATATCATATTTTTATAAAAATAAAAAGGGATTACCATCCCCATCTTTGTACTTCAAAATCAGTATTAGAACTAGTAGCACCACCTGTTAAAGCTTCAGCTTGAGAAGTAAAAGCTAGATCCATCCAAATTATTCCTTCTTTTCTCCAAGCATTTCTCATAGCTATACCAGTATCAAGTACTATACCTACAAATTCATCTAATATCCCATTATTTACTTTAACAATAGTACCACATGGGAATGCTGTATGATCAGCAGCTAAAATTCTAACACTTCCATATGAAATATCATCATAATATAAACCATCATATGTTAGACTATGATTTTTTCCTTCTCTAGTCCTACAAGAAACATTGCCTACACTACTACATCCAGGACAATCAGGACCATATCCAGTAAGCTTCCCAGAATAATTTCCTGGTTTTCCTGTTCCTACTTGGACAACCTCATTTTTAACATCACTTAGATGCACATAATTTAGGCCATCATATGTATAGTCCAATCCATTAATTCCTTCAGATATAACTATTGGTTCAGCTGTTGAAGGCATATTTTCTACATATACATAATCAGTTCCATAAGCTTCTACTTCATTTATTATTGTAGCTGTCATTTCACCAATAGGATTATAAATAGTAGTTCCAGTATTCATTATAGTAAGTGTTATTATTGATACCATAACTACTATTGATAGAACTAATGAAATTTTAACTTTTGTTGTCATTTTATCACCTCTACCATAGGTAACATAATTATAACATTTTTATGCTTTTAAGTCAAATAATTCTATAGCGTTATTGCTTGTTATATCCAAAACTTTATCTATACTTATATCTTTTAATTCAGATATTTTTTGCGCTACAAAATAGACGTTGCTAGGTTTATTTTGTTTTCCTCTAAAAGGTTCTGGTGATAAATAAGGACTATCTGTTTCTAGTAATATATCTTTCAAATCCAATTCTTTTACTATTTCTTGTAATTTTTTAGAATTTTTAAAAGTCAATGTTCCTCCAACACCAATTTTATAACCTAATTTTATAAATCCCTTTGCCATTTCTAAACTAGAGCTAAAACAATGTATACTACCCCTTAATTTATATTTTTTTAATAGATCATAAGTATCTTGTATTGATTCTCTAGAATGTACAACGATTGGTTTATTATATTTTGTTGCTAATTCTAATTGATATTCAAAAATTTCCTTTTGTTTTTCCATATTATCTTTTATCCAATAGTAATCTAAACCTATTTCCCCTATAGCAACTATTTTAGGATTATTAATATTATCTTCTATTATTTTAAAACTATTTTGAGTTATTTTATCTATTTCTTGCGGATGAATTCCTAAGGTACCATAAACATTATCATACTTTTTCACTAATTCAAGAACTTCTAAATTAGTCTTGTCATCACATCCACTAGCAATCATAATACCGTCCATACTTCTTATTATTTCATCTAAATTATCATAATCATCATAACCCAAATGACAATGTGTATCTATTAACATAAAATCACCAAAAAAATTATACCACACTTGATATAATTTTTCTATTCCTTCTTACTTGATAATTTAGCTATAACTAAAAATATATATAATATTATTAGATAAGCTAAATCTAAATAATTCTTACTTACAATAAAACTGCCTAAAAGTAAATAAGTTACAAACATAACAGCTGATATCCATAGATATCTTTCAACATTTTTATTGTTTGACATAATATCTCCTTTTTCTACTTTTACAGAAATACAGCAAAACTAATATACCATATTTAATTTTAATTATAAATAGTTTTGTTAATTAATTGGTCGACAAATTACTACATTTTACATATTTATTTACAAAAAAAAAGAAAGAATTACTTTTCTTTCTCTATTCTTATAAATAATGGTTTTGGATCATTTAAAATATCTCCTATTTTTAGTTTACCAAATTCGTTTATTGATTCATAACTAGTTTCAATAGTATTTAGTTGTTTAAATATTTCTTCTGATGTTTGTGGTAAAAAACTATGAAGAAGTACTGCTCCTATTCTTATAGATTCTAATAAGTTATATAAAACTTTCTTTAGTCTATCTTTATTTTCTTCTTTAGCAAGTATCCAAGGTGTTGTTTCATCTATATATTTATTACATCTTTTAAATATATTAAATACTTCATCTATAGCATCTGCTACCCTTAGATCATCCATACATTTTTCTATCTTTGATTTAGCGCTCATTACTGTATTTGTTAAATCTTCATCTACTGTATCAGTAACATCGCTATTAACTACTACATTATCAAAATATTTTTTATTCATTGATATTGTCCTATTAACAAGATTTCCTAATATATTAGCTAAATCTGAATTATATCTTTCTTCTAGAAGTTCATAAGTTAAATTACCATCATTAGCAAATGGTATTTCGTGTAATACATAATATCTTACTGCATCAACTCCATATTGTTCTGCTAAATCATCTGCATATATAGCATTTCCTCTACTTTTACCTATTTTATCATTGTTAGTTAAAAGCCATGGGTGCCCAAAAATTTGTTTAGGTAATTCTATATCTAAACTCCATAGGAATGCTGGCCAATATATACTATGGAATCTAACAATGTCTTTACCTATTAAGTGTAAATCTGCTGGCCACCATTTTTTAAATTCTTCACTTGGATTATCTACATCATAACCTATATTAGTTATATAGTTAGTTAAAGCATCTAACCATACATAAACAACATGTTTTGGGTCAAAATCTACAGGTATTCCCCAATCAAAACTAGTTCTTGATACACATAAATCTTGTAATCCTGGTTTAATAAAATTATTTAACATTTCATTTCTTCTAGATTCTGGTTGCAAGAATTTTGGATTTTCTTCTAAAAATTTTTCTAATCTATCTTGATATTTAGAAAGTCTAAAGAAGTAAGCTTGTTCACTTTTTTCACTAACTTCCCTACCGCAATCTGGGCATTTGCCATCTACTAATTGAGATTCAGTCCAAAAAGATTCACATGGAGTACAATATAATCCTTTATATTCATCTAAATAGATATCTCCCTTATCATACATTTTTTTAAATATCTTTTGAACTTGTTTTTCATGTATCTCATCTGTAGTTCTTACAAATCTATCATAGCTAGTATTCATTGTATCCCAAATTCTTTTAATATCAGTTGCTACTTCGTCTACAAATTCTTTTGGTGTTTTACCTTGATCTTTAGCTTTTAATTCTATTTTTTCTCCATGTTCATCTGTTCCTGTTTGAAAATAAACATCATAGCCTTGTAATCTTTTAAAACGAGCAATTGCATCAGCAAGTATTATCTCATAAGTATTTCCAATATGAGGTTTACCTGATGTATAAGCAATAGCTGTTGAAATATAATATTTTTCTTTATTCATAATATCCCTCTTTCTATTTATTTGTGGATCCTATTCCACCATTTCTCTCAACATTAGATTCTATGTCATCGTCTGTTTTTAAATATTTAATGAAGATTCCTTGAATCATAGCATCTCCCTTTTTTACTATATAGTCTTTATCCCCTTCATTTTGTATTTTAATCCACATATGACCTTCATTATCGCTATTATAATAATCTGCATCTATAACTCCAACTTGATTGCACATTCGTATATTATATTTAAATCCCATACTACTTCTATCTATTAAAAATAATACATCATCACTTTCCATAACTACTTTTACACCTGTTGGAATTTTCATTATTTCTCCTGGCTTTAAAGTATAATCATATAAAGCTTCAAAATCATATCCTGCAGAATTTTTAGTACTTCTTTTTGGTAAACTATATGATGCATATAACTCTTTATCATCTTTAATATCTTTTTTAAATTGTTCAAAACTTATTTTTTCAAATTTTCTCATATTATCACCTCTATAAAAAACTCACATCCTAGTATAAGGACGTGAGTTACGTGGTACCACCTTAATTCGTGTTTAAAACACCTTAAAACTATAACGTTGTTACCGTATAAATAAGCTCCAGACCCATTCGAGACACCTTGTATTGCTTGCTTTCACCTAACCAAGCTCTCTAAAAAACACTCTAGCATCCTTCTTTCCTTCGTTGCTTTTGATTTCTTGAGTTAGATTATAACACATTTTCTGTTATTGTTCAAGATATTTTGTCATAAAAGATGAAACTATGCTTGCTATTTGCATTTCACTTTCACTTAGTTTTTCTTCTTCACTTATAATTAATATCATGCCAGTAGCTTCACCATTTACTAATATTGTTGATAAAACATAACTACAAGTTATTTCTTCATCTTCAATAAATTTAAATTCTTTAAAATGATTTTCTAGTATTTTATCTCTTCTTTTTATAGACTGAGTAATAAAATCACTTATATTTTTATTTAAATATCTTTTTCTTAAAGGACCACTAGCTGCAACAACTTGATCTGTATCAGTTATAAATATACTATGCTTCATAAATGTATATATTGCATCAGTAAGTTCTTGTGCTAAATCATTAATTTTATTCATCATTGAATATTTTTTTAATATTATATCTTCATTTACTACAAATATTTCTAGGTTATCTCCTTCTTTGATTCTTAAGTTTTTTCTAATTTCTTTTGGTATTACTACTCTACCAAGATCATCTATTCGTCTTATTATTCCTGTCGCTTTCATAAATTCCTCCTAGATTTATTGTGTATTAAATATTTTTATTTATTCTAAAAAATGGTATAATATCTTTGGTGATTTTATGAATATTAATATTTATACTGAATTTGAAAACAATGAAGTAACTTTTAGATTAAGTTTACCTTTTGAGTTTTTAGATATAAACGAAGATGAATATACTAATTTAGAAAATTCAATTATATATAAATCAGAAACTTTAACTGTAGATTGTGATAAATTTTATCAAAGTGTTTTTAATGTATTTAATCAAATTAATAAAGTTTTTTATAACGAAAAAGAAAAGTTTGAAAAAGAAAATATTAACATACTTGCAGATGATTTTGGCAATAATAAAATTGTTTTTGATTTTATAAAGAAGAATAAAGATTTAAAAGTAATATTTAGTGTAGAAGATTTTAAAGAAATAGTTGATAATTTAAAAAATGAATCGTATCCAAATCTAAAAATATATTTTAAAAATAGCGATGAATGTATTTCATACAAAGAATTTTATGATATGCATTCAAAATTAAATGAAATAGTTAATTTTGTTAATCATTATAATTTAAGCCAACTTGAAAAAATTATTTTAATTTATGACATTGTAAAATCTAATGAATATAAAAAAGAAAATAGTAATGAAGATTATGGTATATCTAGAAATCTTAACCAAATATTAAACAGCAATAAAATTGTTTGTGTAGGATACTCTAATTTAATAGATTATCTTTTAACTAATTTAGGTATTAAATCTAATACAATGACAATGCGCTATAAAAATAAAAATGTTGGTCATGAGAGAAATTATATTTACTTAAAAGACGATAAATATAACATAAATGGTGTTTTTTTCTTAGATGCTACATGGGATAGTAAAAGAAATAATGAATATTTAGATAATTATAGATATTTTTTAAAACCTTTTAATTTTTTTAAGGCTGTAACACCAACTGAAGAAATTATTTCTCCTACTAAATTTCAACTTTTAGAAAAAAACAAAGAAGAAATGTCTTCTTATGTTGACAATTTAAGTGAATTTGACTTTATTAAACTTTCAGTAGTTTTATCACAATTAATTAAAGAATATGATAAAAGTGTTGGACCTATTTTTAGTGTTCAAAACAAAACAAAAGAAGAGATTATTAATATTATTAATGAAATAATAAAAAACTATAATAAAACAATCCCTGAAGAAGCATTTAAAAATGCTATTTATAGAGTTAGAAAAATAGAATATATAAATGGTATTTTAAATAAAGCATTAACTGAAGCCGATATTGATAAGATTTGCCAAGAATATTATAAAAATTCTAGTCAAATAAAATTTTTAAAATTATTTAATTTATATGAAGAACCTACTTTAGATAAAGAATTAGAAGAATCTAAAGCTAGTTCAACAGAAGAAGATTTACTTAGAATGAGATTTTTAAGAGCATTAAAAACAAAATTAAATGATTTTCCAGAAAATGATTTTATTAAAAAAATGTAAAAAAGGCTTATTCAGCCTTTTTTTGATATTTTAATTCTCCCATTTGTGATGTTGGAACATATCCTGATGGAGCATTTAATACATCAGGTATTCTATTAACTATAGATGCACAAGTAAGTTCTACAGTATTTGGTCTTGTTACAACAAATGTTGTTTCTGGTTCTCCATAAACTGTCCATTCGTTTTTATCGCAATCTGTTTCAGCATAAACTTTACCAATACATTCACTTTCTATTACAATTCCTTCTTTAGTTTCAGTAGTAACAACAGCACTCATTCCAGTTGCATCTCCTGCTTTAACTGTCATATTAAGTGTTGATGAATATATATCTTCATCATGAGTCATTGGAACACATTTTTGAGTTTGATGAATAGGTGTTAATCCTAATTTATCACATAACCATCCATTAGTATTCCACATATAACTAGGAGCAAATTCTCCTTTTTTTATTATTTCATTTCTTTCTTCTTCACTCATTCTATCTGCACTAGCAACTTCTTTATCAAATTCATCAAGTGTAAGTCCTGCACCATGTGCTTTAGCAAGTGCTATACCATAGTCTTCAACATTATATGAAGAAGATCCTTTAATTTTTGTAATATTATGAGTAGCTCCTGCTAATGTAGTAATTAAATTACCCCAAAATGCATCTTGATATCCACTACCTGTAATAGTACAGTTTGTTTCTTTAGCTACTCTATCTAATTCTTCAGTTATTCTTGGAGCTGAATTAGCTGGATAAAAAGCTTCTTCACAAGTTGTAATAGCATTTACCCCATTTTTAGCACAAGTCATTAATACTTCTTCTAAATCATTCATTAAACTCATTGTTGTAACAATAGCAATATTTGGTTTAACTTCTTTTAGTAAAGAATCTAATTCACTAACATCTCTAACTATTACTCCTACTTCTTCACATCCAATAACACTACTTACATCCTTACCTACTACTTCTGGATTAATATCTACTGCTCCTACTATTTCATATCCATTTTCTATAGCATATCTCATAGTATAAATAGACATCTTACCACATCCAATTTGGACAAATTTTACTTTTTCCATACATTCTCCTTTCTATAGTACATACACTTTGTACTATCTAACATAATTTTATTACAAAATATATAAAAAAAGCAAGTAAAATTTACCATAATTACTTGCTTTACGTATTTTTTAGTGCTTTCTTTAAAACATCTAACATATCAATTAAATAATAAATAAAATGTTTATCAAGTCCTACTGTATCAAGAGTGATTGTTAACTCTTCGTTTTTCATAGAAAATCTAAACTTTCTAGTCAATGATATTACATCTAAGAAAAGTAATTCACCATCTATATTTTTAGTTAATTCTTTTGTGAGTGTTATTGCAATAAAATTCTTAGTTTGATTAACATTTTTAACTTTTAAAGCTCTAATCTCTTTTTCAAATAGCTCTTCATACATATAAATGATTACATTTTCATCTAATACGCCAAATCTATCTTCTAATTCTTCTTTTGTTTTATTTAAACTTTCAATAGAATCAATTTTATTAATTTTTTGATGTATTTCTATTTTTAAATCTTCTTCTTTAGCGTATTTATCATCAATAGTTGTTTCTACTTCTATTAAAGGTTGTGCAGCACTTTCATCTTTTTCAATATTAATACCTTTTAATTTACTTACTTCTTCATTTAACATATCAAGAAATAATTCTACCCCTACTGTATCTATAAATCCTGATTGTTCTTGACCTAATATATCTCCTGCCCCTCTTATAGATAAATCTCTCATAGCAATAGAAAAGCCACTACCAAGTTCTGTAAATTCTTTTATAACATTTAATCTTTTTTTAGCTACATCACTTAAAATCTTACCTTTATTATACATTAAATAAGAATAAGCTATTTTATTACTTCTACCTACTCTACCTCTTATTTGATAAAGTTGAGAAAGTCCATATCTATCAGCATCTATTATAATTAATGTATTAACATTTGGTATATCTATACCAGTTTCAATGATTGTTGTACAAAGCAAAACATCGTATTCTTTATTCATGAATTTATACATTACATCTTCAAGTTCTTCTTTTTTCATTTTACCATGACCACATATAATACGTGCTTCTGGAACAAGATATTCTAAACTTCTCTTTTTTTCTTCCATAGTAGCTATATCATTATAAAGAATAAATACTTGGCCTTCACGAGCTAATTCTTTATATATAGCATCCTTAATAACATTTTTATTTTCTTCTAACACATAAGTCTGTATTGGATATCTATCTACAGGTGGAGTTTCTATTAAAGATAAACTTCTAACTCCAGCAAGTGACATTTGAAGAGTTCTAGGTATTGGAGTTGCCGATAAAGTTAAAACATCTATATTATTTTTATAAGATTTAATTTTTTCTTTATGTTTAACTCCAAATCTTTGTTCTTCGTCTATTACAAGTAATCCAAGTCTTTTACACACTATATCTTCACTTAAAATTCTATGAGTACCTATAAGTAAATCTACTTTACCTTCACTCAAATCTTTAATTATTTCATTTTGTTTTCTCTTAGTAACAAATCTATTTAATAATTCTATTCTTACAGGAAATTCTTTAAATCTTTCTATAGCATTTTGGAAGTGTTGCTGAGATAGTATTGTTGTTGGACATAAGAATAAAACTTGCTTGTTAGACATTATAGCTTTAAATATAGCTCTAAATGCTACTTCAGTCTTACCATATCCAACATCCCCGCATAAAAGTCTGTCCATAGGAATACTTTTTTCCATATCTTTTTTTATTTCTTCTGTTACTTTTAATTGGTCTTTAGTTTCAATATATTCAAAGCCTTTTTCAAACTCTATTTGTTCTTCTGTATCCTTATCAAAAGCATATCCTATAGCCATTTCTCTTTCAGAATAAAGTTTTAATAAATCACCAGCAATACTTTCTATCTTTTTCTTAATATGTAGTTTAGTTTTAGTCCATTCTGTTCCGCCTAATTTATTTACTTTAGGTACTGCACCTTCATTAGATGAATATTTATTTATAAACTCTAACTTTTCAACAGGTATATATAGTTTATCTTCACCTTTGTATTCAATAGTTAAATAATCTTTTTTTAATCCATTCTTAGTTAATGTTTTAATACCTCTATAAATACCAATACCATGAACTACATGTACTACATAATCTCCAATATTAAGTTTATTTATATCTCTAATCTTAGATCCCATCTTAAAATTAGATTTATAAGCAACTCCACTTTCTTTTTTATTAAATAATTCTTTTTCAGTAACAACTACATAACTTCCTATTATATAACCACTATTTATTTTTCTAACAACTAGATTTATTTTGTTATCGATTATTTCGTTAATACTTGTAATTACTAGATGACTACTTACAAGTTCACTTTCTAATCTATTTACTTTATATCTATCAGATAAACATACTATAACAGTTTTACCTTCTTTTATATAACCATTAAGTCTCTTACTTATTGAATCCATCCCACCAATAAAATTATCAAGTTCAAAAGATTGATATTTAATATTTTTATTTGAATTAGTCTTATTATCAAATGATACAAAATCTATTTCTTCATATTTATAATTTTTTTCTAAGGCAAACATAAATTTAGTATCATTACTTAATTCATTATTATTTTTATAATCTGTTATTTCTTCTGTTAATAATTCAAAATTTTTTTCAATACTTTTTCTATCATCATAAAAAATTATTGGATTATCTAAATAATCTAATATAGATACAGGTTTGATATAGTTTATTAATTCTCTATGTTTAGGTTTTTCTTCTAACTCTTTATCTATTATAAATTCAGTTGTTGGAGTGATTATTACTTCATCTAGTCTATCTTTAGAAATTTGAGTATCAATATCAAATTCACTAATTCTTTCAATTTCATCTCCCCAAAATTCTATTCTTATAGGATTCTTATAATTAATTGGAAATATATCTATTATAAATCCACGAACAGCTATTTCTCCTGTTTTATTTACTAAAGACTCTCTTTTATAACCTATTCTATATAAATTAGAAACTAGTTCTTCTATTTTTATTTCATCACCTAATTTTACCTTAGAATATGAATTTTTATAATCTTTAGGACTAGGTAAAAACCTTAAAAATCCCATTAAATTAGTTATAACTATTCTTTTTTCTTCTAACAAAGTATTTAATGTATCAAGTCTAGTAAATTTAAACTCTGGACTTATTGCGAGTGCTTCGCTAGTTAAAAAATCATCCATAGGAAAGAAAGATACTTTATCAGTATAATTTAATAATATTTGATATAGTTTATTAGCTTCATAAATTGTAGAAGTTATACACACTATACTTTTATTTTCTTTTTTAAACTTTTTATATAAGAATAAACCTTTTAGTTCGGGTGTTAAACCATAAACAAAATTTCCATCTAATTCATTCAAAATATTATTAAATAAACTCATTATTTTTCCTCCTTTCCAACGACAAAATGATACACTTCTGTATCATTAACTTGTTTAATTAAAAATTAATTATATTTATTCATCACATTATCAAATGGTAATTTTAAATAATCTTCAATAATGTTAGGTATTTTATCTATTATAGGATTTATTAAATCCATTTCTTCTTTTGTAAATTTACCTAACACATAATCTTTAGTATCTATATTTTTATCATTTGATATACCTACTTTTATTCTTTTATAATCTTTAGTAGATAAATGTAACTCTATATTTTTAAGACCATTATGTCCCCCACTAGAACCTTTATAACGAAGTCTGTAAGTGCCTACTTTTGTATCTAAATCATCACATATAATTAGTATATCTTCTATAGCTATTTTAAAGAAGTTAACAAAATCTCTTACTACTTCTCCTGATAAATTCATATATTTTTCAGGTTTTAAAAGAATTATCTTTTCCCCATTATGATTAAACTGTGTATAAGATCCAGTAAATTTATTTGAATCAAAACTTACTTTAAAATATTCAGCTATTTTATCTATACACATAAATCCAATATTATGTCTAGTTTTATTATATTCTCTACCTGGATTTCCTAAACCTACTATAAGTTTCATTTTATCACTTCTTTTCTATATTGTGGTAAATATCATATACTTCACTTTTTTTCATACCACGTTCTTTAGCAACTATCTTAATTGCATCCATAGAACTTTTTCCATCTTCAATATAAAGATTAACATGTTCTTCTATTGTTAAATTTTTATATTCAGTTGTTTCTTTATTTCCCTCAACAACTACTACAAGCTCTCCTTTATATTCATTATTTTGTTCTATCAACTCTCCAATAGTTCCTCTATAAACTTCTTCATATTTTTTAGTTATTTCTCGGGAAATACTTATTTTACGATTATTTCCCAAAATATTTCCCAAATCTCTTAATGTTTTATTTATACGATGAGGTGCTTCATAAAGTATTAATGTTGCATCTATGTTTTTTAAAAATTCTAATTCTTTTCTTCTAGCACTATCTTTATTATTTAAAAATCCATAATAATAAAATGGCATAGGACTAATACCTGATGAAGTAAGAGCTGGTATTAAAGCTGTAGCTCCCGGAAGACTAACTACATTATAACCTTCTTCTATAGCGAATTTTGCTAGTTCATATCCTGGATCACTTATTATAGGAGTACCCCTATCACTAACCAAACCTACATTACTACCACTATTTAGATATTCTAGTAATTTTTCCTTATTACCTGATTCATTGTAATTATGACTAGATATTAATTTTTTACTAATATCTAAATATTTTAATAATTGTCCTGTTACTCGAGTATCTTCACAAAAAACTACATCCACCATTTTTAAAGTATTTATAGCTCTTATAGTTATATCTTCCATATTTCCTATAGGTGTTGGGATAAGATATAAAGTTGGACTATTATCATAACTTTTTTGTGACATAGTATCACCTCTATTCAAAATATTTTTTTACATCATCTGTATATTCACCATTATCTTGATGACTATAGATAGGAGGTAAAATTTTCATGCCTGGCCTCCCATTTTTACTTCCTTCTATTAACATTATATTTGCTTCCATATTTTTCTTCGGATATACAAATTGAACTCTTTTAGGTTCTATGTTATTTTTTTTCATTTCTTCTACTACTTCAACAAATCTTTCTGGTCTATGTACAATAGCAATCACACCATTATTTTTTAAAAGTTTTTTAGCTATAGTAAACAACTGATTTAGATTTAATTTAACTTCATGACGAGCAATTGTCTTATAATCATTTTTATTTATATTAGATGTTTCTATATATTTAAAAAATGGTGGATTACAAGTAATTACATCAAAAGAGTCAGTTTCTATTTCTTTATAGTAATCATTTATATCTTTATTTATAATTGTTATTTGATCTTCTTTTTTATTAATAGAAATTGATTCTAAAGCTAAATCATATACTTCTTTTTGTATTTCCACACCAGTAATCTTAGCATCTGTTTTAGTAGAAAGAATTAAAGGTATAGGCGCATTACCACAGCCTATATCAAGTATTCTATTTATATTTTTATTAATGGTTACAAAGTTTGGAAGTAATACTGAATCTAATGAAAAGTTGAACATTTCATTATCTTGTACTATTTTTAAATCTTTATAACCTAATAAATAATTAGTTACCTTCATTTACATCAACTTCCACTATACCATGGTCTTTAACATCTACTCTATATGTTTGTTTTAAAATATCTGTACTAATAACCTTACCTTCACCAAACTCAGTTTCTACTTTTTTGCCTATTTTAGGAAGTTTCTTTCCTAAATCTTTGTAGCACTCATCTTCATATTTTAAACAACATAAAAGTCTACCACATACACCATTTATCTTTGTAGGATTTAAAGCTATATTTTGATTTTTAGCCATGTTTATTGATACTGAATCAAAGTCACATAAGAATTTTGAACAACATAATTCTCTACCACAAGAACCATATCCTCCTATTTCTTTAGCTTTATCTCTAACTCCTACTTGTCTTAATTCTATTCTAGTTTTGTGTGTGTTAGCTAAATCTTTAGCAAGTTTTCTAAAATCTACTCTATTATCAGCAAGAAATGTGAATAATAATTGATTTCTATCAAAAGTATAATTAGCATCTAATACCATCATGTTTAAATTATATTCGTCTACTAAATCTTTACAATCTTTTAATGCTTTTTTTGCATCATTAACGTTCTTTATATGCTTTTCATAATCCCTTTTAGAAGCTATTCTTATTACTTCAGCTAAAGAGCTTTTGATTTTTGATTCTTCTATTTCTGTATTAGCTATTTCAACAGTACCAAACTGTAATCCTCTTTCAGTTTTAACAATAACATTTATACCTTTTTTTATTTTCATCCCATTAGGAGAAAAATAGTATACTTTTTTATTTGGTTTAAATGCTACACCTACTACTTCTATCATTTTTTATCACACCTTCCAAGTTCAATGATTAATTTATCCATTAGTAAATTACTATTAACATTAAATTTAATTTTTTCTCTCAAATCCATTATAACATTTATTTTACTAGTTATTTCATCTAAATTATTTTTTTCTTCTATTATATTTACATCATTTACATGATCAGTAAATATTTGTATAACTTTACCTAATTTTAAATTTAAAACATCTTTATAAAATAGTAACATCATAGTAAATGCATTATATATATCTTGTTTTTCTTTAAACGTTTCATGCCATAATTTATTTATATATATTAAAGTATTACTATGTTTTTCTTCATAATATTTGATAAATTCTATTATTTTTTCTATTTTTATTATACTTTCTTCATCATTTATAAAAATTTCTATATCTTCTTTATTATTACTTAAATAATTAGCTATTCTTTCTTTTGTAGATAAATTATCTAAATTTAGTTTGTTTTTTAAAGACAAAACTTGGCATCTAGATACTATAGTACTCAATAATTGATACATATTTTCAGTTATTAATATGGCAATTATACCTTCTTCAGGTTCTTCTAAAAATTTTAATAAAGAGTTAGAAGAAGCAACATTTAACTTTTCTGCTTTATTTATTATATAAACTTTTTTATTTCCCACAACAGATTTTTTAGAAAAAGCATCTTGTAATTCTTCAAGTTGACTTTTTTTTATCCATTGCCCTTCTGGATCAATTATTTTAAGTTCTATAAATTCATTCTTATCAATATTCATACATTGACTGCAATTACCACAGTTATTATTATTACTATAACTATTTGGACATAGTAAGTATTTAGCAAAAGCTATCCCTAGATCTAATCCTTTAGAATAACCATTTGTTTCAATAAGATAAGCATGGCTATGCTTATTATTTTTAACTGAATTAATTAAAGTTTTATAGGTGATGTTTTGTTCTAAACAAAAATCATCTAACATACTTACACCTCCAAACAAAGTCATATATATTATAACATAGTTTTATATTATTTTAAAACAAGAAAAAAATAGCAATTTAGTTGATTGCTACTTGAATAAAATTCTTTGGAATTTTTTTACTTTTTGATTATTTTTTTCGTTTTGATTTTCTTTTTCATATGGTTTAATATCTAAAACAACTTGATCTCCTGCATAAGGTTTAAAGAAATTACCTATTATTGTTACACTTGAAGCCTTTAATTTACTTCTTAATTTTCGTTTTACTCTTTCTAAATCTCCAAGCGTTCTTATATTTGATAAATTAATATATCTTTCATAACCAATTCTAAGAAGAATGGCATTCCTTACTTTTAAATCTAAATAAGTTTGTTCTTCAAACGAAGCAAAATAATCATATTTCTTCTTATACTTTACTACATATATATCCCCAACAAATATACATTCTGGATCTAAGTTTTTTATATCAAAATCAATACCAGCAGTTTTATACCCTGAAAATTCCATATATTCTTTAATTGTTATGTTTTTTTCCATATTAAAACACCTCTTCTTGATTTTATATAATATCATTAAGATTTTATTATGTCAATAAATTAAAACCATTATAAATATTAAACAAAGTAAAGCTGGCACTCCAAGTATTGATAATGCACCTACAGTAAATACATTTATAGGTATTATTAATCCTATAGGTTGTACAAGAAGATTATATCCATATAACAAAAAAGAACTAATAATTATTCGTTTTATTATTTTAAACAATATTTTTAACATAATTTGTCCACCCAATTTATATTATGTTTAAAATAATTAATTATGAATTTATTAGTCTATATATCTTCTATTTTCTAAAGCCATTTCTAGTGTTAGTGAATCTACATAATCCATTTCAGCACCCATTGGTACTCCATGAGCTATTTTAGATATTTTAACATCAGTTCCTTCTAATATTTTAGATATATAAAGTGATGTTGTTTCACCTTCTACACTAGGTTTTAAGGCAAGTATTATTTCTTTTACTTTATCTTTTTTAACTCTATTTATAAGAGTTGAAATATTTATATCTTCT
Organism: Bacilli bacterium; assembly: GCA_017536505.1. Lineage (GTDB taxonomy): Bacteria > Bacillota_I > Bacilli_A > RF39 > UBA660 > UMGS1613. The sequence continues at coordinate 183,255 of JAFXHG010000038.1, forward strand.
GGATTAATTCCATCTATTGGTGAGATTAAACCATCTAATACGTGGTAATAGCCATCAAATATATTTAGTTTTTCAAATAGATTAACAAATTTTGGTTCTTCTACTACACATAGTATTTCTTTATTTCTACTATTGTCTTTACAAACTTCACATTTTTCTGATTCACTTAAATTATTACATATTTCACATCTTCTTATTTTTGTTTTTGAATCTTTTAGTGAATTAGCAAATAAATCTATTGTTTCTTTATCTATTTCTAATACTGATAAAGCCATTCTTTCTGCCGATTTTTCACCAATGCCTGGAAACTTTTTAAAACACTCTATCAGATTTTGGATAATACTAGGATATTTCATTAGAATAGTCCTGGCATTCCTTGAGTATATTTACCCATTTTTGATTCAGTTTCTTTATCTATTTGTTTCATAGCATCGTTGAAAGCTACTGTAATCATATCTTGTAATAATTCTACATCATCTGCTTCTATTTGATCCATATCAATTTTAACGTCTAGTAATTCTTTTTTACCACTCATTTTTACTGTTACTATTGAAGATTTACCAGTAAATTCTTTATTATTAATTTCTTCTTGTGTAGCTAACATATCTTTTTGTAATTTTTGTGCTTGTTTAAGCATTGCTTGCATATTCATGATTTTCCCTCTTTCTAATTGTAAACTATCATATCTTCAAATATTTCTTCTATTTCATTAGTATTTGAAGTAGTTTCTTTATCTGTTATGTCATATATATCTTTTAATGACATAACTTCTTCATTATATTCATAAGCATTAGTTTTTGATTTCATATGCTTATTGAATTCTACTTTTATTGGTTCCCACTCTTCTTCAGATACAGCTATAGGTTTTAATTCTTCATTAAATACCTTTTTTAAAGCCTTTTCTATATCAATGAGTGAAAGATTGAAACATTCTTCTAAGTTTTTTAATTTATAAACAAATAATAAATTTTGATTTCCTTTTGCTTTTAAGTCTCCATCAATTATTAAAGATACTACTGAACTATAATCTGGATCCATTAAAAGTTCTTTAATATTATCTAAATCTTTTTTAAATGTCACAAATTCTTGTTTATTAAATTTAGATAATGTATTATTTATTCTTATTTTCTTTAAGTTTTCTATATTTTCTTTTACTTTATCAGTAGTTTCTTTCTTTTCATATTTTGCTTCAGTAACTATTTTTTTCTTTTCTTCAAATACCGGTATATCTTTTTCAATTACTTGTTTTTTATATATTACCTTTTCTTTTTTTAATTCTATTATTTTAATTATTGAAAGTTCAAATATTAATTTAACATTATTGGTATTTTTGCTAGTTTTAATAGAATCAAGTAATATTTCTATGGTGTTATAAATTTGATTTTCAGTTATTAAGTTACAGATTTCCTCATATGATTTTTTCTTTTCTTTATTTTCAAAATACTCTGAATTATTATAATATATTAAAGTATTCTTTAAAAATTCTATTATAGTTTCTATTATTTTGGTTAAGTTTTTACCATCTTCATCATACTTAGTTATTAAATCAAATGTTTCACTTAGATTATTACTAAAGATAAGTTTTAATAACTCACAGATTTCTTGTTCTGTTATTGTTCCATATACATCGTTAACATCACTTACAGTTATTTTTTCAGTTGTATAAGCAGTTAATTGATCAAGTAAACTAACAGAGTCTCTCATCCCACCATCAGATAATTTACCTATTAATTCAATAGAATCTTCATCTATATTTATATTTTCTTGTTCACATATATAAGTTAATCTAATTTTTATATCATTTATACTTATCTTTTTAAAATCAAATCTTTGACATCTAGAAAGTATTGTAGATGGAATTTTATGAGGTTCGGTTGTTGCTAATATAAAGATTATATGTTTTGGTGGCTCTTCTAATGTTTTAAGTAAAGCATTAAAAGCAGCTGTTGTAAGCATATGAACTTCATCTATTATATATACTTTATATTTTCCAAATGACGGAACTAAACTTACTTTATCTCTTAGTTCTCTTATTTCATCTACTCCATTATTTGAAGCAGCATCTATTTCTATTATATCTGTATTTTGTTTATTATTAATTTGTGTACAACTTACACATTTATTACAAGGCGTTGTATTTTCTAAAGATTCACAATTAACTATTTTAGCTAGTATCTTAGCTATACTTGTTTTACCGGTACCCCTAGGGCCAGTAAATAGATAAGCATGACTAATTTTATCATTTACTATACTATTAGTTAATGTTTTTATTATTACTTTTTGACCTACCACATCATCAAATGATTTTGGCCTATATTTTCTATAAAGAGCTTGATACATGTTCCACCTCAAATCTATATAATATTATACACTTTTACAAGTAAAAAAAAAAGACGTTATCTTCTTTTTTTAAAGAATGATTGAACTAATTCTCTACACTTTTTTTCACACACTTGGGAAATAATTTCTATATTTTTTAATTGATCCGTGGATCCATAATTTTCATTTTTAACTCCATATACTATTTTTTTTATTCTAGATTGTTCTATAGCTCCTGAACACATCATACAAGGTTCCATAGTTACATAAATCGTACAATCTTCTAATCTCCAATTTTTTAATTTTTTACAGGCTTTTGAAATAGCAATTATTTCTGCATGTTTAGTAACATTCTTAGTTTTTTCTTTTTTATTAAATGCTTTAGCAATTATTTTATTATTTTTTACTATTAAAGCCCCTACCGGTACTTCTTCGTATTTATAAGCTTTTTTTGCTTCTTTTATAGCAATATTCATATAATATTCATTCATTTTTACCTCCAATGTTTCACGTGAAACATATATTTTAATTATTTCCCAGGAAATATTGTATTTAATTTATAATATTTCAAAAAAATAATACTTAAAATTATATTTAATCAATTTATATTATCAATGTTTCACGTGAAACATTGATTAGTCATAAAAATATTATATTATAAAAATAGATAAATTATAATATTTTTATATTTTATTTAATATTTATTTTATCTTAAACTATGTTTCACGTGAAACATTAGCTTATTTATAAAATCACATAAAAAAAGCACACACATTTAGGGATTCTTAAGGCTGCTGTCTTCCAACTCTGACCTGATTCAAATATAAATGTTGTGCATTAATAATATATTATAAAAAAAAAAAAATATCAATACTTAATTTATATATTTTTATTATAAATATAATTTTATCCCAATTTATTATGTATATTAAATTATTTATATTTAATTTATACCAATGTTTCACGTGAAACATTGGTAGTTATAAATTTATTTCCCGGGAAATATTTTAAATATAAATAAAAAGAATGTTTCACGTGAAACATTCTTTCATTACTTTTCTATATTATTAGTATTTTTTGAAGTTTGTTGGATTGTTTGTTCTTCTAATTCATTTTCTTCTTCAGTGTGTTCTATAATAGCTATTGTACTTACTTTTTGGTTATCTTTTAAGTTAATTAATTTAACACCTTGAGCAACTCGTCCAGTAGAAGATACTTGAGAAAGTGGTAATCTAATAATTATTCCACTATCAGTAATAATCATTAAATCTTCTTCTCCATTTACTATTTTAAATGAAACTATATTTCCATTCTTTTCTGTAACATTAAGTGCTTTAACACCTTTACTTCCTCTATGAGTCATTCTGTATTGATCTATTTTAGTTTTCTTACCATAACCTTTTTCTGTAACAACTAGTACATCATCGTTAGCATAAGATATTTCCATACCTACAGCTACCCCGTCTCCTACATCGATACCTCTAACACCTGATGCAGTTCTGCCCATGATTCTTACTTCATTTTCATTAAATCTAATTAATCTACCATTTGATGATGCAATTAAGATTTCTGCATTTCCTTCAGTAATCTTAGCTGAAATAAGTTCATCATCTTCTTTTAATGTAATGGCAATCTTACCATTTGTTCTAATGTTTTCAAATTCTGTTATATTAGTTCTCTTAATTATACCTTTTTGTGTACAAAGTACAACATAAGCAGGTGCATCCTTTGGAGTTGCCTTTAACATTACATTTACCTTTTCATCTTTTTCTAAAGGTAATAAGTTAATTATTGGTAATCCTTTAGATTGTCTATTGAATAATGGTACTTCATAACCTTTCATTCTATATACTTTACCTTTATTAGTAAAGAACATAATGTAGTCATGTGTTGTCATAGATAAAATATTTTCAACAAAGTCTTCTTCATTTGTTGTCATACCTTTAATACCTACACCACCCCTATTTTGAGCTTTATAAGTATCACTTTCAACACGTTTTATATATCCTTTATTAGTTAAAGTAATAACTAAATCTTCAACAGGTATTAATGATTCATCATCGATATAATCAATTGCTGTCATATCAATAGATGTTCTTCTTTCATCTGCATATTTATCTTTAATTTCAAGCATTTCTTGTTTAATAATAGCTAAAACCTTATTAATATCAGCTAATATTTCTTTATATTCAGCTATAAGTTTCAATAATTCTGCAAGTTCTGCTTCTATTTTTTCTCTTTCTAGTCCTGTTAAACGTCTTAATTTTAATTCTAATATTGCATCTGTTTGTATTTCAGTTAAACCAAATCTAGACATTAATTTTTCTTTAGCTTCTACATCACTATTAGCAGCTTTAATAATTGCTATTACTTCATCTATATTATCTTGAGCAATCTTGTAACCTTCTAATATATGAACTCTATTTTCTGCTTTTTCTAAATCAAATTTAGTTCTTCTAATAATAACTTCTTTTTGATGTTCGATATATTTAGCAATTATATCTTTAAGTCCTAATGTTTTAGGAGTCATATCATCAATCATTAATAAAATAATTCCGTAATTCACTTGGAAATTAGTATGTTTATATAAATTATTTAATACTACTTGTGGATTTGCATCTCTTTTTAAAGTAATAGTTATTTTAACACCATCTTTTAAATCAGTGTGATAATCAGCTATTCCATCAATTACTTTAGTATGAACAAGTTCAGCTACTTTGTTCTTTAATTCTAAAGTATTTACTCCATATGGAACTTCAGTAATAACTATATTGCTATGATTTCCTTCTTCTTCAATTACAGCTCTACTTCTAATAGTAATTGATCCACGACCTGTTTCATATGCTTTTCTTATTCCTGAATTTCCTAGAATTATACCACCTGTTGGAAAATCTGGACCTTTAATATGTTCCATAAGTCCTAATGTATCTATTTCAGGATTATCTATATAAGCAACACATCCATCAATTACTTCACCTAAATTATGAGGTGGAATATTTGTTGCCATACCAACTGCTATACCCATAGATCCATTTACTAATATATTAGGGAATCTTGAAGGTAATACAACAGGTTCTTTAAATAATTCATCGAAATTAAGTTTCATATCAACAGTATCTTTTTTAATATCTCTTAAAAGTTCCAATGATATTTTAGCTAATCTTGCTTCTGTATAACGATAAGCAGCAGCTCCATCTCCCTCGATATTACCAAAGTTACCATGTCCATCAACTAACATATATCTTTGGTTGAAGTCTTGTGCTAAACGAACCATAGCATCATAAATACTTGAGTCTCCATGTGGGTGGTAATGACCCATAACATATCCTACTGTTGTAGCTGATTTTTTATGTGGTTTATCTGGTGTATTTCCTTCCTCTAACATTGACCATAGTATTCTTCTATGTACAGGTTTTAAACCATCCCTTAAATCAGGAATAGCACGTGATGTAATAACACTCATTGAATAATCAAGAAATGAGTTTTTAACTTCATTAACAATATTGTTTTCTGCTACTGTATCTCTTTCGTGGAATGTTCCACCAAATTCTTCTTTGTTTTCTACTTCTTTTGTTACTTTTTCTTCATTTTCCATGTATTACACCTCCTAAACATCTAAGTTTTCTACAAATTTAGCATTTTCTTCAATAAATGCACGTCTTGGCTCAACTTCATCACCCATTAATTTTTCAAATATAGCATCTGCCGCCATACAATCATCTACTGTTATTTTTCTAAGAATTCTTTTTTCAATATCCATTGTAGTTTCATTAAGTTCAGAAGCATCCATTTCTCCCAACCCTTTCATACGAGCTATTTCTACTCTACCTCTTACGTTTTCTGGAAGAGTTGCTAAATATGCTTCTTTTTCTGCCTCATCAAGTACATATTTACGAGTTTTACCATGCATAATTCTAAATAATGGTGGTTGGGCTGCATAAACATGTCCTGCTTCTACTATAGGTTTAAAAAATCTATAAAATAAAGTTAATAATAATACACGAATATGTGATCCATCGACGTCGGCATCAGTCATGATTATGATTTTATCATATCTTAATTTATCTAAATTAAAATCTTCACCAATACCTGTACCAAATGCAGTTATGATAGTTCTTATTTCTTCATTACCTAAAGCTCTATCAAGTCTAGCTTTTTCTACATTTAAAATCTTACCTCTAAGTGGTAGAATTGCTTGTGTCATTGCATCTCTACCTTTTTTAGCACTTCCTCCGGCAGAATCTCCTTCGACTATAAATATTTCAGATACTTTTGGATCTTTACTTTTACAATCAGAAAGTTTACCAAAAAAATTAGTCATAGCTAAATCACTTTTTCTAGTAATTTCTCTTGCTTTTTTAGCAGCATTTCTAGCACGACATGCTAACATTGCTTTTTCTATAATTACTTTAGCTTCATCAGGATTTTCATATAAGAATTTTTCAAATCCTTCAGTAAATACATTATCTGCAAGTTTTCTAACTTCACTATTTCCAAGTCTTCCTTTTGTTTGACCTTCAAATTGTGGGTTTGGATGCTTACAAGAAATAATCATAGTTAATCCTTCTTTAACATCGTCTCCTGTTAAGTTTTCATCTTTTTCTTTTAATATATTAAATTTTCTTGCATAACTATTTATAACACGCGTTAAAGCTCTTTTTACTCCTTCTTCATGAGTACCACCATCATGCGTATTGATATTATTAACAAAAGAATAAATATTATCATTATATCCATTTGTATATTGAAGTGCTACTTCAAACACTACATTATCTTCAGCACCTTCTAAATGAATTATATTTTCATGAATAGATGTTTTTTCTTGATTTATAAATTTAACATATTCTGAAATACCACCCTCATAAACAAAAGTTTCTCCAGTTGTATCTTCTTCATCTCTATCATCTCTTAAAGTTATTCTTAAACCTTTATTTAAGAAAGCAAGTTCTCTAATTCTTACTTTTAAAGTATTATAATCGTAAACATCAGTATCAAATATTTCTGGATCGGGTTTAAATGTTACCCAAGTACCTGTTCTATCAGGTTCACATTCTCCTATTACTTTTAATGGTTCTGTAGTTTTTCCACCATTTTCAAATTTAATATAATGTACTTTACCGTTTTTATAAACTGTAACTTCTACCCAACTTGATAAAGCATTAACCACTGAAGCACCAACTCCGTGAAGGCCTCCAGATACTTTGTATCCTCCTCCACCAAATTTTCCTCCGGCATGAAGAACAGTATAAACTGTCTCAACAGTACTTTTCTTAGTTTTAGGATGTATATCTACTGGAATACCACGTCCATCATCTTTTACTGTGATTGAATTTCCTTTATTTATAATAACTTCAATATCATCACAGTATCCAGCTAAAGATTCATCTATAGCGTTATCTACTATCTCCCATACTAGGTGGTGTAACCCCTTAACATCTGTTGTACCAATATACATACCCGGTCTTTTTCTAACTGCTTCTAATCCTTCTAATACTTGAATATCCGATGCATCATAATGTGTCTCATTATTCATCTAACTTCACCTCTTTGATCTTTATTATGTTGCCATTATTTATATTAAATAATTTAGATTTCTTAATTAATTTAAGATCTAAATTATTTAAATCAGTAGTTGTAATAATTGTTTGTATATTTTTACTTATATACTTTAACAAATTATTTTTCTTTTTATCATCTAACTCACTAAATATATCATCTAATAGTAATATTGGAGTTGTATCTTTATATTTTTTAAATATTTCAATTTCAGAGAGTTTAAGTGCCAAAACAGCTACTCTTTGTTGTCCTTGTGAGCCATAATATTTTAAATTTTTATCACCTAGAAAAAATTCTATATCGTCTTTATGTGGCCCAATACTAGTTGAACAAAGTTTAATATCGTAATCTAATTTTTTATTATATTCATTTTTTAAATATTCTTTTAAATTACTATCTTTTAAATCTATTTCAATACTAGGTCTATATTTGATATTAAATCCTTCTAAATCCATTATATCTTTATAAATATCACAACAATATTCATTTACTTTTTTAATAAATTTATCTCTCATTTTATATATCATTATAGATTTATCTATTAAATAACCTGTTAATATTTCAATATAAATTCTATCTGTAGATATTTTTTTATTAATTTTTTTTAAATACTCATTTCTAAGTTTTAATATTTTATTATACTCATTAATAAGTATAAAATAATTACTATATAATTGAGATAATTCTAAATTAATATATTTTCTTCTTATTTGTGGTGAACCTTTAATTAATTCTAGGTCATCAGGGTAAAAAATAATTATATTCATTAAAGAAATATAATCACTTATCTTTTTTATTGTATTATTATTAAATTTTAATACTTTTGTTTTATTATCTATATAAATATTAAGTTTATTATCTATTTTATTATTATTAACAATACCTTCTATTGTAAGATATTCACCAGTATTATTTATAAGATTATTATCTATAAAACTTCGATGTGATTTTGTAAGCCCTAAAACATATATACTTTCGAGTAAATTTGTTTTACCTTGTGCATTTTCTCCATATATAATATTAATTCCTTTTGTAAGAGTAACATTTAAACTTTTATAATTCCTAAAATCGTGTAATTTTAACTTTTTTATATACATAAATTCACTTTTTTCATTTAAAATCCCCCTATTTTGAATTTTACTAAGTTTAAATACTCCTATACACCTATATACATTATACCACAAATTACCCAATAAAAAAAGAAAAATTAGTTTTTTTCTTCTAATTTTCTTTCATATAATTTAGATTTTAACATAGTAGCTCTTACAATTTGATTTTCTAATGAATTTACTGAAATATCTAAATCAATTTTTTCTTCATTTTTAAATAAAACTTCACTATTATAATTTTTTTTATTTATAGATTTTATCTTATTTAAAGCAATCCAAGTACTTTGTTTAGTTCTAGTTGAAGAAGTTGGAAAAAATATAATATTTCTACTTTCTTCTATTATTATAGGATATTTAGTTTTAATTCCAGTTAAACTTTTTGTACCAATACATCTACCTTCATATGAACTACCATAAAACTCACAATTATCTTTAATAATACTATTAGATGATTTTTGTACTATATATTCATCATATTCTTCATAAACTTTAGACATTTCTTCACCAAGTGGTACTATAGCTAAAGTAGCTGAACTTATTTCATAATTTTCCATACTATCCCCCTTTCTTGTTATCTCTTATACACCTTATTTTTGTCGAATTTAATAGAACTATGTCGATAATTAAAAAAATTATATAAAAAAACTACAAATTTTTGATTTTTGTAGTTTTATACACATATATTTTAATTAATATGTTCTAATTGGTAATATTAATTGTGTTAAATCATCGTTATCCACATAGTTAATGATAATTGGTTTTATTTCTCCATTAAATGATAATTCAACTTCTTCACTATCAAATGTTTTTATAGCATCCATCATATATTTAGAACTAAATGATATTTTAATATCAGAAGCTACATTCTTTTCTATTTTTATTTTTTCTTCTACATTTCCTATTTCTGGAATATTAGATGAAATAATCATTATATCTTTTTTAGTTTCTAATTTAATAATATTTTTTTCTTCTGCATTTGTTAATAAAGAAGCTCTATCAATAGCATTATAGAAATTATCAAGATTTACTTTAATTTTTAATTCGAAATTTTCTGGAATTAATTTATTGGTATCTGGATAATTACCATTTATTAATCTAGTCATAACTATTAAATTGCCTATTTTAAATATAACTTTATTAGAGAAAATATGTAATTCTGTTTTTTCTTCGTCATCACTCATTAATTTTACTATTTCATTTAAATTTCTACTTGGTATAATAATATCCACATTGTCTTCTACATTACTTTCTAAAATAATTCTTTTTTTAGATAATCTATATGAATCTGTAGCTGTTACTTCCATAATATTTTCATTTATTTTAAAATTAATACCTGTAAGTACTGGTCTACTTTCTTGAGTAGATGTAGCAAATATAGTTTGGTTTATAGTTGTTTTAAATACTCTTTTATCCATAATTACAGGAGTTCCTGTGAATTCTAAATCTATACTTGGAAATTCACTAACTTCATTACAATTTAATTTAAATGAAGAAGATTCTGTAGTTATTAATACTTGTGAATCAATAATTTCTTCTATATTAATAATTTCATTATTTAATTTTCTTACTATATCATATATATATCTACCTGATATTAATAATTCACCTTGTACTTCTATATTATCTATTTCACTTGCTGGTATAAAAGATTTAATAGCAAGTTCATTATCTGTACTTAATAAATATAAACCTTCATTAGTTAATTCAAATTTAATACAGTTTAAAATAGGAATAAGATTTTTACTAGATATACCTCTTATTACATAGTTTAAGTGCTCCATTAATACTTTTTGTTTAATTGCTAATTTCATTTCTTTTCCTTCTTTCTTTAATAATATTATTATTTTTATTAGTGTTCATAATGTGCATAACCCTATTTTATCCTTTAAATTCAAAGTGTTTTAGTGTGTGTATAAAAAGTTTATATTTTAGTTTTTTACACATTTATCTAATTTCATTAACCATTTTTTGTATTTCACCATTTAAATGATCATCTTTTAATATCTCACTTTTTATTTTATCAACTGCGTGCATAACTGTTGTATGGTTTTTACCACCAAATTGAATACCTATTTTAGTAAGATTTTCATCAAGATATACACGACATATATACATAGCTATCATTCTTGGGATTGCTATATCATTACTTCTTTTTTTACTTAATAATTCTTCACTAGTTAAATTATAATGATCACAAACTATTTGAACTACTTGATCCATTTTATTTTTAGATACAATAGTTTTTACAAAATAATCTTTTAAAGCTTCAACTGCTAAATCCATAGTAATATCTGAACCATTCATCATAGTTGCATAAGCAAATACACGTGTTATAGCACCTTCAAGCTTACGTACATCCCCTACACAATTACTAGCTATATATTCTTTAACATCTTCAGGTACTACTCCTGAAAGTTCATTATTTTCTATTTTTTTATTTAATATGGACATTCTAAGTTTAAAATCTGGAGGTAAAATATTTACTTGTAATCCCCAGTTAAATCTTGTTTTTAAACGTTCTTCTAATTTTTTTATATCATCTGGAGATCTATCTGACGATATAATTATTTGTTTTTCATTATTATATAGTTCATTAAATGTGTTGAAAAATTCTTGTTGAGCGCTTGTAGCTCCTACTAAATTATGGATATCATCTATAATTAATACATCTATATCTCTATATTTATTTTTAAATTGTTTAATCGCATCCATATTATTAGATCCTGCATTTTTTCTGCAGATATCAACAAAATCAGATACAAAGTTATCACAAGTTATATATAAAACTTTTTTATTACTATTCTTTATTATATAGTTACCTATTGAGTGCATTAAATGTGTTTTACCTAATCCACTCGATCCATATATAAATAAAGGATTATACATTTTTCCAGGTTGTTCAGCAACAGCTAAAGCACTAGTTGCTGCAAATTTATTACTAGGTCCTATCATAAAGTTTTCAAAAGAATATTTAGGATCTAGATTTGATTCATATATTTCATTATTATTAGGAAC
>JAFXHG010000009.1 GCA_017536505.1 Bacilli bacterium
GAAAATAATGAATAAATCAACTAATAAAATGGTTGTACCTGGAGCTAAACAAGCAATCGATAAAATGAAATATGAAATCGCTAGTGAATTAGGAGTTAACTTAGGTCCTGATGCTACTTCAAGAGCTAATGGTTCAGTTGGAGGAGAAATCACTAAGAGATTAGTTCAAATGGGTGAACAACATTTAGGTGGAAGCACTTATGTAAAATAAGAAAATGGATAGCTAGATGGCTATCTTTTTTTATGAAGAATAAGAAAATGGATAATCAACTCACATTATTATTTTTCTCTAAAGCATAAATAATATTAATAGTAGAAATTTCTAATCTAGTGTTTATTATGTTGTTTAAATTTGTATAATTGGAAGAAACTCTCATACTAATAATTTGTTTTTTACAAATAATAATAATGAGGTGAGATATATGAGTAATACAAATAAATTAATAGTTCCTGGAGCTAAACAAGCAGTTGAAAATCTAAAATATGAAGTAGCTCGTGAACTTGGTATTCAATTAGGTGCAGATACATCAAGTAGACTAAATGGTACTGTTGGTGGAGAAATGACTAAAAGATTAGTTAATCTTGGTAAACAATATTATGCTAATGTTAATAATTATAAAACAAAATAAGTCTTTTGACTTATTTTTATTTCAAATATATAAAAAATATGTTATAATGTACATATAATAGGAGGTTGCTATGAATAATAAAAAGGGACTATTATTAAGTATATTATTAACACTTGTTTTGATATATTCTAATGTATCATATTTAACAGATTTTTTTAAATATCATAAAACACTTAATTGTTTAATTATGTTTTTAATATTTATTATTAGTATTATTACTTTAATATCATATTTTAGAAGAGAAAGTAATAGTAATTCAGAAAATAAATTATTTAATTCATTAGTACAAAGTTCTGATACTGTATATATTATGATAAAATCAAAAAATAAAAAAGTAGTTTATTTATCAAAAACAGTTGAAGAGGTATTAGGGATTAAAAGAAGTGATAAAAGTGATGATGATATAGTATATCAAATTTTAAATATACCTATGATAAAGAAAGAATTAGATAATTGGGATAAACTAAGTGAATATGTTAGTCAAATGATAGAGTATGATAATCCTAAATATAACCATAAGATGTGGATTAAAGTAAAAATATTCCCTTATAAAGAAAAAAATGAGGAATATTATATTATACAAGTTACTGATGCAACTAAAGAGCATGAGCGTCAACATCTTTTGATATCACAAGCAACTGATATAAAAGCTAGAGAAAGCACTTTAAATCAAATAACAGCAAAATCTTATGACTTAGAAATGAATATTAATTTAACTCTTAATTCTTATGATTTAAAATATTTTAAAAAAGATAAATTATATTTTGGAGAGGAAAAAAGAGGTAAATACACAGAAGAATTAAAAAATATTTTAGAGTATATAAACGAAAAAGATAGAGATTTAGTTTATAGTAATCTAAATATAGAAGCACTAAAAGAACATTTTTCTAAATATGAATTAGATAGTGTGATTATAAGATATAGAATAGGTAATGAGGTAAAGAATAACACTTGGTTAGAAAGTACTATATTCTTTATAACTAATAGACAAAAAAATGTAGTTTCTATTTTAACTAAGAATGTTACTGAAAGTGCTGAAAGTATAAGAGAACAAAATGTAATGCTACAAAATGCATTAAATGATGCAAAACTTATAGATAAATCAAAAACCGAATTAATTTCTACTATATCTCATGAAATAAGAACTCCTTTAACTAATATAGTAGGATTAAGTGAGTCATTGCTTAATGAAAAATTAGAAGAAAATATAAAGGAAGATATTAAAAATATTAATGATTCATCTAATGATATGTTGTATATAATAGATGATTTATTAGATGCATCTAAGATAGAAAAGAAACTTATAAAAAAGGACGAAAAACAATATAGTGTTTTGAAATTGTTTAAAAAAATAGAAATAAGTTCTAAAGAATATATTGGTGATAAACCTATAAAATTGAATGTAAATTTAGATAGTAATTTACCTGTAATATTATTTGGTGATTCTAGAAGAATTACTAGAGCTTTAAATGAAATAATAAATAATTCTATTAAACATACTGATGAAGGTATAATTGATATAAATGTTAGAGGAGAAAAAATCGATAATAATGTTAAATTAATTGTAGAAGTAGTTGACTCTGGAAGTGGAATTGATGAAACTAAATTAAATTCAATAATATCTAATGATAGTAATAAAGGTATAGGATCAGTTAAAAATTTAATGGAATTATTAGATGGTAAATTAGAAATAGAAAGTAAAGTAGGAGAATATACTAAAGTTACTATTTCATTTATTCAAAAAATAGTTGAAGATAATAAAGTTAGAGAACTTATGAATAACAATAAAAAAGCTGAAGAATTTAGTTTAAAGGGTAAAAAAGTATTAATAGTAGACGATAATAAATTAAATTTAAAAGTTACAAGTAGATTATTAACTTCATATGATTTAGATATAACTCTTTTAGAAAGTGGTAAAGAATGTATAGATCTTATAAATGAACAAAATAATTTTGATTTAATATTAATGGATCAAATGATGCCTGGATTAGATGGTACTGAAACTATGAACAAATTAAAAGAGATTAAAGATTTTAATACACCAGTAGTAGTACTTACTGCAGATGCTATGGAGGGACAAAAAGAAAAATATTTAAATAATGGTTTTGATGATTATATATCTAAACCAATAGATAAAAGTGAATTATCAAGAGTACTTAAAAAATTTTTAAAGAATCAATAACATGATTCTTTTTTATTAGTTTGTAAATTTATGTAGAAAAAATAATATAATTGTGTTATAATTATTAAGAATAGGAGTATAGATTTTACCTATATATGTTTATGAGGAGAGATTTTATGAAAAATAAAGGATTTACATTAATAGAACTATTAGCAGTAATAGTAATATTAGCAATTATCGCATTAATAGCTGCACCAATAGTATTAAATATTATAGATAGTTCTAAGGAACAATCAATACAAAGAAGTATAGATTTATATAAAAAGGCTGTAGAAAATGGATTTGTAAGCTATCAATTAGAGCATGGTGAACCATCTAATGGAATTTACACAGGAATTAAAACTTTAATAAGTCAAGATGGTAAGACTGTAATTGATCTTGAATATGATGGCGGTTATGAAGTTTTTTGTAATAATATAATGTATGATAATGGTGAGTTAACTGTAGATTCTTGTACTAATGAATCTTTTATAGCTTCTACAAATGGTGAATTACAAAATAAAGTTAATGATGCTGAAGATGGTTCTGTGTTGGTATTAGAAGCAGATTATAGGGAACAAATAGTGGTACCATATGGGAAAACATTAACTATTGATTTAAATGGATATACTGTATATGGACCATCATTAAAAGAATCATGGGTAGGTACAATAAGTAATTATGGAACTTTAACTATAAAAGGAAATGGAACTGTAACAGAAACGGCTGGAGGATATGTAATATTAAACCATGGTACAATGACAATAGAAGGTGGAACATATAGAACAGCAGATGTAGATTCAAAATCATCAGTAATAGAAAATGGATATAGAGATCCAAGTAAATATAAAGAAGGGGAAGAAAGTGAATTTCCACATTTAACAATGAATGGCGGAACTGTAATAGGTGGAGTAGCAAATATAAAAAATGACAGTAATGGAACATTAGTTGTAAATAAGGCTGCATTTATGAATGATGATTCAGTAAATATATTGAACTGGAATACAGCAACAATAAATGGTGGTACATTCAAAGTAACAGATGGTAAGAAAACAAATATAAATAATGCTCCTAGTGGAACAAGTCGTGTGGATAGCGGATTTGTTACAATAAATGGTGGACAATTTAACTCTGATTATGTGGTAATGGGATTATCACAAACTGGATATTTTACATTTAATAATGGAACATATACAGGAGAATTAATAAATCCTAATAGTGTAACTGAAAATTATATATGTTGGCCAGTAACAGAAGCAACAACAGGAAATATTCCATCAGGAAATTATGATATAGGTGATGAATATACTTGTACAGTGGGTAATCAAACAGCAACAGAAAACTTGAAATTCTTTGTATTAGATAAACAAGGAGATAATATCTATTTAATAATGGATAGAAATATTTCAAAAAATCATATGCCAGAAAATGTTGCTTGGATTACTAAAGAACATTTCTTAGAAGCTGGCGGAAGTGAAGACGTATGGACAAGTAATGGTAATATAACACAATATGGTCCAATAAGTGCAATGGCATCATTAAAAGAAAAAACAGTACAATGGAATAAAATTGTAGAAGAAAATATCGTTCTTCCAACAAAAGATCAAATTTATAATGTAAATAATTCTACA
>JAFXHG010000010.1 GCA_017536505.1 Bacilli bacterium
ATAGAAGATGCTAGAGAAGAAAGTAATGAAAGAAGTGTAGATATGTTTGGTAGATCTATACAAAATGCAGTAGCAAGATATCAATTAAATAATAATGAGTCAATATCAGGAAGATTTCACCAAACTAAAGAAGATAAAAAAATATTAGTAGGAGAGAAAGAATTAACAATAGAATATGATGGAAATGAAGTAGTATGTACTCTTATAGAAATATATAAAGATGGAAATATATATTTAGGTGGCTGTAGAATAAATGGAGTTGGAAATATAAATTATGGAACTAGAGAAAAAAAAGTTTGTTCAATAGAGCAACAAAATGAAAGTAAATATTCAATGGGAGATGTAGTAACTTGCGAGTTATCAAAAGGAACTGAAAAATTTTATGTGTTAGAAGATACTGAATTAACTAGTTCTACAATAAATTTATTCCCAGAAAAAAATATAACAACTACTGGTGATGCAGTACAAAGTGATGATGCAGGAACAATGATTTTTGCAAATAACGATATACCTATAGCATGTGATGCTTCAACATGGGAAGATAAAACAAATTATTGGATTGATTTAGAAAGTTCTAATGCTAGTTCTTGTAATTACACAGTTAAAGAAAAATATATAAATAATAATTATTTCGTATATGATGAAAATTCAAATCTTTATCCAAGAGTTAATGCATATAAAGAATATTTAATAGCAAATGGAATATCAAATGTTTCGGCAAGTCTTTTAAGTTCCCAACAATTGTCAACTTTTTGTGATGAAGGACCATTTGGTTGTGAATCAAAAGGTGCGCCGCTATGGATATATTCAACTGGTTATTATTTAGGAACAACATATAGTAGAATGTTTGATCCAATGTACGAACAATCTGTATATCATATGTTTGAACAGGATGGATATTATATGGACTATGCAAGTATAGTTAATGGTATAAGACCATATATAACAATTGCAACTTCAAATTTATAATGTAAAATAAAAAATCCAAATATTGGATTTTTTTATTCTTCTAATTTTATAGTAGGAATTAAATCTTCTAAAGAATCATTTTTATATGTAGGCTCTGTTCCTTTAATATAATAAAACATAGTAGGATTTTTAGTGTTTTCATCTGCTACTTTACCACTTATAGGATCCACTAATACTCCAACTACATTACTAGGTAAATCATACCAAGCATTTTCTTTATCTTTTGTATAATTTTCAACTATTTCAGACCACATATATTTAATTTGTTTTCCTTCACTAGTTTGTGAAGGTTTATTATTATCATATCCACTCCATATACCAACAACTACATCTTGATTATATCCAAATATTAAATGATCAGTATCTGTTGTACCTGTTTTAACAGAATATTTTTTAGTAAGTTTACTAGCAAGGTCATAACAAGTTGGATAATTATAATCTATAAAATTATAATTATATGTACTAGTTAGTATTTCATTTGTAATATATACTAGACTAGAATTTAATACTTGTTCTTTATTATCTTTATATTCATATAAAATATCACCATTGGAATCTTCTATTTTTTTTATAAAGTGAGGATTATTTTTATATCCATTACTAGCAAGTGTTGAATAAGCATTAACCATATCTATAAGTGTTATTTCTTCACTACCTAAAGCAAGAGATGGTATAGCTTCTAATTCTGATGTGATGCCAACTCTTTTAAGCATTTCAACAAGTGTTTCTTCACCTAGGAACAAATGTGTTTTAACTGCATAAATGTTTTCAGAATAAGCAATAGCAGCTGCCATAGATATATTTTTATTTCCATATTTATTGTTATAATTAGATGGACTATATGTTTGATTATTAGAAAAAACAAATGTTGTTTCTTCGCTTGTAAATGTAGTAGATTCAGTAAATCCATTTTCTAGAGCTACATAATAAAGAAATGGTTTTAAAGTAGAACCAACCTGTCTTTTAGCATATAAAGCTCTATTATACTGACTAGTATTATAATCTTTACCACCCGCAAGTGCGAGTATTTCTCCATTATTAGGGTTCATAATAATACTAGCCAACTGCATTTCCTCATTAGTAAAATTATTATCAATAGCAGTTTCTAAAATAGTTTGTGCTTCCATATCTAAAGTAGTATATATTTTTAGTCCTCCAGTATCTAAGAAAGAAGATGGTAAATCTAAAGTTTGTAGTTCATCCATAACACTATCTTGAAAATATCTAAGTGTTTTTAAGTTATTATTTTCTAAATAACCATGAAATATAAGTTCAGTAGTATATGCCTTATCCATTTCCTCATTAGTTATAAATTGATTATTTACCATAGCATTTAATACTAATTTTTGTCTATTTTTAGAATTGTCATAATTTAAAATAGGAGAGTAGTTTGATGGTGATTTAGGGATTCCAGCTAGAATACTTGCTTCAGCTAAAGTTAAATCAGCAGCACTTTTATTGAAATAATAGTAACTTGCATTTTCAATACCATAAACACCACCATAATTTATAGTATTTAAATAACCTTCAAGAATTTCTTCTTTGCTATATTGACTTTCTAATTGTATAGTAAGCCATGCTTCTTTTATTTTTCTTTCCCAAGTTTTATCAAATTCTAAAAACAAATTTTTAGCATATTGTTGAGTAATAGTAGAAGCACCTTGTAAAGTTTTTCCATTTACAATATTTATGTAAAGTGATTTAGCAATTCTTAAATAATCAAAACCCTGATGTTTATAAAAATTTTTATCTTCAATAGCTATTGTCGCATCAATTAAATATTGTGAAATATCTTCTAGATTTATCCATTGATCACTTGTTCCATTTATTAATGTATTCTTTGTATCATATAAGTAATATCCATTAGAAGTATTAATATCAAGTTTCTTTGTTATAGATGCGATTAGATAAATACCAAGATAAGAAAACATAAAAAATACTATACAAAAAATGAATATTTTTACTACTTTTTTTAGTTTTTTCATGATTTCACCTACGTTCTAAAATTAGTATTGTAAAAAAAAGTGAAAATATGAGTGCAAAATAAAAAAAAGTATGCTATAATGTTTGGGATGTGTATGGGAAAAATTAATTTAAAGGCAAAACTTATTTCAGAAGAAGAAAATTTAAATATTGAGATTTCTGGAATAAAAACAAATAATAAAATTGTTTATAAAGAAAATGATATTACAGTAACTATTTTAATACTAAATAATAGAATAGAAATGAATAGAACTTGTAATGAATATAAAATAAATTTAATTTTTGAAGAAAATAAAAAAACTATATCAAGTTATCAAGTATTTGGAATGCCAAAAACATTTGATTTAGAAACAAATACTAAAAAATTATTAATAAAAGATAATGAAATAGATTTAAATTATAATTTGGAAGGAAATGATTTTAAATATTCATTGGTATGGGAGGTAAGGCATGAAAACAATATTGAAAAAAGAAATTAAAGAAGCTTTAAACAAAATAGGAATAGATACTGATGTTGAAATTATAATAGATATACCAAAAGATAAAAACAATGGTGATTATTCTAGCAATATTGCGATGCAACTAACAAGAGTGTTAAAAACTAATCCTAGAGATATAGCAGATAAAATAATAAATAATATTGATAATGAAAATATAATAAAAGTAGAAATTGCAGGACCTGGATTTTTAAATTTCTTTGTAAAAAAAGATTACTTATTAAATAATATTAATACTGTTTTAGAAAAAAAAGAATCTTATGGAAAATGTAATTATGGAAATAAAGAAAAAGTAAATATAGAATATGTAAGTGCTAATCCAACTGGTTTTTTACACATAGGTCATGCTCGTGGTGCTAGTTATGGTGATTCTCTTGCACGTATTATGAATTTTGCAGGATTCGATGTTACCCGTGAATATTATATTAACGATGCTGGTAATCAAATTAATAATTTAGAAAAATCTATTAAAGTTAGATATGAAAATTTATGTGGTATAGAAAGTGAATTACCAGAAAATGGATATCATGGTAAAGATATAATAGAAGTTGCTAAATCTATATATGATGAATACAAAGAAGAAGCTCCTAACAGTATATTTCGTAAAAAAGGTGTTGATTTCTTATTAAGACAAATAAAGAAAGATTTAAGTGATTTTGATATAGATTTTGATGTATGGTATAGTGAAACATCACTATATGAAGATAAATCAGTAGAAAATGTTTTAAATAATTTAATAAAAAATGGATATACTTATGAAAGTGAAGATGCAATTTGGCTAAAAACTACTATGTTTGGAGATGAAAAAGATAGAGTATTAGTTAAATCTGATAAGAATAATACTTATTTACTTCCTGACATTGCTTATCACATTAATAAGTATAGTAGAGGTTATGACAATTTAATTGATGTATTAGGCGCTGACCATCATGGATATATCGCACGCTTGAAAGCATCAATTAAAATGATGGGTTATGATCCTGATAAATTAGATGTTAAAATATTACAAATGGTAAGACTTCTTAAAGATGGAGAAGAAATTAAACTAAGTAAAAGAACTGGTAAAACAATTACTTTGAATGAATTATTATCTGAAGTGGGTAAGGATGCAGCTAGATATTTCTTTTCTATGAGATCATTAGATTCTCAAATGGATTTTGATATGACATTAGCTACTAAAAAATCTAATGAAAATCCTGTTTATTATATACAATATGCACATGCTCGTATATGTTCAATAATTAGAGAATATAATAAAGAAGTAAAACAACTAGAAAAATATGAAACAATTGAAAGTGAATATGCTTTAGATTTATTGAATAAAGTATATGAATTTGGAAATATTGTTGAAATAAGTGCAAGAAGAAGAGAACCTCATTTAATTGCTAATTATGTTTATGAACTAGCAACTGCTTTCCATAGTTATTATGCTCATGAAAAAGTTCTTACTGATGATATAAAATATACAAATGAAAGAATTAATTTAATTGCAGCAGTAGCTATAACAATAAAAAATGCATGTTATTTACTTGGTGTAGATGCACCTGAAAAAATGTAGGAGGATTATTATGAAATTAAAAGATATGAAAAAAGAAGAATTAGAAATACTTTCTTATACAGATTTAACAGAGATTATTTTAAAGGAAAATAAAAAACCTATGAATACACCTAGTGTATTTAAGAAAATTTGTGAATTACTTGAATTAAGTGAAGAAGAATATTCTGAAAAAATAGGGGATTATTATACTTCTTTAACAACTGATAAAAGATTTATTTTATTAGATACTGCTGAATGGGATTTAAAAGATAAACATAAAGTAGAAATAGTTTTAGATGAAGATGATGAAGAAGAAATTTTTGATGAAGAAGAATTAGAAGATGAATCTGAAGAAAATGAAGAAGAAACTGATGAATCTATAGAAATAACTGATGATGAAGTTGATTTAGATGATGATAATGATTTAGAAGAATTATCAATAGTAAAAGATGATGAATTAGAAGAAGATATGTAATCTTCTTTTCATTTAATAAATACTTGTAAAAGTAATATATTTATAGTATAATTTATATGTTTTGAAAGGAAGATTTTCATGATAGAAAGATTAGAAAATATAGAAAAAAGATATAATGAAATAATGGAAGAAATAACTAAGCCTGAAGTACTTGGTGATATAAAGAAAACTATGGAACTAAGTAAAGAACAATCTAGTTTAAGAGAAAATTATGAAGCATATCAAGAATATAAAAAAGTATTAGAAAATATAAGCGCAGCTAAAGAATTAATGAAAGACCCTGAAATGGGAGAATTTGCTAAAGAAGAATATACTGAAAACGAAGAAAAAAGAAAAAAAATGGAAGCTGATTTTGAAATAATGCTTTTACCAAAAGATCCAAATGATGGAAAAGATGTTATAGTAGAAATAAGAGGAGCTGCTGGTGGAGATGAAGCTAATATCTTTGCTGGTGATTTATATAGAATGTATACTTATTATTCAGAAAAAAATGGATGGAAAGTAGAAGAAATAAATTCGGAAGCAGGAGAAGCTGGAGGATATTCTCAAGTTGAATTTAAAATAAAAGGTGACAATGTTTATTCTAAATTAAAATATGAAAGTGGTTCTCATAGAGTTCAAAGAATACCTACTACTGAATCAAATGGTAGAATTCAAACATCTACTGCTACAGTTCTTGTTATGCCTGAAGTAGATGATATAGATATTGAAATAAAAGATAGTGATTTAAGAATAGATACATACTGTGCATCCGGACATGGTGGTCAAGGAGTTAATACAACACCTTCAGCAGTTAGAATTACTCACTTACCAACTAATACAGTTGTTACTTGCCAAAATCAAAGAAGTCAAATTCAAAATAAGGCAGAAGCAATGGAAGTATTAAAATCTAGATTATATCAAATGGAATTAGAGCGTCAAGAACAAGAACTTGGTAGTGAAAGAAAAAATAAAATAGGTACTGGAGATAGATCAGAAAAAATACGTACTTATAATTATCCACAAAATAGAGTTACAGATCATAGAATTGGTTTTTCAACTATGCAACTTGAAAGAGTTATGGATGGAGAAATCGATGATATAATTGAAGCTTTGATAACTGAAGATCAAGCTAGAAAATTAAGAGGTGAATAAAATCGCATAATTGCGATTTTATTTTTAATTGAAAAAGATAGAATAATAAAAAAATATGATATAATTATATAGGTGGTTACATGACAGATTTAGAATATTTAAAAAAATATTATAAAGGTAATATTGAAGATGCTATAAAAAGATATGAAAATGGAGAACCTGTTCAATACATTCTAGGTGATGTGGATTTTTATGGTAATATTATAAAAGTTGATAAAAGAGTTTTAATACCTAGATTTGAAACAGAAGGATTATGTGAAATAGCTCTAAATTATTTAACGGATACTAATTTAAATGTAATAGATTTAGGTACTGGTAGCGGTTGTATACCAATTACTTTAAAAAAGAAATTACCTAATATAAATATGGATGCTGTTGATATAAGTAGTGATGCATTAATGCTTGCTAAAGAAAATGCAAAATCAAATAATGTAGAAATTAATTTTTATGAAAGAGATATGTTAAATCCATTAGATAAAAAATATGATTGTATAATAAGTAATCCTCCATATCTACCACATGGTGGAGAAGTAATGGATATAGTAAAAAATAATGAACCTCATTTGGCTTTATTTGCTGATGATAATGGATATTATTTTTATGAAGGTATATTAAAAAATTATAAATCTCATTTAAAAGATAAATATTATATATTTTTTGAAATAGGATATAATCAAGGTGAAAAAGTTAGTGAACTTGCTTTGAAATATTTAGATTGTAAAGTGCAAGTAAAAAAAGATTTACAAGGTTATGATAGATATGTAATTATAGAAAGTAAGTGAAAATATGGACTTATGGATGTATGAAAAAGAACTTTATAAAGATGGAATAGAATATATAGGCGGAGTAGATGAAGTAGGAAGAGGTCCATTGATTGGTAATGTGGTTGCTGCTTGTTGTGTTTTACCTAAAAATTTTAAATTAGAAGGACTTAATGATTCTAAGAAGTTAACTGAGAAAAAAAGAGATGAATACTATAATTATATTATAGAAAATTGTATAGCTTATGGTATTGGTAAAGTTAGTCCTGAAGAAATAGATGAAATAAATATATATGAAGCTAGTCGTAAAGCTATGATGCTTGCGATTAATGAAGTAACAAAACAAATAAATTTAGAATATGTACTTGTAGATGCTATGCCACTACCTGATTTAGATATACCTCACACTCCAATAATTAAAGGAGATGCTAAAAGTATTAGTATAGCTGCTGCTAGTGTAATAGCAAAAGTTACTCGTGATAGAGAAATGTATGAATTAGATGAAAAATATCCTATGTATGGTTTTAAGAATCATAAAGGATATCCAACTAAAAAACATATTGAAGCTATAAATAATTATGGTTTAATTGAAGGATATAGAAAAACTTATGGTCCAGTAAAAGAGGTATTAAGTGGAAATAAATAAGGTAGTAGTAGGACCACTTGAAACTAATTGTTACATACTTACTATAAACAATGATTGTTTAGTAATTGATCCAGGTGATGATTATAATAAAATAAAACAAGTAATAGGAGATAAAAAAGTAATTGGTGTTATAATTACTCATTATCATTTTGATCATGTAGGAGCGCTAAATTACTTTGATAAATCTTTAATACTTGATAAAAACAATTTAGAAGAAAAAGAATATAATATAAAAGGTTTTAATTTTGAAGTAATATATACACCTGGACATAAAGAAGATGCGGTTACTATTTATTTTAAAAAAAAAATATTATGTTTACAGGTGATTTTATATTTAAAGGAACTATTGGTAGGATGGATCTACCTGGTGGTAGTGAAATTGATATGTTAAATAGCTTAAATAAACTTAAAAAATATGATAAAAATATTAAAATATATCCAGGTCATGGAGAATATACTTGTTTATATAAAGAAAATCTATATTGATTTTCTTTATTTTATATACTATAATATATTCTCGGAAGTGTTTATATGAAAAAATTAAAAAACAGCACTGTATTAGCGCTTATTTGTATTATATTAAATAAACAAGAAATTACATTAGAAGATTTTTTTCTTTATTTAAAAAAGATAATTATTTATCTAAAACAATATGGATATTTTGTAGATAAAATTTCTGAAGAAAACATAATTTCTTTTTTTAGTATGTTTCCTTATTTAGGTACTATGAAAAAAGATAAAATAATATTAAAACAAATAAAGAATAATAAAATAAATGATTTTTTCTTTTGTGATATTAATAAAGAATTAATTGAAGATATAAAAAATAACAATAAATATGTTTTCCCTGTAATAAATAAAGATAGATTAATAAACTATTATTTTATTAGTAATGATACTTTATTAGAAAATATTAAAGATGAATTTTATTATGATTCTATAAAAAATAATACTTATATAATAGATTTGCAAACAATAAAAGATAAATATAATAATATTTATCCATTCTTAAAAAACTTTTTGGAAAAAGAGTTAATAGTTAAAAAAGAAAGTTTTAATTACAAAGAAGTAAGTGAATGTTTTGATTTATATTATTCTTTAATATTAGAAAATGATGAATTTTTATCTATTTATAAAACTATTTTTTATTACACTCATATAGCTCACAGTAACAAAATAAATTTAGAACCATATGAAAAATCAAAAAAAATATAAAATTGACTAAATCTTTTATAAATGTTAGAATATTATCAATTTTGGGGGATAATATGAGTAATAAATTAAAAGAGAAGTTCTTAATATTATTAAAAGAATTATATAATGAAAAATTAATTCAAGATATTAGTATAATTAATATTAATGGTAATAAAGACTTAATCATACAAGGTATTTCATTTGATAATGAGCATACTTGTTATCATGATTATGATGATATTGATGATATTATTACGGGTCTTATGGTTGCTGCAGATAATTATGGTATTTATTTAAAAAATGAATTTATTGGTCTTGTAAGTGTTTTTTATCATCATTATAAAGATTTAAGTAGATTAGAAATATCTATTAGTATTAATAAATTATATAGGAATAAGAATATTGGAAAATATGCTTTAGATACAATTATATATAATTGTTTTGAAGATCCTAAAAATAAAAGTATACATTTATCAATAAGAGAAGATAATATAAAATCTAGAAAAATGGCAGAAAGTTGTGGGTTTGAATTATATAAAGGATATAGATGCGATGATACATTCACTGATTTAAATGGAAATATTATACCTCAAGTACAATATTTATTAAAAAGGAAAGATTATTATGAACATAACTGAAAAGAAGAAATTATTACTAATTAGAATTGAACAAGCTAGAGAAATATTAAATATAGAACTAAAAAATGGGTTAATAACAGAATTAGATATTTTACATTTGTTAAAAGAAGGAACTGATTATGGATTTAAATGTAAAGATAAACCTCAAAATTATAAAAAAAGTGTATTAAGAAGTATATTTAATTCACCATTTGTATTATGCGATCAAAAATATTTAAGTTTAAATATAAAACAAGTATTACCATTAATGTTATATAGTAGATATCAAATAGAAATGAATGAATTAAATGGTATGCTAGAAAATGGTTTTATATCAAATGAATAATTTTTAGAACAAGAAAAATTATTAAAATATTGTTATTATGGAAGTTCTAAAGATGGCCGTTCTATATTAAAGAATGGACATGTAGATAATCTACTTAGCAATAAAATAAAAACAATAAGATAACACTTTATTTTTATTTTAAAATGTGTTATAATTTATACATTAAAGCAAAGACGAAAGAGTAGTAATAAGACTAATTATTATTTAGAGAAAAAGTGGTTGGTGAAAACTTTTAATAAATTCTTATGAATTCACTTTCTAGTGTTATTAATAGTAAACGAGTAATGACCGTTATATCATTTAAAGGTAATATGTTTTGACTATTATGAAATAGGGTGGTACCGTCTATATTAGGCCCCTATGTTTATAATAGTTTTTTTGTTAGGAGGAAATTATGAAAGAAAAAGTAGAATTATTAAAAAATGAATTAATTGAGAAAATTAATAATGTAAAAAGTATTAAAGATTTAAATGATTTAAAAGCAGAATACATGGGTAAAACAGGTATAATTACTGAACTTCAAAGTGGAATTAAAGATGTTCCTAATGAAGAAAAAAAAGAATATGGAATGAATGTAAATATACTTAAAGTTGCTTTTAATGAAAATTATGAATCTAAATTTAAATTATTAGAAGAAGAAGAAGTTAATAAAAAAATAGAAAGTGAAAGAATAGATGTAACACTTCCTTCTAAAAAGATAAGACAAGGTTCTAAACATCCTATGACACGTATTCAAGAAGAATTAGAAGATTTATTTGTATCAATGGGATACGATGTTTATGATGGCCCTGAAATAGAAACAGATGAAAATTGTTTCCAAAAATTAAATTTACCTTTAGGACATCCTGCAAGAGATGCACAAGATACATTCTATTTAGAAAATGAATATGAAGCATTCTTACTTAGAAGTCAAACTTCAACTGGACAAGTTAGAGTAATGGAAGCAAACAAAGAAAAAGGACCTATTAGAATAGTGTGTCCAGGAAAAGTATACAGAAGAGATGATGATGCTACTCATTCACATCAATTTATGCAAATGGAAGGATTAGTTATTGAAGAAAATGTATCATTAGCTGATTTAAAATCTACTCTAGAAATATTCTGTAAAAAGTTATTAGGAGAAAAAACAGAAGTTAGATTTAGACCAAGTTTCTTCCCATTTACAGAACCATCTGTAGAAGTTGATGTTACTTGTTTTAAATGTGGAGGAAAAGGTTGCCCATTATGTAAACAAACAGGATGGATAGAAGTATTAGGTGCAGGTATGGTACATCCTAATGTACTTGCTATGTGTGGATATGATCCTGAAAAATATCAAGGTTTTGCTTTTGGTGTAGGTCTTGATAGATTCGCAATGTTTAGATATGGTATAACTGATATCAGAACAATTTATGGAAATGATTTAAGATTTTTAAATCAATTTACGAAGGGAGATGAACTAGATGAAATTAAGTAGAAAATTTTTAAGTGATTATGTAGAACTTCCAGAAAATGTTACTATAAATGAACTTGCTGAAGAAATGACTCATGTAGGAAATGAATATGATTCAGCAGAAAAATTAATTAATGCTACTAATTTAGTTATAGGTCATGTTCTTGAATGTGAAGATCATCCTGATAGTGATCACTTGCACGTATGTAAAGTAGATATAGGGAATGAAATCTTAAATATAGTTTGTGGAGCTCCTAATTGCCGTAAAGGATTAAAAGTAATAGTTGCTTTAGCAGGTGCTAAACTTCCTGGCGGAGAAATAAAAAAAGGAATGATTAGAGGAGTAGAATCTAATGGAATGATGTGTTCTAAAGCAGAACTTGGACTTGATTCTAAATTTTTAACAGAAGAAGATAAAAGTGGTATCCATGAACTTGGCGAGGATGCTGTAGTTGGTGAAGATCCAATTAAATACCTGGGACTAGATGATGAAGTAATAGATTTTGAACTTACTTCAAATAGAGGAGATTTATTAAGTATATTAGGTATGGCATATGAAGTAGGTGCTATATATAATAAAAAGGTAAAAGATATAGATCTATCTTATCAAGAAGAAGGTCAAATAGATTTTAACTTAAGCATAGATACTGATAATTGTAGTTTATTCTTAGCTAAAGAAATTAAAAATATAACTATTAAAGAAAGTCCAGAATTTATAAAAAATAGACTAATAGCTAGTGGAATTAGACCTATAAATAATGTAGTTGATATTTCAAATTATGTTATGTTAGAAACAGGACAACCACTTCATTTTTATGATTTAGATAGATTAGGTAGAACTATTAAAGTTAGAATGGCTGAAGAAGGAGAAAAATTAATTACTTTAGATAATGAGGAAAGAACTTTATCTAATGATGATATAGTTATTACAGATGGTACTAAAACAGTAGGTCTTGCTGGAGTTATGGGAGGCCTTTCTACAGAAATAGAAAATGATACAAAAAATGTTTTAATAGAAGCTGCTATATTTAATAGTACTAAAATTAGAAAAACAGCTAAAAAAATACTTAGAAGTGAAGCTTCTAATAGATTTGAAAAAGGTATTGATCCTAAGAGAACTTATATGGCAATAGAAAGATGTTGTAATTTACTTTCCAAATATGCAGATGCTACTATTGTTGGTGGATTAGTTAAAATAGATAATACAGATATTAGTGATAAAGAAATAAAAGTAACTTTAGATAAAATAAATAAAGTATTAGGTGTTACTGTAACAAAAGAAGAAGTAATTGATATATTAACAAGATTAGGATTTGAAGTATCAGAAAAAGATGATGAATTTACAGTAATAGTTCCAACTAGAAGAATGGATATATCAATTAAAGAAGACATAATAGAAGAAGTTGGAAGATATTATGGTATGGAAAAAATAAAAGGTTCTAAATTAATACTTCCAGTAAAAGAAGGTAAATTAGATAAATCAAAAAGACAAATAAAAAATAAATTGATATCTATGGGACTTAATGAAGCACTTTCTTATGCATTAATCCCAGAAGATGCAGTACATAAATATACAACAGATGAATTTACTCATATTAATTTAGATTATCCAATGAGTGAAGATAGAAAAACACTTCGTTATAGTTTACTATATTCTTTAGAACAAGTTTATAATTATAATAAAGCACGTAATTTAAAAGACGTTTGTGTATTTGAAATAGGTAAGGGCTTTTATAAAGAAGAAACATATAAAGAAGAATTAAAACTTGCTGGACTTATGACAGGAAAATATTATTTAGATATAAATAGTACTAATGTAGATTTTTATATAGTAAAAGGAATAGTAGAAGAATTACTTGATTATTTAGGATATGCAGGAAGATATACAATAACTACAGGCGAAGTACCAAAAGAACTTCATCCAGGAATATCTGCTGTTATTAATATTCAAGGTAAAAATGTAGGTGTAATAGGTAGACTTCATCCAAGTATTTCTAAAGAAGATGTATATGTATTTGAAATTAACTTAGAAAAATTATTACAAAATAGACCTTCTAAATTAAAAGCTAAAGAAATTTCTAAATATTTAGGAATGGAAAAAGATGTTGCATTCGTAGTTAAGAAAAATGTTACTAATAAAGAAATTATGGATGTAATTAAAAAATCCGGTGGTAGATTACTTACTAATATAGAAGTATTCGATATTTATACTGGAGATAAAATAAATAGTGATGAAGTTTCTATTGCTTATAATTTAAAATTTGAAGATATAAATAAAACTCTTACTGAAGAAGAAGTAATGACTGTATTTAATAAAATTATAAGTGATGTAGAAAACAAATTAGGTGCTAAAGTAAGAAATGGAGGATAATCCTCTTTTTCTTTACTTTTTTTATTATTTTTGTTATTATATATGCATTTGTGAGGGATATATATGAAGTTTTTAAATAAACTAAAACATTTATTGAATAAAATGTTTAATAATAAAACAAAATTAAAAAATATATTAAATGACGTAAATGAAGGAGATATCATTTGGGCAAAGAGATATGAAAATAGAAAAATAAAAAAAGAAATACCATATGGTCATAGAGAAGGACCTATGGTAGTATTAGAAAAATGTGATAAAGGATTAATTTGTTCATCAGGAACAAGTACTTATCATGAAGAGTTTGCTAATAAATATTTTGAATTAAATAATGCAGGATATAACCTTTCCAAAAAAACTTTCTTTAAATTAAGACAATTACGCATTATTGATAACAAAAAATTTATAAAAAAAATAGATACATTATCTGAAGAAGATTTAAAAAGTTTACTAAGGAAATTAAAATTAAGTAGAGAAAATTATTATGAACTTAATGGAGAAATTTATAAAATTTTTATATGTATTGAACCTGGAGATATAATTAATAAACGAATTAATTATTTAGTAATTGATGTAATAGAAGATAATCTTTTATGTATTCCAATGGATAAAACAACTAAATATTTAAAACATAATTTACAATTTGATGATTTTAGAAATTTAGATTATTCAAAAATTGTTACAATTAAAAATTCGCAAGATATTAACTTTGTAAATAGAGCTTCTAATAATGCATTACTTTATGTTTTAAAGGAACAAAAAGAATATATAAATAATTTGAAAAATAAAACAACACCTCAAAGAGGTAGTGTTATTATAAAAGGTGAAAAGCATTATTATATTTATGGCGAAGAGGGAGAGGAATGGTTTGTTTTTGAGATAAATAAAACTATGACTCAAGAATATCAACATATATTAACAATAAATAAACAAAAATTTTATACAAATTATAAAGAACATAAAATAAATAAAAAAGAAGATTTTAAAACTATTTTATTAGCTAATGAATTAGAGATTGATTCAATAAAGAAAAGCAAAAAATCTTACAATAAAATGAAAAAAGAAGGATATAAAAAGGGTAATATTATTGAACCTAGTGCATATAAAGATAAACGATTTATAATAATAGGTTTAAACGATAAAACTTATGAATGTTTATCACTTAATAAACTAAAAGAAGGAATATATGATTTAGTTTTTATAAAAAAAGAAGATGCAATACTATCAATGGATCAAACTTTTAATGGAATAATATGGTTAGACAAACATCCTAATTTTAATATGAGTAAAATAAATAGTAGCATAATTGATAAAATAGTAAAAACACAAAAAAAATATTTAGGAATTAATGAAGAACAAGAAATAATAAAAAAAGAAACAAAAGAAGTTAAGGAACCTAAAAAACAAAATACAATAATCATAAATGGTGAAGAATATATTATAAAAGAAAGAATAGAAAATATGATACGTTGTATAAGTATATATGATAAAGGAACTCATCAAAGACAAATGAAATATTTTAATATAAATGATATAAAAAATATGGAAGAAGAAAATAAAAAAAGTTTATAAGGCAAAGAAAGAAATCTTTGCTTTTGTTTTTATAAAATTCTACATTTTTCTTCTTTAAAATAGCTTACAATAGTATGGGTGAGGAGTATGTACTATCTATTTATAATTAAAGATAATTATTTTAAAAATAATAAAGAATATCTATTTGATATATTGTATAAACTAAAAACAATGCATAAGGAAAACTATAGTTATGGAATTAGTTTATATTATAATATTTGTAATTTATTTGATACTAATGCTTTAAAGCATTATATAAAAACTAAAATGAATTTAAAATTTAAAAACAACAAATTTTATTTAGATAAATATAATTATTTTGAAGTAAGAAAGAGTTGTTGTATTGTTAATAATGATAAATACTTAAAAGAAATATTATGTATATTTTATATATATAATAAAAACATATTTGTTTGTAATTTCGATAGCAATGAATATTTTTGGTTAAGAGATAAATTTACTTGAAAAATAAATTATTATATAGTAAAATATTATAAGTGAAAGGATGGTATTTATGGATATATTATATATACTAATTGGATTAGTAATAGGAGCTGTTTTAGGATTTTTCTTAGCTAGATTTTATATGAAAAAATATTTAAAGAAGAATCCACCTATAAATGAACAAATGATTAAAGCAATGATGATGCAAATGGGAAGAACTCCAAGTCAAAAGCAAGTTAATCAAATGATGAAATCTATGAATAAATATATGTAATACTAATTTTACTTTTTTATAATTGTATGTTATAATAACACCTGTCCCAAGAAAAGGAAGGCAATTATGAAAAAAATTACAAATAAGCAAAAGAATTATTTATTGACTTTACTTAGTCTAATATTAATTTGTTTGATATTGCTTACAATAAATAATAAGATTATTCAATCTATAGGAATTATATTAACTCCTTTTATAGTTGTATCTGTAATCTTATTAATGAAAATGGAAAATAAAAAAGAAGAAAATTAATTCTTCTTTTTTATTTGTATAATTCTAATTTTAAATTTTCTAAGTTTTGATTCATTAGAGTAATATAATTATTTTTATCAACATTTACACCTTCTAAATTTGTCATAGTGTATAACTCTAATTTATCAGCACCAGTATCTTCTAAAAACTCTTTTATCTTTTCATTATCTTCTTTATATTTTACAAATACATAATTACAAGATTCATCTTTTAATAATTTTTTTGCATCACTAACATCTTTATCTTTTCTAGTATCAGGATCAAGTGATATAACATCAATTCCATAATTTTCTAAAAATAGAAATGCATCATCACTAACAATAATAGTTTTATTAGTGGCATCTTTTATTGTAGAATAATATTTACCATCTAATCCTGTTAGATTTATTTTTAAGTTTTCATAGTTTTCATCAACTTCATCTGTTAAATAAGTACTATTTATATATTCTTTAAATCCTTTTCTAATATTATTAGCCATTGTAAGTAAATTATTAGGATCTAACCATAATTCTTCTATAGAATGTATATTTTCTCCTGTAATATTTGAAGTAACATCTATAATCATTAATTTGTCGTTGTTTTCTACCATTTTATTTACATAATTTTTCTCTTCAGATAATCCATTAAAAATAAATAAATCATTATTACTATATTGTTCTAATAGCACATCAGTAACTTTAAAATCAATTATTTCATCATCCTTAGGATAAAGACTTGTAATAGTACTATGACCACCATATAATTCATTAACAACAAATTCAATAGGATAAGAAGATGTAACTATGTTTATATCCTCCATAGAATCATTTTTTAAACAACCTGTTAATCCTAATAATATAATACCTATAAATAAACTTTTAAATCTTTTCATATTTTTTCTCCTTCATTAAAGGATCATATCCACCTTTACTTAGTGGATTACACCTTATTATTCTTTTAATAGTTAGATATGTACCTTTAATACTACCATAAGTTTTAATAGCTTCAATCCCATAATTCGAACAAGTAGGTATGAATTTACACTTTTCATGAGACTTAAATGGCAGCATTTGATATACTCTAATTAAACCTATTAGTATATATTTCATTTTAACACCACTATAATTATACTAAAAAATATATAAAAAGTAAAATATGAATTTCTATTTTTATAATTTTTTGATATAATGGTATAGGTGGTATGAATGGAATTATTAAAAAAATTAGAAATACCTTATAAAAATGTTAAATTATATGAAAAAGCTTTAACACATACTTCATTTGCGAATGAGAATAATGTTACAAGTTATGAAAGATTAGAATTTTTAGGTGATACAGTTCTTGATCTGGTTATAAGTGATTACTTATATAAGAACACTGAATATGAAGAAGGTAAAATGACTAAGTATAGAAGTCATTATGTATGTGAGAATGCTAACTTCGAATATTCATCAAGACTTGGATTAAATGAATATTTAAGATTAGGTCATGGTGAAGAAGAAAGAGGAGGAAAATATAGAAAAGCGATAGTAGCTGATATATTTGAATCGTTCTTAGGTGCTATGTATTTAGATTTAGGATATGAAGAAGTAAAGAAATTTATTTATAAACATGTTATACCTTTAATAGAAGATAAAACTGTAGATTTCTTTGATGATTATAAATCAGTATTACAAGAATTAGTACAAACTGATAAAAAAAGTTTAGAATATATTGTTATAGATGAGCAAGGACCTGCACATGATAAAACATTTACTGTAGAAGTAAAAATTGATAATATAGTATATGGAAAAGGAATAGCTCATAGTAAAAAAGAAGCAGAACAAATAGCTGCTCATGATGCTTTAAAAAAAGCACAAAATGGTGATTTTAAGGAGGAGAAATAATGGGAAGATTTCCAAATATAGCAGCTGCTAAAGCTAAAACAGGGGCAGCTAAGGGTAAATTATATGGTATGTATGCTAAAGAAATATATCAAGTAGCTAAAAATGGGGGTACTACTCCAGAAGGTAATCCAGCTTTAAAAAGATTAATAGAAAAAGCTAAAAAAGAACAAGTACCTGGTGATGTAATTAAAAGAGCTATAGATAAAGTAAATAGTGGAGCAGGAGAAAACTATGAAACAGTTACTTATGAATTATTTGGACCTAATGGAGCTACATTATTAGTAGAATGTTTAACAGATAATGTTAATAGAAGTGTAAGTGATGTTAGAACAGTAGTTAATAAATGCAAAGTAAAAATGGGAGCTATGGGTAGTGTAGCTTATATGTATGATAATTTGTGTACAGTAGGGTTTACAGGTATAGATGAAGAAACTATTATGGACGCATTAATTATGAATGACATAGATTTTGTAGATAT
The DNA here is from genome assembly GCA_017536505.1 of Bacilli bacterium. Taxonomy (GTDB): domain Bacteria; phylum Bacillota_I; class Bacilli_A; order RF39; family UBA660; genus UMGS1613. The sequence continues at coordinate 18,845 of JAFXHG010000010.1, forward strand.
GGAAAATGATAATGGAAATACTTTAATATATGGTAATCCAAATGACTTATTTAAAATAAAAGAAGCTATATTAGGTGTTAAAAATGATATAGAGTTTACTGTAGATGAAATAAGTATGCTTCCAAAAGATAGGATAACTCTAACAGGTGAAGATTTAGAAACATTTAATAAATTACTTACTATGTTAGATGAAGTAGATGATGTACAAAATGTATATCATAATGTAGAATTATAATATTTGTAAAATGCTTTCCAAATGTTTTTAAATAATTTATAATATTTATATAGTTAGGGGGATTATTATGGGGATACCTTGTGCTGCTGGAGCTATAACTGCAGCAATAACTCATAGCCAAAGAGTTAATAGTATAGGGCATAGTAATTGTAAAATAGTTAATAAAAATATTGTTTATAAAGATACAGTTTTGTCATTAAAAGAATTAGGTGAAAATATTAAAATCACAACCATTTATAATGTTGAAGAATTTTGGTTAGAAAATTGTTTAAATAAAATTTTTGAATCTAATCCAGGTGTAGTATTTAACACAGTTCAGTATTCAAAAAAAGATAAAAAAGTTTATTTTTATACAGACCAAAATATTTCAACAAAAGCATGGGATGATAGACATTTAGTTAGTTATAAACCAGCAATTAACTCAACAGCAATTTTAGAAGAAATAAAAAGAATTTTATTAACAGAAAAAAATTTTGATTCAAATTGTGTTTCTTTATACGACATTGCTAAATTATTAAAGAAAACAGAATATGATATGAAACAAATAAAAGAACATTACGATTCGTATTTAGAATATAAGTGTAAATCCATGTATCATAAATTTTTTGCTTTAGTAATTTATGGATTAAACTATAATGATAATGAACTTCGTTTTGGAATAAATTTTGATGGTAAAATTAATAATTATCAAGAAATTGTTTTTGCTAAAAATGATAATGATTTATATTTAAAAAGTGATTCGACTGAATTTGATAGAGGTAAAAAATTATTTTTAAATTGTAGTTCTATTATTAATGAATGTTATGATAAATTGATGGAATTCAAGGGCTACGAAAGTCAATTTACATATGGAATTAGACCATTAAATTCTAGTTTTTTTGTAGATATTAGTAAGTATGGCGTTTCAATAAGTAATACTGAGTTTCGTTTTTTAAGCGAATTTAAACTTGATGCACATTCATACACCGATGAATATTCATATAATTGTAATTCAAATTCTGTTCTTGAAGTTCTTCGTGGTAATGAAAATAATATTTTAAATAATATTTTTGTTAATATTTGTGATTGTCCTAAATGGATGCAAGAACAATTGCACTCATTAAGAATAAGTCAACTAGAAGAAGAACAAAGAAAGTTTGATGAAGAACAAAGAAGATTAGAAGAAGAAAATAAAAAAGCAATGAAAAAACAAAAGAGATTAGAATTAAGAAACAAAATATTTCCATTCTTAAAAAAATAAATAGAATACCATAAATCGTGGTATTTTTTTCTTTTCACACAATTTCCATTTACAAGCAAATGTTCTTGTAACATAATTATACTACCTACTAAAGCAAGCTTGATTATAAAAAAATATTTGGTATATAAAGGAGGTAAGTATGAGCAAAATTAAAGAATATAATACAACTATTTTTGAAAGTATCAAGCACATAGATAAAAAAACTATGGATACAAATAATTAATTGATAGGGCTAGAGTTGCCTGTGAACTTAGTAAAAATAATGTTTCTGATCGTTTTGCCGTGTATGGCAAAATCGTGGATTTAGGTGCGACCATAAAATTAATTAATCAGCCACCTAGAAAACCTAAACAAACTTGAAGATTAAGAAATATTTATTAATATTTCTTTTTATATTTAAAAAAATTAATTATTA